>CAUTOY010000041.1:0-12605 GCA_963539855.1 uncultured Veillonella sp.
CTGGTCGTTATAACCGTAAAGTTAGCGTATACCCTGTAGAAGCTTAATTTTACAAAGACTATTAATCCCTAGTGGTTTTCCACTAGGGATTTTTTTGTCTATATATTTTAAATTCCTATGCTTTTTAGTAGGAATAGTGGTATACTTAGTACAGTATCAGTGAAAGAACACTAAAATGGTGATGAAATACTTTCACAGACCTAAATGGTGGATGTGCCACCGGAAAGATTTGAGGTAAGTACTATGTATGATGTAAAATCTCCAAAGGCGGAGGAATTTATTTCTCATCAAGAAATCCTAGATACTCTTGCCTATGCAGAGGAAAATAAAGAAAATCGTGAGTTGTTAGACCAAATTTTAGCTAAGGCGGCTACATTTAAGGGGTTAAACCACAGAGAGGCAGCAGTTCTCTTAGAATGTCCGTTACCTGAATATAAAGAAAAGCTATTTACACTAGCTAAAGAAATTAAGAAAGCTATTTACGGCGATCGTATCGTTCTATTTGCACCATTATATTTATCTAACTATTGTATTAATGGCTGCGTGTACTGCCCATACCACTCTAAGAACCGCGATATTAAACGGAAAAAGTTAACCCAGGAACAAATTAAAGAAGAGGTTATTGCCTTAGAAGCAATGGGGCATAAACGTATTGTTATCGAATCTGGCGAAGATCCTCTTAATAATCCTCTCGATTATATTTTGGAATCTATAAAGACGATTTACAGTATTAAAAATAAAAATGGCGAAATTCGTCGCGTGAATGTTAATATTGCTGCATGCTCTGTTGAAGACTATAAAAAATTGCATGATGTTGGTATTGGTACCTATACATTGTTCCAAGAAACGTATAATAAGGAAAATTATGAAGCCTTGCATCCAACAGGACCTAAGAGCGACTACGCCTACCATACAGAGGCGATGGACCGCGCTATGGAAGGCGGCATCGATGATGTCGGTATTGGTGTATTGTATGGTCTAGAACATTACAAATATGATTTTGTAGGTCTTTTGATGCACGCCGAGCATTTAGAAGCTGTTCATGGTGTAGGACCTCATACGATTTCTGTACCTCGTATTTGCCCTGCTGATGACATCGATGTTGATGATTTCAGCAATGCTGTACCGGATGATATCTTTGAAAAGATTGTGGCTCTTATCCGCGTATCTACACCGTATACAGGTATGATTATGTCCACTCGTGAAAGCCAATCTATGCGTGAACGTGGTTTGGCATTAGGTATTTCCCAAATTAGCGGTGGCTCTCGTACTAGTGTAGGTGGCTACAAAGAAGAGGAAAAACCAGAAGATAATTCCGCACAATTCGACCGTAGCGATACGCGTACATTGGATGAAATTGTAGACTGGTTATTGGAACTTGGCTATGTGCCTAGTTTCTGTACCGCTTGTTATCGTGCAGGTCGTACTGGCGACCGCTTTATGGCTCTTGCTAAATCTGGTCAAATTCATAACTGTTGCCAACCGAATGCGTTGATGACATTAAATGAATACATCATGGACTACGGTGATGAAAAGACGAAAAAACATGGTGCCAAGGTTATCGAGGACCAATTGGAAAATATCAAGAATGATTTGGTAAAAGATAAGGCAAAGGCTTACATTGCACAAATGGAAGATGGAAAACGGGATTTTCGTTTTTAGTTTATCCTGAATATTTTGGAATATTTCATGTGTAAATAATAGTATATAGTAATATAAATCAGCACTGTTTATTATGAGAATGATAATAAACAGTGCTGTTTTGTTGAGAAGAAGAAGGGGTGTGGATATGGAAAAGAATGATAAAATCCTTTATTTATAAGGATACTTGTTGTATAATAAAAGAAATGATAATGATAATAGGTTTATAAACTATTTTAATATTGATTATAAATTGTGGAACTATTAATCAACATTGTTGTAGTTACGTGTCACCGAGGTTTTGGATTATGAAGAAGAAACGTTGGCATATTATGCCAAGGAATATAGAAAAAGAGAATACATTAATCCGTGAACTCGGTGTAAATCCGATTGTAGCGAGATTGATGGTAAATCGGAATATAGACACTGATGAAGGTCATCGCTTTTTAGAGGGGACATTGAAGGATTTGCTTGATCCGTTCACATTGAAGGATATGGAAACAGCAGTGTCTCTCATTCTTGAAACCATAGAGGCTGGAAAATCCATAGTTGTGTATGGTGACTATGATGTGGATGGTATTACTGCTACATCGCTGTTATATCGCTTTTTAGTGAAAATGGGGGCTCGCGTAAGCTATTACATACCGGAACGACAAAGCGAGGGCTATGGATTAAATCTAGAGGCGTTAGAGCATATTATCTCTGATGGCGCATCATTAGTTATAACGGTGGATTGTGGTATTAGCTCCTATGAGATTGTAGAGGCTGTTTGCAATCGTATCGACATTATTATTACAGACCATCATACGGCACCGCCTCAAATTCCACCAGCACGAGCTGTTATTAACCATAAACAACCAGATTGCCCTTATATGGATAAAAATTTATCCGGTGTAGGTGTTGCATTTAAATTATGCCAAGCGTTGTGGTTACGCCAATGTGGTGAATGGTATCTTGATGATTTAGATATTGTTGCATTAGGAACTGTAGCTGATGTTGTTCCTCTAGTAGGGGAAAATCGAATTATTGTACAGGCAGGCCTTAAGAAGATGAATGAGTTACCTAATTTAGGCATCGATAAGCTTATCGATGTGGCCGGCTTACATGATAAAACGATTACGGCAGGGCATATTGGATTTACCTTAGCACCGCGCCTAAATGCAGCAGGACGCGTTACTCATGCAACACGAGCTGTTGAGTTACTTGTTACTGATGATGTAGATTTGGCAGAAACAATTGCTCAAGAATTACAAGAAACAAATATGGAACGTCAAGAAATAGAACGTTCTATTCATGAAGAGGCCCGCACTAATGTGGCTGCTCAAGGTCATTTAGCAGATTATGTAACCGTGGTAGCTGGAGAAAATTGGCATCCCGGAGTTATCGGTATCGTCGCATCGCGATTGGTAGAAGAGTTTTACAAGCCTACACTTGTTATCAGCATTGACAATGGCGTAGGTAAAGGCTCTTGTCGTAGCATTGAGGGCTTTAATATTTATAACGCATTAAAATCCTGTGAAGATATATTGATTCAATTTGGCGGCCATGCCGCAGCGGCTGGATTTAGTATAGATGCTAGCCGTATTGATGAATTGCGGCATCGTTTAACAGAGTATTGTAAGTCGCAAGTGTCTCCTGACGAGTATATTCCTGTCGTATCCATTGATGCTACATTGCCTGTTGATGATATTGATGTAGATATCGTAGATCGTGTGTCAGCCTTAGAGCCATATGGAATGGGCAATAGCACCCCTATATTTGGCGTTATGGATGCAAAGGTGCAGGACATTATGCTTATGGGGCAACTCAAAAATCATTGTAAGGTGATTTTAGCAACAGCCAATGGTAGCGTTGATGCTATCGCCTGGAATCGTCCTGATTTGTTCAGACATATATTCCAGGGCATGAATGTGAAAGTCGCCTTTACACTTCAAAAAAATGAATGGCAAGGTTTTGTATCGCCACAACTCATGATTCAAGATATAGAACCTATCGTAGAAGAACCGATTCAATTAAGTGCTGAAGGTTTACGCGAAATATATACAATTGTACGTCTCGCATTAAAAGGCGGCGCTAGTTCTTTATATCATGTGGAACAAGAAATTTTGCGGCGTAAACCAGCTAATCAAAATGGTTCATCTGCATTGATGGCCCTTGATGTGTTTAAAGAATTAGGTATTATTAGTGAAGAAACTAACGATAATGGACAAGCGATGATCCGTTGGAATGTCATCAATGGTAAGCTTGATTTGACAACATCCGTTACGTTTATTACATATAGTCAGCAGGAGGTGATACAATGATGACCATAAATGAAGAAGGTAAAGCCTTAGTTGAACAAAAAGGCTTTAATAAAGAAGAGGCCTTAAAAGAATTTATGGATTATGTGTATTCGTACCTAGAAGATGATGAATGCGATCAAATAATGAAGGCTTTCACCCTTGCAGACAAAGCCCATGAAGGTCAATTTAGAGCCTCTGGTGAACCGTATATCATGCATCCTCTTGCGGTGGCAGAGATTTTGGCGCATTTGCAAATCGATCATATTACATTGATTGCGGCCTTACTCCACGATGTCGTTGAGGATACGGAGTATACAAAGGAAGATATTGAAAATCTATTTGGCTCTGAAGTTGCATTTCTCGTTGATGGTGTAACAAAATTAAATCAGTTTCAATATGAAACTAAAGAAGATCGCCAAATGGAAAATTATCGTAAGATGATTTTAGCCATGGCGAAAGACGTGCGCGTTGTAGTAATCAAACTTGCTGACCGTTTGCATAATATGCGTACCTTGAAACATATGCGTAGCGATAAACAAAAACGCATTGCCAAGGAAACGTTGGAAATTTTTGCTCCTTTAGCTCATCGTCTTGGTATTTTCAATGTGAAATGGGAACTAGAGGATTTATCTTTCCGGTATTTGGAACCAGATAAATACTATGATCTCGTTGATCAAATGAAACAAAAGCGTCAAGCCCGTGAAGATATCGTTAACGATACGATGGAACAATTGACGAAGGCTCTTGGTGAGGCCGGTATCAAAGCAGATATCAAGGGACGACCAAAGCATTTTTATAGTATCTATAAAAAGATGAAAAAGGATAATCGCGACTTGTCTCAAATTTATGATTTATTGGCTGTACGCGTTATCGTTGATACTGTACCGGATTGCTATGCCGTTCTAGGTATTGCTCATAGCATTTGGAAACCGTTGCCATATCGGTTTAAAGATTATATTTCCATGCCGAAATCCAATATGTATCAATCATTGCATACTACCGTTATCGGTACGATGGGGCAACCTGTAGAAATTCAAATTCGCACATGGGAAATGCATCGTGTTTCCGAATATGGTGTCGCCGCTCACTGGCGTTACAAAGAAGGTAATAAGGGCGCCGATAAAGAATTTGACCAAAAGGTTGCATGGCTTCGCCAAGTGTTAGAATGGCAAGATACGTCTAACCCTAAGGAGCTTGTTAATGCTTTGAAATTAGATGTATTCTCTGGTGAGGTATTCGTATTTACACCTAAGGGTGATGTGGTTAAGTTGCCTATCGGTTCTGTACCCCTCGACTTTGCCTATCGTGTTCATACCGATGTAGGCCATCGTTGTGTAGGGGCAAAGGTGAATGGTAGAATTGTGCCTCTTGATTACACATTGCAAAATGGGGACATTGTCGATATCATTACCTCTAAAACTGGTAAACCAAGTCTTGATTGGCTCAATATTGTAGGCTCTTCTGAAAGTAAGAACAAAATTCGTAATTGGTTCAAACGAGAAAATAAAGAAGAAAATATTGAAAAAGGTCTTGAAGCTCTTGAGCGCGAAGCAAAACGTCTCAATTACAATTGGAAAGAACTTTGCTGTGACAATCGCATTCAACAAGTTGTAAAACAGCTGAAGTCTAATACTGAAAATGAGCTATATGCCGCTTGTGGCTATGGTGGTATACCGGTAAGTACCGTTTTATTGCGATTGGTTGAACTATACAAAAAATCAAAGGAGCATGAAGATGCTCGTAAAACAACGGAACAAATCATTGAAAAGCTAAAGGGACAAGGTGTCAAAAAGGCTAAGAATGGCACTGGTGTTCTCGTAAAAGGTGAGCCAGGTGTTATGGTTCGCATGGCGAAATGTTGTAATCCTGTACCAGGAGACGATATTATCGGTTATATTACAAGAGGTCGTGGTGTTTCCGTACATCGATCCGATTGTACGAGCCTTGGTCATACGCCAGAAGATCTAGAGCGTATGATTGAAGTTTCGTGGGATGAATCATCGAGCGAATCCTTCCACGTAGGCATCGATATTCAAGCTTATGATCGATCAGGAATCCTCATGGAGGTAATGGCGGTGCTTTCAGAATTGAAAATCACCATTACCAATATGAACGCCAAAGTCATTGAAAATACGAAAAATGTAATGATTAACATCGTTGTTGAAATTCGAGATATATCGCAACTTGATTTTGTTATGACTAAATTGCGTCGTATCCGTGAAGTTTACACGGTACAACGTAGTAAAGGTGGTGCATAATGGATACATCAAATTTAGTTCTCATGCGTATGCCGTTGGGACCGCTTGGAACCAATTGTTATGTCATAGGAGATAAGGAACAGGGGGAAGCGTTCATTATCGATCCTGCTACGACAGAGGTGTTGGACGCTTTAAAAAAACATAATTTAAAGCCGAAAGCAGTTCTCTTAACTCATGGTCATGGGGATCACATCGGTGGCGTACAAGGCATTGTAGATGCTTACGATGTGCCTATCTATATGCATCATGATGATGTGAAATACTTAAGTGATCCAGAATTGAATCTAAGCAATTATAGCAATCCTACACCGGTTACCGTGAAAGGGCGCATTATAGAGGTTCATGAAGGTGATCACATCACATGTGGTGCTATTGATTTGACAGTATACGAAACACCAGGTCACACGCCTGGCGGCGTATGCTACTATATGCCAGGTCTAGTATTTGTTGGTGATACGTTATTTAATCAATCTGTAGGGCGCACCGATTTTGTAGAAGGTGACTATGATGCTCTCATCGACGCGATTAAAACAAAGTTATATACATTGCCAGACAATACGATGGTATATCCTGGACATGGTCCAGAAACTCAAATTGGTTATGAAAAACAATATAATCCATTTGTAGGCGCTTAATTAATTTATTTAGTAAAGGGGATAGTAATTATGAATACAACATTGGAAAAATTAAAAGAACGTATTAAAGATAAAAAATACAAATTGACTACACAACGTCAAACGATTTTACAAGCTTTCATCGATGCTGAAGAAAATCATTTGAGTGCAGAAGATGTATATGTATTGGTAAAAGAAGTAGCGCCTGATATCGGACTTGCTACGATCTACCGTACATTGGATTTATTTACAGAATTAGATTTGTTAAAACGTCTTGATTTTGGTGATGGCCGTAATCGTTATGAATTAAATGACGAAGAGTTTGCCCATTTCCATCATCATTTGATCTGTGTAAAATGTGGAAAGGTTTCCGAGTTTGAAGATGATATGCTAGAAACATTGGAATCTATCATTGCAAAGAAATTGAATTTCCGTACCATCGACCATCAATTAAAAGTATATGGTTACTGCAGTGATTGCCAAGCACATATGACGCCAGCAGAACTTGAAAAGCTCGATAAAATGGCACATCATGCTTAATGGATATCATTACACAGGGCCACTACCGCTTGGATCGGTAGTGGCCCACAACTGTGGCGCCGCAGGGCTATTTTCTCGCAATGAAGAGGCTGATGTGATCCTACAGGCTGTTGAACGTGATGATATGTATGTCTTGACCGTATCTATTCGTGGCGTTGAACATATTTTGACAGGTCCTGTATCATCTATGGGGCGACGCTCAATAGGACAGTCATTACTTGTATTATTGCGTACAGAACAAGGCTTGCCTGCTCATAATGAGTGGGGTACGATGGTAGGGGTGCGTCCTACTAAATTACTTCATAAATATATAGACCAATATGGTTCAATAGAGGATGCAACTCGTCACATTAGGGACGAGTTTTCTGTGTCTATGGAAAAATTAGATATTCTTAGCCGTATTGGACAATATCAACGCCCTTTTTTAGAGTCTCACTCTGATAAGGATATAAGCCTCTATTGTGGTATTCCGTTTTGCGAAACACGTTGTGTATATTGTTCATTCCCATACGGTTTATATCAAGAGTATCATCGACAATCTGAATTTATAGCAGCCTTGTTACAGGATATAGATGATGTACGCCAGATTTGTGAAAGTTACCAATTGCACACGAATACGCTTTATATGGGGGGTGGTACACCCACTATATTGAATAATGAAGAGTTTCAGCGAGTCCTAACTGGATTATCTACATTGATACCCAAAGGGCATGAATTCACGGTTGAAGCGGGAAGACCAGATTCTATAACCACTGAAAAAATACAGTCTATGCAACGATGTCATGTGAATCGAATTAGCATTAACCCTCAGACAATGGACGATACTATATTACGTCGCATCGGGCGTGGACACAGTGCACAAGATATCGATGATGTGTATCAATATGTAAAAAAACATACAGACTTTGCTGTGAATATGGATTTTATAGCAGGACTGCCTGGACAAAATATAAAACATATGATGCATAACATGGATTATATTTGTCATAATTTGCCTGAAAATGTTACAATTCATACGTTAGCTATCAAACGCGGTAGTCCGCTATATGATTTGAACATGCAACATGATGTACCTGATGAGTCCATAGTAAAACACATGGTGCAGTATGCTCAGGAACGATTAGAGCAGGCAGGTTATGTGCCGTATTATTTATATAGGCAACAATATATGAAAGGTCAACTCGAAAATATTGGGTATACATTGCCAGGTAAAGCGTGTGAATATAATATTCAAATCATGGAAGAGCGGCAAACAATTATGTCTATGGGACCCGGTGGATCATCTAAGTGGATGCAAGCCCCTTCGTTTAGACAGAAAAAACAACACATGCCAAAGGATGTAGATGTATATACAGATACATTGGACGCTTTATTAGCTAAACGGCATGCTTTATGTAAATCATTTTGGGAGGTTGTGTAATGGCTATTAAAAGACCTAGAGGTACACAAGATTTCTTGCCAGAACAAATTGTAAATTGGCATTATATAGAACAGCGTATGCGCAAAATTTGTAAGGCGTATGGTTTTAGCGAAATTCGCACACCAGCCTTTGAAGATACAAAATTATTTTTACGTGGCATTGGAGAAACTACGGATGTAGTATCTAAGGAAATGTACACATTCTCTACTGGTGATGACAAGGAACAAAGTTATACACTGCGTCCGGAAAATACAGCATCTGCAGTACGTGCGTATCTTGAAAATAAGGTGTACGGTAAAGAAAATTTAACAAAATGGTTCTATATGGGGTCCATGTTCCGTCACGATAAACCACAAGCTGGTCGCTATCGTGAATTCCATCAATTTGGTGCAGAAGTATTAGGCTCTTCATCTCCTGTAGTGGATAGTGAAGTTATTTGCATGATTGTTCAATTGTTAAAGGATTTTGGACTTAAGGATCTTAATGTAGAGGTAAATTCTGTAGGTTGCCCAAATTGTCGTCCTACATATCGCCAAAAATTGATTGAATTCTTTGAACCTAAGAAAGATCAGTTGTGCCCAGATTGTCAATCTCGTTTATATAAAAATCCTTTGCGTTTATTGGATTGTAAAAATGAAACGTGTAAAGCTTTATCTGTAGGTGCTCCAGAAATTCATGAACATTTATGTGAAGACTGTAACACTCATTTTGAAGAGCTTAAGACATTACTTGATGCGGCCAATATTCAATATAATCTAAATCCACGATTAGTTCGTGGTCTCGATTATTACACAAAAACAGCTTTTGAAGTGCAATATACTCCATTAGGTGCACAAAGCGCTGTAGCCGGTGGTGGTCGTTATGATGGCCTTGTAGAAGAGCTTGATGGCCCTCATACACCAGCAATTGGCTTTGCAATGGGCATGGAACGATTGTTATTGGCCTTAGAAAAACAAAATTTATTGCCTGAACCTACCATCGAACCAGCTGTGTTTGTTGTAGCCCTTGGTGAGGCTGCAAAATTAGAAGCTTTCAAAATGTGCCAAACATTACGCAGTGCTTATATCACTGCAGAAATGGATGGTCAAGGTAAAAGTATGAAGGCTCAATTAAAATATGCTAACAAAATTCATGCAAAATATGTTATCATAATGGGTGATGATGAATTGGCTAAGCAAGAAGCCATTATTCGTTTTATGGAAACAAGTGAGCAAGAAACAGTACCATTAGCATCTGTTTCTGAACGTATATCTTCTTTGGTGAAAGGATGACAAGTAGAATGGAAACAATGAAAGGCTTACACCGTACACACGGGTGTGGCACTATTTCTGAAGCAGAAGTAGGTAAAGAGGTTGTATTATGTGGTTGGGTTGAACGTCGTCGCGACCACGGCGGTTTAATCTTCTTGGATTTGCGCGATCGTTCTGGTATCGTTCAAGTTGTAGCATCCCCAGATCATAATGTGGAATCTTTCCACAAGGCTGAAGATGTTCGTAATGAATATGTCCTTTGTGTACGTGGCAAAATTACAAAACGTGATGAAGAAGCAATCAATCCTAATTTGCCTACAGGCGCTTACGAAATGTATTGTGAAGAACTTCGCGTATTGAATTCTGCGAAAACACCTCCATTCTATATTCAAGACAACATCGATGTAGATGAAAATATTCGTTTAAAATATCGCTACCTTGACTTACGCCGTCCAGAAATGCAACGCAACTTGATTTTACGTCATAAGGTAACAAAGGCTATGCGTGATTTCTTCGATAGCCGCGATTTTCTTGAAATCGAAACCCCTATGCTTACAAAATCTACACCAGAAGGCGCACGTGACTATCTAGTACCTTCTCGTGTTAATGCAGGCACATTCTATGCATTGCCTCAATCTCCACAAATTTTCAAACAAATTTTGATGGTAGCAGGTTATGAAAAATATTTCCAAATCGTACGTTGCTTCCGCGATGAAGATTTGCGTGCAGACCGTCAACCAGAATTTACACAACTTGACTTGGAAATGAGCTTCGTTGATGAAGAGGACATTTATGCACTGTTGGAACAAATGGTTGCAGAAGTGTTCAAAAAGACATTGGGCAAAGAAATTCCATTGCCTATGCCTCGTATTACATGGGATGAAGCAATGGATAAATATGGTTCTGATAAACCAGACCTTCGCTTTGACATGGCTTTTACAGATGTAACTGAACTTGTCAAAGATACCGAGTTCAAAGTGTTCCGTTCTGTTATCGATAATGGCGGTATCGTAAAAGGTATCGTAGTACCTGGTGATGCAGGTATTCCTCGTCGTGAACTCGATGATTTGGTAGCATATGTAAATCGCTATGGTGCTAAAGGTTTGGCTTGGGCTTGCTTCAATGAAGACGGTTCCATTAAATCCCAAATTATGAAGTTCTTAGGTGAAGACACAATCCGCAATATCGGTGAAAAAATGGGCGCTAAAGGTGGCGACCTCGTATTGATGATTGCTGATAAACCAGCAACTGTTGCTCGTGCACTTGGTGAGTTGCGCCTTGAAATGGCTCGTCGTATGAACATGATTGACGAAGATAAATTGGCGTTCACATGGGTAACGGATTTCCCTATGTTTGAATACAATGAAGATGAAAAACGCTATGTCGCTATGCATCATCCATTCACAATGCCTCGTCACGAAGATCTTGATAAATTGCAATCTGATCCTGGTAGCGTAAAAGCGATTGCTTATGATATGGTATTGAATGGCGTGGAAATCGGTGGCGGTTCCTTGCGTATTTACCAATCCGATGTACAAGAAAAAGTATTTAAAGCAATTGGTTTGTCCGAAGAAGAAGCTAAATCTAAATTTGGTTTTATGCTTGATGCCTTTAAATACGGTGCACCACCTCATGCAGGTTGCGCATTTGGTCTAGATCGTCTTGTGATGTTGATGGCTAAACGTCAATCCATCCGTGACGTAATCGCATTCCCTAAAACACAATCCGCTTCTGATATTATGAGTCAAGCTCCATCCGAGGTAGAACCAAAACAATTAAAAGAATTACATATCAAACCAGATGTAGAGGAAGAAGAACAATCCTTAGTATAATCGTTGAGAAGCACATTATAAAAGGTCCGCAAGAGTTGATAAATTTATAAATGTCAAGTCTTGTAAATGACAAATCTTTCTGCTACTATTTATGTATAAGATATCCCTGCCATGTGCGTGTGATATCGCAGTTTTGAGCCAACACATTTACTTCGGGAGTCCGAACTCTCGTCTGAACGTTACGCCCTTACGGGACAACTGCAGGATGAGGAGGACACCCACCTGCCCTTGCAGGATCAAAACGCGGTACATTACGGCATGGTGGGGCTTTTTTGTATGTAAAAATATAGATGGAGATAGCATGGATAGTTTATTTGATGCTTTACCTACAAATAAATATGAGCCATTACCGGTGAGAATGAGACCAACGGAACTTGATCATCTTTATGGTCAAGAACAAGCTGTGGGGAAGGGGACATTCCTTCGTGCTATGGTGGAAAAGGATACAATACCATCCATGTTGTTTTATGGACCTTGTGGGACTGGTAAAACAACATTAGCAGGTATTATAGCTAAGATGAGCCATAGCTATTTCGTTAATTTAAATGCTACAAATGCCGGTATTGGTGAGTTGCGAAATATTATTGAAGAAGCGCGTAAACGTGTACGTTCTTTACAACAACGGACTATTTTATTTCTTGATGAAATACATCGGTTTAATAAAAGTCAACAAGATGTACTTTTACCCTGTGTTGAAGACGGTACGATTATTCTTATTGGGGCAACTACAGAAAATCCATTTTTTGAAGTCAATCGCCCATTATTATC
>CAUTOY010000042.1:0-12489 GCA_963539855.1 uncultured Veillonella sp.
CCTGCGATGCGTTTAGCCGCTAATGCTTCACAAAGCTCTGCTTCATTAATAAGTGCACCACGACCAGTATTAATGATGACTGCCGAGGATTTCATCTTAGCGATTGTATCCTTATTAATCATATGTTTAGTTTGGTCATTCAATGGGCAATGTAATGTAATATAATCACTATTTTCTAGTAATTCATCAAGACTGACATAGCAAATACCGTCACCATCCGCCTTCGGTGTGCGCGTATGAATTAGAATATTCATACCTAATGCTTTCGCCACTTTAATAACTTCCATACCGATATGACCAGCGCCAACCACACCTAGTGTTTTACCATTCACTTCTGTATGGCTAACTTGTAGATATTTCGTAAAATTACTGCGGTCACCTTTAGCAAGCATACCGATTTGTTGCTGCATAGTAGATGCAAAATTGAGAAGCATCATAATTACCGTATGCGCTACACGTTCTGTACTGTAGGCCGGAATATTGCACACCGTAATCCCCTTAGCGCGCGCCGCATCAAGGTCGATGTTGTTATATCCAGTACCAGCTTCTACGATGAGTTTCACTGAGTCAGGGAATTGTGAAAGTAAATCCGCCCCTACTGGCAATTCTTTTGTTACCACTACAGTGGCACCTTGAATGCGCTCAATAAGTTCTGTATTAGTGCTATCGTCATACACTTGTACATCATTTGATAAAACAGAAAAATCTAGTAAATGATCGTAATTCATCTTGCTAGCATTAACCACTACAACTCGTTCGTTCATCATATCCTCCTAACATTTTATATTATAGGTGAAAGTATTTTATGCATTAATTATACTACAAAATACTATATATTATATGTTATATTCATCATAGCCTATATAGATTAGACTAATCTCCCATAAAATATGAAAGGGAATGAAAATTTAGCATAAACTTTCACAAAAACTATTGTTTAATTCCCTAAAAGTTATACAATAAAAGTAATGTATTTTAGGAGTGAAATTATCATGAGACCAACATATTTAACGATTGATACAAGTTTAGTTCGCGAGAACCTACGAAAAATAAAAGACAGTCTCCCTGAATGGAGTACATCCACAGCCGTTATTAAGGCCAACGGATATGGTCATGGTAGTGTAATGATGGGACGTATCGCTGTTGAAGAAGGCTATGAATCTTTGGCCGTCGCTATTCCGGAAGAATCTGTACCACTTCGCAATGCTGGCATTATGGTACCTATTTATTTATTAGGTCTTACAAGGCCTCAATCCTTTGAACTCGTAGCAGACACTAATTCTATTCCTGCTGTTTGTGAGTCAACGGATTTAGAGTCTCTCAATAAAGTAGCGGATAACCACGACATGATTATCCGCGTAGCTGTAGCAGTTGATACAGGCATGCATCGTATCGGTATTAAGCCAGAAGATGCCATCAATTTTATCAAACGCATTGAGTCCTACCCGAATCTTGCAGTAGATGGGTTCTTTTCACATATGAGTAATGCTGATGCGGCAGATCAAAGCCACGCACATGGACAAGCACAAAAGTTCCATAAAATGGTAGATGAAATCCGAGCATTCCGACCAGATGAGGATTATCGTTTCTCCCTCGCCAATAGTGCAGGACTATTATCCGTAAAAGATAGCCTATTTACAGATGCACGACCAGGTATCATCCAATACGGCATCATGCCATCTCTAGATGTGCCAAACCGATTAGGCCTCAAACCAGTACTCTCCTTCCATAGCGAAGTTGTACACGTACAGCATCTTGAAGCAGGCGAAGGTATAGGTTACGGTTCTACGTACATCACGCCAGAGCCTATGACAATTGCTACCATACCTGTCGGCTATGCCGATGGCTATCCACGTAGCTTATCCAATCGAGGCACAGTCCTCATTCAAGGTACTCGTTGCCCCGTAGTAGGGCGCATCTGTATGGACCAGTTTATGGTATCCATACCTGATACCATTACAGTTAAACCAGGTGATAAGGTTGTTCTATTAGGTGCGCAAGGACACGAAAGCATCTCGGCCCTTGAAATCGCAGCACTTGCATCTACTATTCCTTACGAAATCTTCTGTGGCTTTTCTGATCGTGTGCCACGACAATACATATAATACAAAAAGGATGACATTGATGATTCCAAGGTCATCCACAAAAGTAAAAGCACCACCGGACATTCGGTGGTGCTTTTATTCTCCTATACCATACACATATGTATAGTGTGTAATGTGTGTTGTGTGTATTATGTGTTGTGAGAGAGATAGTATATACATAGTATATACACTTATGAATTGGGAGGGAACCCTTCATAAGGAGGCCCTAAGGCGACAGACGGCATAGGAGAGAGTCAATGTATGTCTGAACCACCAAAGAGCCCGCATCTAGATGCACTGGGAGATTCTATGCACCCTATCGCGCCGATGGGATGGCGCGATGTATGTGTATTGGTATAGTAGATTATTTATGAGCTTTATCTGTCTTATCTGCTTTTTGAGTTTTTACAGATTGAGTTGGTTGCACTTTTTTATTAGACTTTACAACTTTTGTTGTTTTATGATCTTTTGCTTCTGTCTTTACAACCTTAGTTGTTTTCGCATCCTTTTTATCATCTTTTGCAACTACTGGAGTTGTATCAGCATCCATGGACGCAGCTGCAGGATTAGCCGCAGCAGGAACTACGACAGGTTGTGCAGGTTCATTTACTACAGATTTAGTAGCTTCAGGCGCTACAGACTTAGTAGCTTCAGGTGCTACAGGCTTAGTAGCTTCAGATGCTACAGTCTTAACAGTTTCAGTCACTGCAGGTTTAGTATTCTCATTCGCTACAGGTTTAATAGCTGCAGATACATCAATTTTTGGTGCTTCTACTTTATCGGCAGATACAGTTGTATCCACACTGGCTACAGGTGCTGTTGCTTCTTGTTTAACTGCTGTTGCAGATAGTGCCGTTTCTTGTTTAACTACTGGTACAGGTTGTATTTGTGTCGCTTCAGCTGCATATGCAACTACGCTAGTACCTAATACACCAGCTACTGCCAATGCAAGGCTTGTTCTTAGTATAGATTTCTTCATCATGTCCTCCTAAGTTTCAAATATTTAATTGTATATCGTCTACCTAACATAAACCTATTTACAACTAAACTTGTTTACCACCTAGGCCTATGGCGGCTAACTGAGACCATCTTAGCTACCGCGTATGAGATGTAAATTAAGATATCTGATTTACCCAATTTATTGCATGAAATATATATGAATTTTCTAGCAATTTTCTATAGAATTTTACCAATAATAATTCATGAATCATCAATTCATATTATTAATCATATTTTCTATAAAAGCCCATGTACTGTAATATTCTCTATACTATTAAATATTAATTTTTTCAATATAAGACAATACTAGATAATTCATGAGTAAATTTTTAGAAAAAACTCTACACATACAAAAAATCCTCATGAACCGACCCCTTAATGTTAGACCAAAAATCTTAACGTTAAGGATGTCGGTTTTTCTAAAAAATTACTTCCGTTTTTACTTCCACTAAGTATATATTATCGGAAGTGAATGTTTTTCTATGCCTGAAAAGCATAGACTATTATTGAGAATGAGTGAGTATCTAGTACTTTACAAAATTATTGATAGGTTGTAATATAATAAATGACTAAAGAAAGAAATAATTTGCATCGCTTAATGCAAAAGAAAAAGACGGTACTGCGAATACCGTCTTTTTTATATGTGCTAGTTACTTGCTAAAGTATCTATCTAGCCACTTGCAAGCATAATGACTAGTTATACTTGCTATGATAGATACCATTAAAGAAAGAAATAATTCTAGCAACGCCTAACCCCCTTTCTGTTACCAGTCTAGGGAAGTAACACTCATAGTATAGCACAAAAACAAGGGGCTATTTTGTTACAGCCCCTTCATTATTTTGATAACTATTTAATTACATACGAACAGCAAGCATAACTAGGCCTACTAATATACCGACAAAAACTACTGGAACAAGACTTGCTAAAATGCCGATACCAAAAGTTGAAAGACGTCTTTTTTCTATTTGACGCGCCACAAGGGTCAAGCTCACCCAGAACCCCCAAATATAGGCCACCACTTGGAGTATCCAATAAGAGAATCCAATAATATATAAGATAATATCAGGTGCATAAACATCTAAATTAAGGCCATTAACAATAAGAACTAGAATCGCTTGAACAATGGATAAAATAAGGGATATTACCATAGAATATGCACCTTGGTACCAACAAATCTTTAATATAGACTCATAATTAGTATGAGCCCCAAATTTATTAGCTATTTGACTGAAAATAACTGAGTAAATGGCTAATACTGCAAATGCCATTAATGCATAAAAAACTACTGTAAAAATACCTGCTCCAGCCATGACACCTAAAATAACACCTAGCTGTAAAGGTGAATTGCCTAAAAAATAAGACAGTCCAAAGCCCAGACTCCAACTTACCAAAAGGTTGATAACAAGCATCCCTATAGAACAGGCAAAGCCTCTTTGAATAGTGCCAAATTCAACAATCTCCGGAATTCCACGTTTAAAAGGCTCTCTAATAAGAGCCCAAAGATCTAAATACCATTTTCGTTCCATATGTTTCTCTCCTAATACATCTAAATCACATTTATTTTTATTATTGTATCATATCAGCTTTTTTAATTAAATATAAATTTATTATAAATTATACACCTAAATAGATATGTAAAAAATAATAGATACTTGAAAGTTATCTATCAACATTTCAAGAACTAAAAGAGGCTGTAACAAAATAGCCCCTTAAACTAAAAAAGTTATTAGTTGATTTTAGGGTTATAGGACAAAAAAGCAGTACTACTGGGCGCCCGACTCAGAGTGGCAATAGCCAAGCGGTCGGTCAAATGACCAGTAATACTGCTTTTGATACTATAAGTATAAAAAACATATCGAACCATGAATATCTAAGAGTATCAATAGAGTAGGTACTATCTATATTTATTTAATCTATCCTATTCATTGATACTCACAGAAATTCATAAAATTAGATGGAGCTGATAATAGGATTCGAACCTACGACCTACTCATTACGAATGAGCCGCTCTACCAACTGAGCTATACCAGCATGTGTATAGTAACATCCTACTCCTATTACAGTAAGATGTCAAATACACCTATTTTACGCCTTTTACAGATACGAGTTCACCTGTGAAAGCATCTACATGCACTTCAATTTCTTGATTATTAGGGGCACCAAATTCTACATCATATACAAAACGACCTTTTTCATTTTTTACAGACCAGCTATTAAGGCTTGTTGCTTGGCCTTTTGTTTGAGCAAAGGCAAAGTTTACAACTGCATCTGGCGTTAAAATACGAGTAGGATCAAAGGCCTTTTTCTCTAAAGAAACCTTGTATGCGCCTTCTTTTGTTTCACCAATTTGATTTGTATTATAGTTGTATTTCAACTCATATTTACCTGTTGAATCAAAGCCTTCAACTTCGTATTTAATTTGACCATCTTCACCATCAAACGCTATTTCTGTAATCGCTGCCTTTGGATGTTGTTGAATGAAAGCATTAAGCAATGTATTAGCGCCTACAATGGCTGCATGATTAGCATCAACGACTGCTACTGTCGGTTGTACCGGTGCAATACTAGCCGCATCAACAACTGGTGCATTTACCCCAAATGCCGCTGCTAGTGCCAATGCAATACCGCCTTTTACGAACATAGATTTCATAAGTTCCTCCTACATAAATAGTATCAGTAAATATTCCATGTACTATTATTATACACAATAATTAGGACTTTCACGAACAAAATCATAATCTAAAATAACACCCACGAATAGATAGCATATGTTACAATTTAATTATCAAAACAGTAGTTAATAATATATACAAGTGAGTACTATGATTTCTTTATATCCAACCTTTTACCATACATTTCAATGCAAAGCCAATCAATGTCATCATACATGTTGTCAAAAGTGGACTATCGATGTCGATGAAGAAACGGCGAAATTATATCAAACGCTGCCTACACCATTAGGCGAAGACCTCCGGAAATTTATGACCGTCGATGACGAAGGCTATTATTTCATGTTTAACGACAAACATCCCACCTGTCCGTTGCTACGGGAAGATGGATTGTGCCGCGTGGTCTTAGAACTAGGCGAAGATAGTTTATGCGATACCTGTCATATGCATCCGCGATTCTATAAATATATCGAAGACCTCGAGCTTTGTGGCGTAGGTTTATCCTGCGAAGAATCGGTAGAAAAGTTACTAGCTACCGAAGGCGATCAATTGCTATTCACCATCGAAGATGATGACGGCGAATTTACTGCTGAAGACCGTCCTGTACTCGAAAATATCTTTGAACTTTTAGCATTAGCGATTGATCCTGCTATTTGTCAGTTTACGCCCAATCAATCTATTCACTACTGCCAAGAATTAGTTACTGTATATAAAAAAACAGAACCTATCGATGAGGAATGGACAAAACAACTAGCCCATTTAGAAGCTATGCTGTCATCGACAACAGCGTCGACTACGATGGACTTACTTAAGTCTGATACCATCGATGTATCCGCACTCAACAAGGTATATCAATACATCTTATACCGCCAAATTGATATGATCGCAGAATACTCCCTAGAAAGCCTTGTGCGATACGCCTTGGACGCCACAGTATTCATCGCATTACTAACATATCAATTTGGAAATCTGCCAGAACAAATCAGACGATGGTCTGAACAAATCGAATACGATGAAGATAATGTAGCATTGTTATTCAATGAATATGAAAACAGCAACCATGACAAATAAGAGGTATCGAACAAATCATGCGTAGTTGCTGTATAACGATTAAAAGACACATTCCAAAAAACGGAATGTGTCTTTTTAAAATAGTAGTATGCCTAAAAATTTTATGCCTACCCAGATGATGTACGCACCGCATATAACGAGAAGCCCTTCAAAGGCATTGCCGGAAACGGTGGCCCCCACAATACGTCCTACCACGGTGATTAAGGACATGGTAAGAAGAAGGCAAATAATCGTAAGGAATACGCCTAATAACAACACGAGGACGACAGGCGCTTTAGCGAAAGCAAAGAGTACACCAATGCTCAACATGTAGATACCGATTACCACTTGCGCATATGCAATACAGTGGAATACACCTGTTAAAATAGTCATCGCATAGCAATGACGGGCACGCCATAATGCATAACCACTGATGAGTATAGCCATAACTAAAGCCTTCACAATCAGCAATAGCCATCTACTCATATCCCAAAGAGGTGTCGTCGTACTCAACTTTTGTAACAATCCATTTATTTCAATGATATTAACTACAGGAAGTTGTTCAATTTTCATAAATGTTGTGGGATTCATAATGAAATTTTTCATAGCCTCCGCATATACCGTATCACCTATAGCGGTGAATTGGTAACATATAACGGCTAGCACCATCATCACGACTAATTGAGTTATGCTGGTACGTTGACGATATATGCGTACGCCATCCGCATCGATAGGCCCTACTAATCGATCAAAGAATTCAATCATATGTCCTCTTAATACTTATTAATACAGCACAATAAACGTATGCGTTAATGCACACAAACAGTGCGTCATTTCATGAAACGCTCATTCATTATAACATAAAAGCAAGGTATAGAATATACCTTGCTTTTAATTTTATTATATTTTTATGTTATAAATAGTTTAATTTTACTCATAAAAAGTTATTGCAAACTTCCTAAAATTTTAGTCAAATTATCATCCATTCGTTCAAGATATGTTTTATCGTCTTCCTTGCTTTCAATAGTATAAATGGTTTCTACCTTAGCGCCTACTTCTTGAGCTAATGTTTTAGATACTTCTGGGCTAGCCATTTCTTCTGCAAAGATGGTAGTAATTTTATTTTCTTTGCAATATTCGATGAGCTTAGCTAATTGTGCTGCATTTGGTTCACCTTCAGCGAATACATCTTCTACACTGTTTTGTTCTAGCCCAAAGTCACGGCATAGATATGCAAAGGCAGCATGGCCTGTTACAAAGTTCTTGTGCGGTGCTTTTGCAAATTGACCTTCATATTTTTGAATCATCGCATCCAATTTTGCTACATAGTCATTGTAGTTCTTTTCGTAATAATCCTTATTAGCAGGATCAACCTTTACCAATGCATCCTTAATATTTTTAACTTCGATTTTAGCATTTTTCAATGACAACCATGTATGTGGATCTTCTGCGCCATGTTCTTTAATTTCATCCGGATCTGTATTTTTAATAGCCTCTACACCATCAGAAGCCTTAACAGATACGAGTTTATCATTTTTAGCCGCATCAATCGCTTGTTGTGCCCATGGTTCCATGCCTAAACCATTATATACAAATACTTGCGCTGATGCTAATTGTTTCATATTCTCTGGTTTTAATTCAAAGTCATGTGGTTCCGTACCATCTGGAATAATCGTAGATACCTCTACCTTATCGCCACCGATAGCCTTCGCAAATTCAGACATAGCATTAAAACTTGTTACTACTTGGATTTTCTTACCTGCTTGTTCCTTTGGCGCATCATTGCCACAGCCTGCAAATAGAGCAGCCATCAGTACGCCAACTACTAACAATACCAGTTTCTTGACCATAGTAGGCCTCCTTTTTTTTAATCCTGAGTGCTCATGCTATTATAGTATAAATAGTATTCTTTAGTTGCAGTTGCGACTCAGTTGCATTTGTAATATAGTTATAGTATAAACGTAGTAATAATTTTGTCAATCAGAAAAGTGGTTTTTATGTTATCAATTCAACATCTTTATTTTTCATACCAAGGTCAACCGCCCTATGTGCTAAATGATTTAAACTTAGAGGTGCATAGCGGCGATTATATTTCAATCGTAGGCGACAATGGTTCTGGTAAAAGCACCCTCTTGCGCCTCATTCTAGGTTTCCTAACGCCAGTAAAAGGTTCCATCACGCGCAACACGAAAAATATTCGTTATGTATCACAAAAGAATGATTTCTCTCACGCTGGATTTCCTATTACGGTCCATGAAATTCTAGATTCTTATCGCAAGCTATTAAAAATAAAAGATAAACATGAAGTGAATCGCGTTCTTGAGCTCACACATATGACGGAGTTTAAAGACCGCCTCATCAGCAAATTATCCGGTGGTCAAGCACAGCGCGTTTCTATCGCACGTGCCCTTATCGGCAGTCCTGATCTCATCATTCTCGATGAACCATCAACGGGCATCGACCGCAAGAGCCAAGAAGGGATTTATGCCCTCTTGCGCACACTAAATCAGGAACACCATATTACGATTATTTCTGTAGAGCATAATTTAGAAATGGCCCTTGCAAACTCAACAAATATCTATCATATTGCAAATGGTCAAGGTCATCTCTGTTCCCCTGAACAATATGCTAGCGAAATCATGCATAACACGGGACACAATCCTGTGGACCATGAAAACTGCTCCTGTTTTACAGATGTAACGGCTCAAGCTCAAGCTCAAGCTCAAGCTCAAGCTCAAGCTCAAGCTCAAGCTCAAGCTCAAGCTGATGATACAACAAAAACGGAGGTGCACCATGTTTAATTATGATTTCATGCAAAATGCCTTCTTCGTAGCAGTCTGCATTTCTCTATTATGCCCATGCATCGGTATATTTATGGTACTACGTCGTTCCAGTATGATTGGCGACACCATGAGCCATGCATCCCTCGCTGGGATAACCCTTGGTTTATTGACCAATACAAACCCTATATTAGGGGCTTTCATATTCACCGCTATCTGTGGCGCCCTCATCGAGTTCTTGCGAAAATATTTCTCTCACCACCTCGATTTGATTCTCACCATCATCTTATCCCTCAGCATCGGTACAGCCATTACGCTCATCAGTTCTGGCAAGCTGAAAGCTAACGCTAACGTATTCTTTTTCGGTAGCATCTTAACCGTAAATACTACCGATATGATTAGCATTGCAGTGCTCACCATATTATCTGTATTAACCTTATATTTCCTCTATAACTCACTTCTCTACATCGCCTACGACGAAGAGGCGGCGCGAGTAGCGGGTGTAAAGGTGGATTTAATTAACTATGTATTTGCTATCTTAATGGCTGCTGCCGTATCCATTTCCATCAAAATCGTCGGCGTTCTCGTATTAAGTGCCATGATTGCCTTACCGGTAGCCTCTGCATTACAATTAGAAAAGGGTTTTAAAACAACCTTACTCTGTTCCATTGGATTTAGTTTGCTCGCTATGATTATCGGCCTATTCGGATCCTATTACCTTAATGTGGCACCAGGTGGCTTTGTATCTCTTACATCGGTATTCATCTTATTAGTGGTACTCATCATCAAAAATATTAAATCCATTATTCTGAGGATACAATTTAGTAAATAAATATCATGTGTACAAGAGTACATATAGTTAACATTAACCCATAATAGAAAGCGTTATTATGAATACAACACATTGGCCAGAAGGCATAAAAAAGACCAAACAGCGCGAAGCCATTTGGTCTGTATTAACCACAACGGATACACCAATTACCGCCATCGAAATTGCTGAACGATTGGGAGATAAAGGAACTACGTGGATGTCTACCATCTACCGTACACTCGAATTATTAGAAACAAAGAATGTTATTACTCGTACCACCATTATGGGTAGCGATATGGCGTACTACGAAATTACACCACATACGCACCGACATTATGCAGTATGCACAAACTGTGGAGCCATGATTCCCCTCCATACTTGTCCTGTTGTAGAAATGCCTCAGGAACTTACAGATGCAGGTTTTACAGTAACAGAGCATCACCTTGAAATTGCAGGAGTCTGTAAAAACTGTAAAAACAAATAAAACATCCAAAAGGGCCCCTAGTATTATGTACTAGGGGCCCTTTCATATGAGATATCTAATATTAATCTATATAGTTTTTAATCGCTTCATTGAACAATGTTACATTATATTCGCGAATTTCATAGGTTGCCAATTGTTCTGCATGGTATGCGTCAAATTGCACAGCCTCTTCTAATTCCTCTTTTGTTCCTTGAGCAATAATAAGGCTTTCACTAGCATCATCTGTTCGTGTACCAAACATCAAAAATTTTCCCGCATCAAAATATGTTTTATACCAGATATAATGCTTCTCTTTCAATGCATCGAATGCATCCTTAGGGATGCGATCTATATCTAGCTTGATAGAAATTGTATACATAATAGGCTCCTATATAATCTTTCTCTACCACACTATATGTATCCCTCTCTTATACATATTATAACATGTTTCTCACCATGTATCTATTGCACAAAATTAAACAGGGCCTAGTTTCAAATGAACTATGCCCTGTTTATAAATACATTATGGAGTTTTATACACTTTCACCAATTACAACATTAATGGCGCAACAACAAAACCAAGTGCTACAGAAATAGCAATAGCCAGTACGCCAGGAATGAAGAATGGATGGTTAAACACGAGCTTGCCAATTCGAGTCGATCCAGTATCATCCATTTGTACAGCCCCCAAAAGTGTTGGGTATGTAGGCAATACAAAGAGTGCAGATACGGCTGCAAAAGATGCGATGATGATATATACAGACCCTGTATTTTCTGGTGTAATACCTAATGCTAAAATTACAGCTGGCACTAAAGCTTGTGTAGTTGCTGCTTGACTATACAATAGTGTACTAGCAAAAAAGAATGCTACAGCTAACAAGAATGGATAGGCTGTGACCATGCTAGAAGCAAGGGTTTTAATTTCAGGAATATGACCTTTTACAAATGTATCACCCAACCATGCTACACCGAGTACACAGACACATGCGGATAAGCCAGATTTGAATGTGCTTGTATTAACAAGTTGTGCTGTATCGATCTTACAGAAGAATGTAATAGCAGCCGCAATAATCATCATAAAGCCGATAATAGCATCATTTCGACCAAATATAACTGGTGAAATAAGACCAATATTTTTAGAAATTGCAGTCGCATAGAATACGATACAAATAATACCAATCAAGAAAATCAATACAGAAGTTTTTGCACCTGGTTTTAAGTGGAAATCAGCATTTTTTTCACGAGGTGGAGCCACATGGCCTGCTGCCAAACGTTCTTGGTAAACAGGGTCAGAAGACAAATCGTTATTTGCAAAGGTCGACATGATAAATGCAGTAATCAAAACTGCTACGAATGTAGTAGAAATACAAATAGCGAGCAATGTTGGGTAGTTTACCCCATATGGTTCAAGGAAACCACTCATAGCAACAACAGCTGCGGACACAGGGCTTGCAGTAATACCGATTTGGCTCGCTACAACGGCAATCGATAGTGGTACGGAAGGCTTGATATTCTCACTCTTTGCAACCTCTACAATAACAGGAATCATAGAGAATGCCGTATGACCTGTACCAGCTAAAATCGTCAAGAAATACGTAACTGTAGGCGCTAAATAGTTGATGTGTTTAGGAT
>CAUTOY010000043.1:0-12085 GCA_963539855.1 uncultured Veillonella sp.
TCTTTGAGTTCATCTTCAGATAAACCGTCGCTATTTTTTAGACAAGTTGGATATGCTGCACCAATTGCTAAATGACATGATGCATTTTCATCAAATAATGTTTCATAGTAAATTCTATTGGATTGGCTAATAGGACTATAGTGATCCACGAGGGCTACTTCACCAAGATATTGAGATCCTTCGTCTGTTTCGATGAGTTCTTTAAGAATATCTAATCCTTCTTCAGCTGTGTAATCAATAATTTTACCGTTTTCAAAGGTAAAAGAAAAGTTAGAAATTGGATTGCCTTGGTAGATAAGTGGTTTAGTACTCACTACTTTACCGTTTACCCCATTCCATTGAGGTGCACAGAACACTTCTTCTGTAGGTATATTAGCATTGAATTTGATACCCTCTTTGGAGAACTCTTCGCCACCTTGCCAAATATGGTCTTCCGGTAATTCAAGGAGTAAATCTGTACCATTTGCACAGGTGTATCGCAATGCTTTTAAATCAAGACCGTTTAGTGCTTCGCGACGATGACGCAATTTAGCCATGTGATGCGCATATGTTTCTTTTGGTTCTACGTCGTTGAGACGGCATAATTTTAATAGTGTAAGCCATAGTTGGTCAATTTTCTCTTCATCAGAGCCTTCGTAGCCAAGAAGTTCAGCCCAAAGTACTGTTGGTACAGCGGCTACACACCATGTTACGGACGAGTTCATGATGGCTGTATGGTAGAATGATAGGACCTTGTTGAGATTGCGTGAATTTAAGCTGATACGCTCTGTTGGAATGCCTGCTAATGCTTTCGGATTCGCACTGATAAGTGATAAAAAGGCGGCTTTTTCCTCTACATATTGTTCATAATATACAGGAATCCATTTAGCCGGTGTTTCTAGAACCGACGCATCAGCATGTAATAAGCGTTGTCGTGTAATTGGGGTATGGCGCCAATTAATGATAACCTCTTTAGCACCCAATTGATAGGCTTCTTCGGTAACGATGACTGCAAAATCTTTATTGTCTACATCAACAGATACGATGAGTGTTTGCTTTTCTTGTAAATTAACGCCTGACTGCAATAAAGTACGGGCGTATTTACGTAATAATTCTTGATTCATTATAGACTCCTTAATATAGTAATAGGATATACTGTGAAAGTATGTTCCTTTAATTCGATATAATTTTGAAAACTCCTGCTTATGTGACTAATAGAGTCACGAGTAGGATTTTTTTGTTGTATACGGAAACTCTAGTAGTAGGAGGTGACCATATGAAACAACAAATCATGTCACATAAGTGGATTGTAATAATCCTGTGTGTTTTAGTAGGAATTTATTTCCTATGGCCTATTATAACAGAAGGAAGCATCATAACGCCAGATTCATCTGTATTAGCTGCTGATACGACGAAGGGGACCATAATTGAACAACAATATAATACATCTCCTTCTATGAATGGTGATACAACGCAGGGAAAATTTCAACCGGAGGATGGAAAGGATAGTATTGTATATGTAACCGGCGCTATTCAATCGCCAGGACTGTATAAGGTGGCATCTAGCTCGACAATTGGTGATGTTATAAAGGAAGCTGGAGGTGCACTACCATATGGAGATTTAGAGTCCATCAATTTAGCTGAGACAGTGACAGGTGGACAACATATTCACATCAAATTTAACTTTCATGGAAATCCTGAATCATTACTACGAAATCAAAAAATTAATATCAACACGGCTACCATTAAAGAACTCGATTCACTGCCTGGAATTGGGCCAACTATGGCAAAACGGATTGAAGAGTATCGTCAAAATAAGGGTGCTTTTACATCTATAGAGGATATTAAGCACGTCAAGGGTATCGGCGATGGATTATTTAAGAAGATACGCGATAAAATTACAGTCTAATTTGCCTATATATCTGACCATAAATATGATCATCACCTATTCGGAGATAGCCCATTGTATACTAAGTAGTATCATACTAGGCATTTTATGTGCCTATAGTTCGCATTATGTACTGCTTGATCCGAGTTGGTACTGTATTTTGGGTGCTGTGGGCTATCTACTATATACATTGGTTAAATCTGTTGTTCGTTATAGGTTACAATCGTCTTTGTCAGTTAAATATATAATTGTAACCTGTATCGTCTCCTGTGTATTAGGTGTCGTATCATATGTACATGTAAGTCATCAAATTAACCAGTATGTAGGACATAGTAAATTCTTTTTATCACAAGAAGGTGAATATGCACTACTTATTGATTCTCCGGTAGATCTAAAAACAATCGATGGAAAAGAATATAAATCATTTAGTGCTGTGCTGTTGGGGTTAGTGCCACACAAGGAGACGGCAAAAGGTGTGCATATTAAGGCCGATGGGCATATTAAGGTAACGATACAAGAAGATTCTACACATCTTCATATGGGGGATTCGATTATCGTTGATGGTACGCCTAAATCTCTCTATTTGACAGAAGAACGAGGTACTATTGATAAACGAAATAAGGCAATTCGTAATGAAGAGATGGGTGCCATATTTGATGGTACCTATAAGGTGGTCGACTTACATGCTCTTGCACAGTATAAGATAGATTCTTATATTGGTTATTATCAACGGTGGCTTCATATAATTGATTCGATGCGTAATGCTGTTGAAGTATTGATGCAACAGTATCTATCGGATACAACCAAATGGCTCGGAATTGCCTTAGTTCTAGGTGGCCACTATGGAGAATTAGGCCAAGATGTGCTGCGTCAATTTGGCTACACCGGTATTATTCATATTTTATCTATATCGGGTTCTCATATTGCACTGTTGTTTTCCATCGTATATGGCATATGTAGATTAGGTCGTATCAGAAAACGCTATGCTATGATGGGTGGAATTATAATATCTATCTTTTATTGTATTCTAGTTGGTTTCAGTGCACCTGTTGTGCGTTCAACCATAATGGGGATTTGGCTCGCTTTAGCTTATTTGAAAGGCCGAATGTATACGGCGAAACAAGGGTTGGCAGTGACGGCTATACTATTTTTACTATATGATCCGTTACTCATATTAGATGTGAGCTTTCAACTATCTTTTGGTGCCACCTATGGGCTCTTATTATTTGGCATGCCATTATATCGATGGATTACAGTATTGCCACCGATTGTGAAAGCTCCACTAGTACTCTGCATCAGCGCACAGCTTTTATTGATACCATTTCAGCTTTATTATTTTCACTATTTGAGTTTAGCTAGTTTACTAGCGGCTATTATTATTACACCTTTACTCGATATAGCCATTGTTATGTTATTTGGATGTACAATTATGTCCTTATTCATACCTCTAGGTATAGTGTGGAAAGTAGTTGACTGGGTATTAACTATCTGTTTATATACAAATGCGCACCTTGCTAACAGTTCTATATGTCTATGGTGGATAGGTACCATTTCTTCCACATTAGGGGTGTTATACTATGGATGTGTGGGATTATTATATATTAACCTAGTCTCATTAAAGCTTAGATTTAGAACTTTCACAAAAGGACTTGTATTTATGGGAATCGGCATAATTGTTATAGCTTATAGTGGCATCTTATATAGGAATGAAACGATTTTGCATATTGTACCTATGAGACACTCAAATGCATTCCTCATTGTTAAACCCTATGAAAAAATGGCTATGGTATATATTGATACGCCTGATACTATTCCTATGAAAGCTAGTGAAATTCGCGTAAGAAATGGACTCCAAAGTTTTGGTATTCCATTAAAAAATGCTCATGTTCAACGATTTCAATCAACAGGAAAAAACTCTGTTTTATACAAAAATGATATATCATCTGTGATGGTCTATAATAGACAAAATGATGAAAAAAAACTACAATTAAATGATATGAGGAACACGATTTTGATTACCTCCCAGTCGTATATGGTGAATCAAATTGTAGCGTTACATTCTAATTGCCCGGTGCTTGTGAGTATACCTAGAGGTGCGATGCGAGATATTGATCCTGATGCAGAATATGTTCATTTGTGGGGCTATCAATATATTCCGGATTATCGATTATGAAAGGAGGACTGGCGATGAATCAAGTATATCTAATCTATGGTAATGAATCACAACTCATAGAAGAAGAGAAACAAAAGTTTTTCCTATCTCATAAAAATCTAGATGTGCGCGTATTGCATGATGAAGCAGGTCCTTCCAAAATATCAGAACAATTGATGGAGGATTCTTTATTTGGCGATGCCAAGATATTTTGTCTTATCAATCCACCTATCTTAAAAAAGGCAGGGCAAAAAGAGAGTCAAGAATGGGATGCATTAGCCGAATTACTGATGAATTATACCGGTGATAATCCAGTACTTATTATCTATCATGATATGGTGGATAAACGATTAAAACAAAATAAAAGGATATTAGATGCTATTCCTAATAAAGAATGTAAACGATTAGAAGGTGACGATTTATTGATGTGGATTCGTCAGTATTGCACGTCTAATGGATATACGCTGACGCCTGATGGACATGACTATTTATCGCATCTGTTGGAGTTATGGCAAGATGTGCCGGTTGCGTTTATGCGTACCGAGTTTGATCGATATTTTCTGTTATTAGGCAATCATAAGAAAATCGATAGATCCTTTTTAATGGAACATAGCAGTAATTATGGAGCTAAAAATATTTTTACCTTTAAAGAAGCTCTATTAAAACAAGATGTGAATACCTTGTTAGAATTATTTCCGTTTATGTTTAGCTATAAAGAAATAGACCGCGCCATGGGGTATATCGAAGGACAATTGCGGCTTCAATTATTGGTAAGCGAATGTCGTGCTGCAGGTATGACCGCAAAACAGATAGAAAATTTTTGTAAAGAAAATGGGGCCTCTTATAAATCGTACCCTATAAAACTGGCCTATGAAGCAAGTTCTCGTATTTCTATAAAGGCTTTAAAGGCGCTCTTAAAAGGATTATATGAGGTTATTTTGGACAGTCGCACAAGTAAAGGGGATATGTGGCGATTTAGGGATTTATGTTTAACCTATTGTGGGTATAAGGGATAAAAATGAAAGTACGTTATCGAGTAGTACCAAAACAGAATAGTAAACCTGCTTTCTATGTAAATTGTGATGATAAACAGGTAACCATACAAGCAGCAGATTCAGCGTTTAAAACATTAGTGTCATTACAAGAACGATTGGCTGCGTGGTACAAAGAAAAAAATATTTCCTTTGATACGATTCCTACTAATGCAACTACGTCTTGCTGCTTTGCGTGGAAGGTAGATGGCGATGATGAAGAATTTGCACCATACTACTATGCAGGTGGTTGTGGTGTAGGTGAATTCATTGAAGATGTTGAAGCACATCGACAAAAATTAGAAGAAGAACATATGCCAGAGAGAGGAAAGTCCTTTGCTGGTAATAATGATGATGAAATTGATTATGCAGATGAGTTTGTACCGTTTATGGATGCAGTGGAATTGGACTATTTTAATCCAAACCCAACATCGTATGAGTCTGTAACTACAAGAAATCCATCTGTATCTAGTAGCTCACCTTCTACACCTTCCGCTAATGGAGGACCACAACACAAAGGGGGTAAGACATATCCTCAGCGAGCTCCTAAGGATGCGCCAACTGATGAGGGGATGATTTTAGGCCCACGCATAGAGGGCACGACCTCTAGTATCATGGGAACTGTAGAAACACCAAGTGTCATTTTTGAAGGTGTGTTCGTTGGCCTTGATAAACGCGATACTAGGACTGGTAAAAGTATTGTAAATGGCAGTATCGTAGATGATACGAACAGTATGAAGTTTATCAAATTTACGAATAGTCCCGAAGAAGGGGATGCCTTATTAAAGCAATTGAAGAAATTGCAAAAGGTGCGTGTTCAAGGTAGTGTCAACTTTGATGATCGATTTGATAAGGACTACATTTTATCCATACGTAGTATCGAAGCTATCGAAGAAGACAATACAAATGAACGGACAGAGGATAGACCGGATTCTCGTGTTGAGCTTCATCTCCATACCAAGATGAGTGATAAAGATGCACTCGTATCGATTAAGGATTTATTTAAGACTGTCAAAAAATGGGGGCATCCTGCAGTTGCTATTACGGACCATGGTGTTGTACAAGCCTTTCCTGAGGCACAAGCACTTGGTAAAGAATTAGGTGTTAAGGTTATTTATGGCGTTGAAGGTTATCTCGTAGATGATGCGGATTTAGAAAAGGAATTATCTTTAGACGTTGTAAAACGAAAAGACGAAGCGCCTCGTTATCACATCATTTTGTTAGCACAAAATATGGTAGGTTTACGTAATCTGTATAAAATGATTTCCATATCTCATTTGGAATACTATAAACGGAGACCTCGTTTGCCTCGTTCTATAATTGAAGAACATCGTGAAGGTATTCTCATAGGGTCCGCCTGTGAAGCTGGTGAATTGATGCAGGCAATCGTTAAAGGCGCCTCTAAAGAAGAGCTATTAACGATTGCATCTTTCTATGATTACCTTGAAATTCAACCACATACAAATAATACATTCTTGATTCGCAAGGGTATTGTGCCAGATGAACAAGCTCTTATCGATATGAATAAGACTGTTATTGAATTAGGAGATGCTCTTAATAAACGCGTATGTGCTACCTGTGACGTTCATTATTTAACGCCAGAGGAAAAAATATATCGTGAGATTATGTTAACAGCTTGTGGGTTCCCTGATGCGGATGAGCAACCTGATTTACATTTACGCACTACCGATGAAATGTTAGCTTCATTCCCGTATTTAAGTGAAGAAAAGGCGTATGAGGTTGTTGTTGCGAATACACGGGCTATCAACGATAGTATTGAAGATATTAAGCCTGTGCCAGATGGTACATATTCACCTAAAATCGAAGGGGCTGATGAAGCTTTCACAGAAATGTGTTATGTAAATGCGAAGAAGATTTATGGAGATCCATTGCCTCGCGTTGTACAGGAACGCCTAGATTATGAGCTCGATTGTATCATCAGTAATGGTTATGGCGTGCTATACTATATCGCACATAAGCTGGTAAAAAAATCACTAGATGATGGATATCTCGTAGGTTCTCGTGGTTCTGTAGGTTCGTCCTTTGCAGCGACCATGTCGGAGATTACAGAAGTAAACCCATTGCCACCACATTATATTTGTCCTGAATGTAAGTGGTCTGAATTTTATGAAAATGGCGAATATGCCGGTGGATTCGATTTACCGCGCCGAGACTGTCCTAATTGTGGTCATCCATTGCAAACAAATGGCCATGATATTCCATTTGCTATCTTCCTTGGATTCGAAGGCGATAAGGTTCCAGATATTGATTTGAACTTCTCTGGTGATTATCAAGCGAAGGCTCATAAGTACACGGAAGAATTGTTCGGCCGTGATAATGTATTTAAGGCTGGTACTATTGGTACCATTGCAGATAAGACTGCGTTTGGGTATGTAAAGAAATATGCAGAACTTAGAAATATTCAGGCTCGTAGCGGATTCCTTGAACACCTCGCAAAAGGCTTTACAAATGTAAAAAATACGACAGGACAACATCCAGGTGGTATTATGGTTTGTCCTCGTGATATGGATGTTCACCATTTTACGCCGATTCAGCATCCAGCTAATAAAAAAGAGAGTGGCGTATTAACTACTCACTTTGACTATCACTCCATAGAAGGGCGTATGACAAAACTCGATATTTTGGGCCATGATGATCCGACGATTATTCGTATGTTGGAGGATTTGACCGGTATCGATGCAAAAACAATTCCTTTTGATGATCCTAGGACGCTAAGTCTATTCTCTTCAACAGAGGGTATCGGATTGACACCAGAACAGTTGCAAGGGGACCAAGTAGCGAGCCTTGCTGTACCAGAATGTGGTACTAAATTTGTACGGGGCATGTTGGAAGATTCACGGCCGCAAACCTTCTCTGACCTTGTTCGTATTTCTGGTTTCTCTCATGGAACGAATGTATGGCTCGACAATGCGCAGGAACTCATTAAAAATGGAACTTGTAAATTGAACGAAGCTATTTCTACCCGTGATGACGTAATGAACTTTTTGATTCATCGTGGCATGAATAAGAAGAACAGTTTCTTCGTCATGGAAAATGTTCGTAAAGGGAAGGGCATTGAAAAGAGAAATAAACAAGGCCAAGCGACTACGGAATTTGAAAAAGAAATGAGAGAAAATAATATTCCTGAATGGTTTATTGAGTCTTGTAAAAAGATTTCCTATCTATTCCCGCGTGCCCATGCCGTTGCTTACGTTATGATGGCCTTCCGTATTGCGTGGTTTAAGGTATATCATCCGTTAGCATTCTACGCTGCCTATTTCTCTATACGTGCCAAAGCCTTTGATTTACGGATCATGACAGGTGATTTGAATACACAATTGAAAGAATTTAATCGTATCAAAGCTCTCGATCGTGGTGCTAGCCCTAAGGAAAAGGATTTGATGTCCGCCTTAGAGGTATCCATGGAAATGTATCAACGGGGATATCGATTTATCAACGTAGATATTCAACATTCTGGTGCTCGTCGCTTTAGCATTAAAGATGGAGCTCTATTACCACCGTTCTTGGCTATCGATTCACTTGGTGAAACCGTTGCTGATGCAATTGTAGAAGAACGGGAGACAAAACCGTTTACATCCTTAAAAGACTTGCAACGTCGTTGTAAGGTTTCTGCTACCATTATTGAAACGATGAAAGAACTTAAATGCTGTGGTGATTTACCAGAAGATGAACAAATGTCATTGTTTGGCTAATTTGCGATAGTTATAATTGTTAGTGATTACATATGAGTAAAAAAAGGTGTCATCATTTGATGACACCTCTTTTTTGAATGTTTTGTTGCTTAATTTTGTAGTTTCAGTAATTTTTAGTACAAGGATTTATATTTCATCCAGTTTGTTTTAGCCATTTCTTTAAGTTCTGTACCACGGCCATCAAGGATTGCATTGATCAAGTATTTACTAAATCCTTTTGCTTGTTGGTATGCAATTTTTGGAGGCATAGCAAGTTCTTGCTTATCTACACGGACATTGATAATAACAGGGCCTTCATTATAGTTCAAAGCTTCCTTAATTTTTTCATCAACTTCACTAGAATTTGTAATGCTAATGCCTTTGATACCAGCTGCTTCAGCGAGTTTACCAAAGTCAGGATTAACAAAGTCTGTAGCATAATCTAGGTAACCAGATGCTTTCATTTCCATGGCGATGAAACTGAGTTCTTCATTGTTGAATACGAATACTTTTACAGGAAGATTTAATTGTTTCAATGAAAGCATTTCACCCATCATCATTGTAAAGCCACCGTCACCGGAAAGGGAGATAACTTGGCGGTTAGGACATGCATTTTGAGCGCCTATTGCATGCATCATTGCATTGGCCATGGAACCATGGTTGTAGGATCCAATTATACGGCGTTTGCCATTGGTTTTGATATGGCGTGCTGTCCAGATAACAGGGGTGCCCACATCGAAGGTAAAGATGGCATCATCAGCAGCCAATTTATTAAGGCGATTTACGAAATATTGAGGATGAATTGCTACGCCATCTGGTTCGGCAACTGCATAGCTATCTAAATCATTGCGAAACTTAGTGTAGGCCTTGCGAATCGTATCGATAAAATCTGTGTCATCTCGTTGTGTAAGATGAGGGAGTAGTTCGTGTAATGTATCTTTTACAGAACCTATGATGCCTAGTGTTAATGGAACGCGTGCACCAAAGGCGGATGGATTGATGTCTACTTGAATTACCTGAGCATTTTCAGGATAGAATGGACGATATGGAAAATCGGTGCCTAACATGATTAGTGTATCGCATTGTTCAATAGCGCGATATCCAGATGTATAACCTAGCAAACCTGTCATGCCTACATCATAAGGATTGTCCCATTCAACCCATTCTTTGCCCCTGAAAGCATGTACAACAGGAGCTTGTAATTTAGCAGCAAGTTCAACTACTTCGTCATGTGCGCCAGCACAACCAGCACCACAGAACAGTGTAATGCGTTTGCCCTTGTTAACATGTTGTACCATTTCTAAAATATCTTCTGTTTGAGGAATTACGCGTGGTAATTTAGGCGCATGCCATGTAGGTAATTCATCAATTTCAGTCTCCATAACGGCTACATCACCAGGTAGAACGATTACGGCTACATCGCGATTGCCAACTGCGGCATTCATGGCGCGGAATAAAATTTCAGGCATTTGCTTTGGATTAGAAACGAGTTCACAGAAACAAGAGCATTCTTTAAATAAATTTTCTGGATGTGTTTCTTGGAAATAGTTGAGACCTACTTCGGATTGTGGAATATGAGAGGCAATAGCGAGCACTGGTACACGATTGCGATGGCAATCAAATAGACCGTTGATTAAATGGAGATTACCAGGACCAGAACTACCAGCACATACGGTTAATTTACCTGTTAATAGAGCCTCTGCACCAGCAGCGAAGGCTGCAGATTCTTCGTGACGCACGTGTTCAAATTGAATTTTGCCATTACGACGTAAGCTATCGTTTACCGAGTTTAAACTATCCCCAGTAATACCATAAATTCTTTCAATGCCTGCATTAGCTAATACTTCTATAAGAACGTCAGAAATACGTTTTTTTGACATACTATCACTCCTTATTCGTAACTAATATTGATTAATATTTATTTTTCCTATATGTATAAATTCTAGTACTTTAGATACTCTTATTATGTGAGGAATATCACGAAATATTATATACATCACTAAAATGGTATAATATCTGGTAAATTCATTAATTATTAATAGTTTTAATAGTTTTTCTCATTAACTGATGTATAATCTTGCGAAAGTATAATAAAAGTGGTACTATAAACATATAAATTAATATGATAAGTCTTTGGGGATAGGTGAAATTCCTTACCGGCGGTTATAGTCCGCGAGCCATTTGGCATGAATCGGTGTAATTCCGATACCGACAGTAGAGTCTGGATGAGAAAAGACGATACCACATGATTTTATGTGTATGTATGATGCTCCAAGGACTATGTATATAGTCCTTTTTTTATTGAGGTATTATGATGAACGACGAATTATATATGAAACGTGCCATTTGTCTTGCAAAAATGGCAACAGGACATACATCGCCCAATCCTTTGGTTGGTGCCGTCGTAGTAAAAAATAATACAATAGTTGGCGAAGGATATCACCATAAGGCTGGTGAGGCCCATGCGGAAGTGTTTGCTTTAGATGCAGCGGGAGACAATGCTAGGGGGGCTACCTTATATGTAACCCTTGAGCCATGTGCTCATTATGGAAAGACACCGCCATGTGCAAAGCGTGTCGTAGAATCTGGTATTGCTCGCGTTGTGATTGGTAGTACCGATCCAAATCCACTAGTGGCTGGTAAGGGTATTCAAATTCTTACAGATGAAGGTATAGAGGTAACTACAGATGTATGTGTGGATGAATGTATTCAGTTGAATGAACATTTCTTTACATTTATTCAAACACATAAACCGTTTGTAACCATAAAAAGTGCTATGTCCCTAGATGGTAAAATTGCTACTTTCACCGGTCAATCCCAATGGATTACGAATGAAAGTTCCCGTAAGGATGGACATGTGTTGCGAGCATCTCATGATGCAATGCTTGTTGGTATTGGCACCATCTTAGCTGATGATCCATTGCTTAATTGTAGACTCACTAGAGATGAATTATATGAAGCAATTATCAACAGACATGATGTATCGATAGATAATACATTAGAGGTCCATCAGCCAGATATTATTATTCTGGATAGTCAGGGGCGTACGCCAACAGATGCAAAGGTATTTACGATTCCAAATCGTAAGGTTATCGTTTATGTAGCGAAAGGTTGTCCACAGCAGCGAAGAGTTGCTTTGGCGAATGCTGGCGCGATTGTAGAGGAACTCCCAACAAAATCTGTGCGTCAAGGACGTAACACTGATGTAGCTATAGATATAAAAAAGATAGACATTCAAGCGTGTTTAGAACATCTTGGAAAACAAGGATACACATCAGTGCTTGTTGAAGGTGGTTCTACCATTATCAGTTCCTTTGTTGAATCATTGGCCTTTGATAAAATT
>CAUTOY010000044.1:0-11745 GCA_963539855.1 uncultured Veillonella sp.
GAAGAAGATTTGTTGCAACGAGGCGTTCCGAAGGCTCAGATTTGTATTGGCGGTACAGATAGCATGACAGATGAAAACTGTTTCTCCTATCGCCGTGAACATGGTAAAACGGGGCGTATGGCCTTGTTTGGCATGCTTGAAAAACGGTAAAGATATACATTATTGGTTAAATATTATATAATATAAGTCTATAGGATATTTATTTTTTTGTAGATAGATGGGAGGATCATATGATTGAAGAATCCCTTCATAAAATCCAACAACGCATGGCCGATGCAATGGCCAGTGTAGGGCGTACAGATACGGCGTTACTTGTAGCGGTTACAAAGAACCATCCTGTAACAGCTGTAGAAGAAGTGGCCCGCCTTGGATGCACTCATGTAGGTGAGAATCGCGTACAAGAGGCAAAAGAAAAACAAATGCTTTATACGGGACCTAAATTGGTTTGGCATTTAATTGGTCATTTACAAGTCAATAAGGTTCGTCAAGCGGTACCGATGTTTGATTTGATTCACTCTGTAGATAGTAAAAAACTATTGGATGAAATCGAAAAGGTTGCTGCTAAGCATGATAAAGTACAAGACATATTGTTACAGGTAAATGTAGCTCGTGAAGCGAGTAAGTCGGGCATGTCTGTAGAGGAATTCCCTGATATACGAGACTATGCTAAGACATTGCCGCATGTGCGCGTTAAGGGGTTAATGTGCATGGCTCCGTTTTTTGAAAATCCGGAGGATGCAAGACCTATATTTAGAGTAGCACATGCTTTGTACGAAGATATGAAAGGGTATTTTCCTGAAGGAGATATACAGTATTTGTCGATGGGAATGACGCATGATTTCGAAATAGCACTACAAGAGGGAGCTAATATCGTACGTGTAGGTACTGCCATCTTTGGGGAACGTGTATATAACTAATCAGGTAAATACAATAGTGTGAGTATATTAGGAGGATTACCATGTCTATGGGAGAACAATGGCAAAAAATCAAAAATTTTATCGGCATTAACAATGATGACCGTTATGATTATGATGATGAGTATGAATATGAAGATGATGAGGACTATGCAGAAGACGTGCCACCAGTAGCACCAACAGCAGCTGCATCTGAGTTCCATCCACGTAAGGTAGGAGGCACATCCACTATGACACAACGTCCAACAGCCATGAAAGTAGTTGTTATCGAACCTAAGGTTTTTGAAGATTCTGAAAGCATCACTCATCAATTGCGTGACATGCGTCCTGTATTGATTAATTTTGAAAATACAGATCCTCACGAAGCTGCTCGCATCGTTGACTTTGTATCTGGTGCAACATTTGCATTAGATGGAAAATTGGAAAAGGTAGGCAAAGACATTTTCATGTGCGTACCTGTAAATGTATCCATTGATTATAATAATGAATCTGAAAGTGGAACAACTGAGCAACAAGAATTTAACTGGCAAAACAAATAATCCGGTATAGAAAAAGTGGTGATACTATGTTGGGAAAAACAGTATGTATAGGCGTAGGCGCCATGGGTGGTGCTCTATTACGAGGGGCACTTGCACAGGGCGTACTACAGGCTAGTGATGTATCCATTGTGGTGCGTCGCTCTGAACATCGTGATGAATTAGTTGATGAATTAGGCGTTACAGGTTATGTAGACCTGCCTGATATGGCACAATTCGACACGATTATCCTAGCTGTTAAACCACAAGTATTACCGACCGTATTGAACCAATTAACCTCCGTGAAAGCTGGTGCTACTGTTATATCTGTAGCGGCTGGCGTAACACTTGATACATTGCGTAAAGCGTTACCGATGGCGGTTTTGTATCGGGCAATGCCTAATACTCCAGCTTCAATTGGTTGTGGTATGACTGCATTGACAGCGGACAATGATGCGGATACTACGTTTGTTGAGGCTTTATTTAATGCGGTTGGTGAAGTAGCCGTTGTCAGTGAAGCCGACCTAGATCGATTAGGCGCTTTGTCTGGTGCCGGCCCAGGATATATGTTTGTCATTTTAGATGCCTTGGCTGATGCGGGAGTCCGCATTGGATTACCTCGTCAATTGGCGATTAAGGCGGCTGCCCAAACGATGTATGGGGCTGGTAAAATGGCATTAGAATCCGGTACACATCCTGCTGTATTGCGTGATCAAGTGACTAGTCCAGGCGGCACTACAATTGCTGGTATTGGGGCTATGGAAAAAGGTGGCTTGCGCAGTGCATTACAAGATGGTGTTGTTGCTTGTTTAGCTCGTTCCAATGAATTGGGGAAATAATGGCTGATACTAGTAAATTAATTAGATATTTTGAAGCAAGTGGTAGTGGTGAAGAAGCGCGCCGTATGCTTGATTTAGCAGAACAAGTAGTAAAGGGGAAACCGTATCGCGTTTGTGATTTTACAAGTCCTGCGGGCCTTGTTATTGCGGATGCCATTAAGGCGGCTTATCCTGAATTACTCGTTCAATCTTATGGCGGCTATGAAGGGGCGGAACGTATTCGTATCGCCTTTGTAGATAGTCATTTTCAAGGTACAGTAGATATGGGCATCGTTCCGTTGAAAGTATCTTGGGATCCACGATTTAGATTATTAAATCATCGTGATGTGCTTGGTTCCTTAATGGGCCTTGGCATTGATCGCTCTAAATTTGGCGATATTATCATGGGCCAAGGGGGTGCACAAATTCTCGTGGATAGCGCTGTAGCAGATTTTGTAGTACAAAATTTTACAAAGATTGCTATGGTTGCTGTATCCGTAACTCCGATAGAGTTAGATGAGATAGCCCCTAAAGAAGAAAAAATAAAAGAAGTGCGTACTACCGTTGCATCACTTCGATTGGATGCGGTCGCAAGCTCTGGCTTTAGCGTATCCCGTACCAAATTGGTGAGCGCTGTAAATGCCGGTTTATTGCAAGTAAATTGGCAACCTGCTAAGGGACCATCCCAAGAGGTTAAAGAAGGGGATGTTATCTCTATGCGTGGTCGTGGCCGAATGAAGGTAGAGGCTATTACCGGTACTTCTCGTAAGGGGCGTATTGGCGTTTACCTTAAACGATTTATGTAAGCAAATAAGCAATCGGCTTGATTCATCAAGCCGATTTTTTATACCGCTTATGTATATCTATAGCTCCATATGTAGGTATACATAAGCGGTATCATCAATTATGCGAGGTTCATTATGATATCTGTAACACTACGAACTACAACGACTGACACCATTCTTTTTGTGGGTGGTGGTGCAGTGGCTGAACGGCGTCTAGCATTATGCTTAGACGAGCCCTGTCAATGCATTGTCATTAGCCCTGTTATAACAAATCAGATGAAAACTTGGCATGAGAATAACAGATTTATTTGGCACAATACAGTGTTTAGTGATGACCATATAGATCTTGTAAAACAATGTAAATTATTGTTTATCTGTACAGATAATACAGCTGTTAATGATTATATCGAGACTATAGCCCACAATAATGGCATACTAGTCAATCGTGCCGATAATGCTACAGCTTGTGACTTTACAGTGCCATCAACAATCGATATGGGTGATTTGCATGTTGCCATTAGTGCTAATAATGGGGGACCCCGTATTAATCGTCTTGTGAAACAAGATATGATGAATCGTTATAATATATTGCAAATTGCCATACCGAGACTTAAAATTATGAGGGAAGAAGTAAAGTTACTCATTCCTAGCGTAGAGGAGCGTAGCCGTTTTTGGCGGACTCATCTAAGCGAAACTGAATTTCAGGCCATTCTTAAGGGACAGTGGCCATTGATAGAGGAGAAACTACACCATGCAATTAGTGGTATTAGGACTAAATCATAGAAGTGCTGCCGTTGAGGTGCGTGAACGTTTCTCGTTTGAAAAAAACGAGGTAGAAAACGCCTTAAATCGACTCTATGAATACGAAAAAATTTCAGAATGCGTCATTCTATCGACTTGCAATCGCACGGAAATTTATGCCGTATTAGAAGATGTACAATCTCCTAAAGCGTATATGTTAGACGTGTTAAAGAATTTAAAACATGCCGATACAATTGATGAAACAGCATTTTTCTTCTATGAAGAAAAGGCGTGTATAAATCATTTATTCCGTGTATCTGCTAGTCTTGATTCCCTTGTGTTAGGGGAAGGGCAGATTCTTAGCCAGTTAAAAGGTGCCTATATTGCTGCCTATAGTGCGGGCTTTACGGGGACAGTATTTAATATTCTATTCCAACGTGCTATTAGCGTTGGTAAAAAGGTACGGACTAATACGGGCATTGCGAATACACCTGTGTCTGTTAGCTACACGGCGGTTAACTTGGCTGAAGATAGCCTAGACAAACCACTTTCAGAAGCGACAGTTCTCATCTTAGGGGCTGGCACGATGAGTGAGTTGACGGCTACACATTTACAAGCCAAGGGTGTAAAAACCATATTCGTATCAAATCGAACTTTCACCAAAGCGGAAGCCTTGGCAAAGAAGTTTAATGGACAAGCCATCAAGTTAGACAACTATGTAGAACAAGCGGAGCATGCGGATATTATCATTACATCGACGGGTGCGCCTCATTATATTATTGGTGAAAAGGAGGCTAAACGCATTGCTACATTGCGTCAGGGCCGACCAATTGTGATGATTGATATTGCGGTACCACGTGATATTGACCCAGCAGTCGCAGATATTGATGGCGTTTATCTATTTAATATTGATGCACTGGAAAGCGTTGTAGAAGAAAATAAACAACAACGCGAGGAAGAAGCAAAGAGGGCTGAACCGATTATTCACGAAGCTATTGATGAAGTGCTAGAAAAGTTTAGTTATTTATCTGTACGCCCCATGATGGCGCTATTGACGGATAAAGCTGACCGCATTCGCCGTCGTGAATTACATCGAGCACTCGCTAAATTACCGGATATTTCCGATAAAGAGCGTCGCATCATTGACTCTATGAGTCGTATGATTGTTAGAAAAATGCTAAGGGAACCGATGATTCATTTTAATGAAATCGCCGGCACACAAGAAGAAGGTTTATATTGGGATTTATTCAAAGATATGTTTAATCTCGAGAAAGAAGGCTCGTAGTATGAGGAACCACATTAGAATTGGAACTCGAAAGAGTGCTCTCGCTTTATGGCAATCAGAATATGTAAAAAGTGAATTGCAACGCTTATACCCTGGTGTTACAGTGGAACTAGTCCATTTCAATACGAAAGGGGATCGGATTTTAGATAAGCCACTAGCAGAAGTAGGTGGCAAAGGTTTATTCACTGCTGAATTAGAGGCGGCTATGCATGCTGGTGATATCGATATCGCCGTTCATAGTTTAAAGGATATGCCTACGGAATTACCAGACGGTCTTACATTAGGTGCTATTTCAAAACGAGAAGTCCCTTTTGATGCTTTGGTCAGTCCTAAATATAAAACATTGGATCAATTACCAGAAGGAGCGCGTATTGGCACCAGTAGCTTACGGCGTCAAGCGCAATTACTGCATCGCCGTCCAGATTTACAAATCGAAGTGATTCGCGGCAATGTGCAAACCCGTCTTGGCAAGATTGAAACAGAAGGCCTCGATGGCGTCGTATTAGCACAAGCAGGCCTTAAACGGCTCGGATTGGATGATAGAATCACACAAGTCTTTACGGCGGATGAAATGATTCCTGCTGTGGGGCAAGGTGCTTTGGCTATTGAATGTCGCAGTGACGATACTGAGATGTTAGAAATACTTTCAAAAATAGACGACGAACCAACACGCCTTGCCGTAGAGGGGGAACGTAGTTTCTTGAACCAACTCAATGGGGGCTGCCAAGTGCCGATGGGTGTATATGGAACTGTTGAAAAAGGACAGCTTAATTTGAAAGCGCTCATTGCATCCTTAGATGGTAAAACAGTATATGAAGGCGAATTGTCTGGTCCTGCTAAGAAAGGGGCTATGTTAGGCAAAAATCTTGCAAAAGCCTTATATGAAGAAGGGGGCAAACACATTGTGGAAGCCCTTGTTAAGGAGGGAATCATAAAATGACAGGTTTAGTATATTTGATTGGTGCAGGCCCTGGAGATTCTAAATTAATCACCGTAAAAGGTAAAGAATGCATTGAACGTGCAGATGTTATCGTATATGACTATTTAGCAGATGCTCACCTATTAGAATGGGCTAGACCTGATGCGGAATTGATTTATGCAGGGAAACAATGCAAGGACCATACCATGCATCAATGGGAAATCAATGAATTATTGGTGGCAAAGGGGAAGGAAGGCAAAATCGTGGCCCGTCTAAAAGGTGGGGATCCACTTGTATTTGGTCGCGGCGGCGAAGAGGCGATGGCCCTTCGTGAGGCCGGTGTTCCTTTTGAATTTGTACCAGGTGTTACATCGCCTATCGCAGCGCCTGCTTATGCAGGTATACCTGTGACACAACGTGCTATGGCTACATCCTTTGCGGTTGTTACCGGTCATGAAGACCCAACAAAAGCGGTGTCGGGGATTCATTGGGAAGGCCTTGCCACAGCAGTCGATACACTTTGTTTTGTTATGGGCGTAGGTAATCTACCTACAATTGCTGAGAAATTGATGGCCCATGGCCGTCCTGCTAATACGCCAGTGGCTCTTGTTCGGTGGGGTACCAAACCTATGCAAGAGGTTCTCGTTTCCACACTAGAACATGTTGTGGAAGATGTGGAAAAGGCACAACTAAAGGCACCTGCCATCATCGTTGTCGGTGATGTAGTTAATTTGCGTGAACAATTACAATGGTTCGATAATAAACCATTATTCGGTAAAACAATTGTGGTTACACGTGCTCGCTCTCAAGCTAGCAAATTCCGCGATATGCTTATGAACCAAGGGGCTAATGTAATCCAAGCAGCAGCTATTAAAACAATGCCTGTAGAATTATTTGATGAAGATAAACGTTTATTACATGGCGTAGATCGATATTCTTGTGTCGTATTTACATCTGCTGAAGGGGTACGCTACTTCTTTGATGCATTGTACGGAGAAGGTAAAGATGCTCGTTCCTTAGGTTATGCTAAGGTGTGTGCAATCGGTAGTGCTACGGCGAAGGCGTTGACAAATTATGGCATTACCCCAGATATCATCCCTGTAGATTATAAGGCTGAATCTGTTGTAGATGCATTGAAACAGCATGTTAAACCTAAGCATACAGTGTTATTAATTCAACCTAAGAAGGCTCGTGAGGTCATTCCACGTGAATTGCGTCACCTAGATATTGACGTAGATATTTTGCGCTTGTATGAAACACAACAAGACACATCTCAACAAGAGGCTTTAGTAGATGCGTTGCAACATGGTCATGTTGACTATATTACATTTACTAGCTCCTCTACAGTTACCAATACGTTAGACTTATTGGGTGAAGATGCACTTTCACTATTAGCACATACGAAAATTGCCTGTATCGGACCTATTACGGCTGCTACGGCCATGAGTGCAGGTCTAACTGTAGATATCATTAGTCCTGTATATACTACAGAAGGTCTTGTGGATACAATTGTGAAAGACTGTGCTAACTAATATATATATTAATTAATAAACGGAAGAAGGAAATTTATTATGTACGATTTAACCTATCGTCCTCGCCGTTTGCGCACTTCTCCAGAAATGCGTGATTTAGTACGAGAAACAACATTAGATACAACTGATTTAATCTACCCATTATTCATCGTTCCTGGTGAAGGCATCAAAAAAGAAATCGACACATTGCCAGGGCAATATCATCTATCCGTAGATGAAGCGGTAAAGGTAGCTCAAGAAGCCTATGACCTCGGCATTCGTGGCGTAGAAATTTTTGGCATCCCTACCTATAAGGATGAACAAGGTTCCTCTGCTTGGGATATGTCTCAACCGGTACAACAAGCAATTAAAGCCATCCGTGAAGCAGTACCAAATCTTTTGGTTATTGCCGATGTATGCTTATGTCAATATACCTCCACTGGTCATTGTGGCATGATTGATCACCATGAAATCTTGAATGATGAAACATTACCTCTATTGTGCAAGGTTGCTGTTAGTCAAGCACAAGCTGGCGCTCATATGGTGGCGCCATCAGATATGATGGATGGCCGTGTAGGTGCTATTCGTGAAGCTCTTGATGAAGCTGGTTTCACCAATGTATCTATCATGAGCTATGCTGCCAAATATGCATCTGCCTACTATGGTCCATTCCGTGGAGCCGTTAATTCGGCGCCACAATTTGGGGACCGCAAATCCTATCAAATGGATCCAGCCAATCGCTTAGAAGCCATGCGTGAAATTGAACTCGATATCGCTGAAGGTACGGATATTATCATGATTAAACCGGCATTATGCTATTTAGATATTGTTCGCGAAGCGCGTGACCGGTATGAATTGCCATTGGCTGTCTACAATGTATCCGGAGAATATGCAATGGTAAAAACTGCGGCAGCTGCTGGTCTTATTGATGAACAACGCCTTGTTATGGAAACGATGCTTTCCATGAAACGAGCTGGTGCTAAGATTATCATTACATACCATGCCCTTGATGTGGCACGTTGGCTTAAACAATAAGGAGTGACTATGTTACAACTAGGTAAATCAGAAAAAGCATTTGACGAAGCGAAACGATATATGCCAGGTGGCGTTAATAGTCCTGTTCGCTCCTATCGCAGCGTAGGCTCAAATCCTCCATTTATTAGCTCCGCTAGTGGTAGCCGTATCTATGATATCGATAACAACGAGTATATCGACTACGTATTGAGCTGGGGCCCTATGATTTTAGGCCATGCGAACCCTGAGGTGGTGGCTAGTTTGCAAGAGGCGATTCCTCGTGGTACAAGCTATGGTGCGCCTACACTGTTAGAAACAGAACTAGCGAAGAAAATCCAAGCCTTCATGCCATCCATGGAAATGGTCCGTCTCGTTAACTCTGGTACAGAAGCGACCATGAGCGCGTTACGCGTAGCTCGTGGGTATACGGGCCGCGATCGTATTGTTAAATTTGTAGGCTGTTACCATGGTCATAGTGATTCCCTATTAGTGAAAGCCGGCTCTGGTCTTGCTACATTTGGTGTACCAGATAGCCCAGGCGTACCTAAGGGCGTTGCAGAAAATACCATCACATTGCCATACAATGATATTGATGCGGTTAAACAATTATTCGATGAAATGGGCGATACCATCGCATGTATTATCGTAGAACCGGTAGCGGGGAATATGGGCTGTGTGCCACCAGTAGAAGGATTCCTTGAAACCTTGCGTGACGTAACAAAAGCGCATGGTGCCCTATTAATCTTTGACGAAGTTATGTGTGGTTTCCGCGCTAGTTGCGGCGGTGCACAAAAACTATACAATATTAAACCCGATTTGACTTGCCTTGGTAAAATCGTCGGCGGTGGTATGCCTCTCGCTGTATTTGGCGGTTCTAGCAAAATCATGAGCGAAGTAGCACCATCTGGTCCTATTTACCAAGCTGGTACTTTGAGTGGTAATCCTGTGGCTGTAACGGCAGGTCTTGCAACACTATCTATGTTGCAACGAGACCCAACCATCTTTAAACAAGTAGAAGATAGCACAAAGGCATTGTGTAATGGCCTAGAAGAATTAGCTAAGAAATACAATGTGCCAGCTGTGGTACAACGTGTGGGATCTATGTTTACATTGTTCTTTACAGATAAACCGGTACATAACTTTGATGACGCTAGTGCTTGCAATGCAGACCATTTCAAGACATTCTTCCATCATAACTTGAGTCATGGTATTTATTATGCACCAAGTCCATTTGAAAGTAACTTTGTGTCCATGTGTCATAAGGGCGCAGAAATTGATAAAACATTGGCTGTTGCAGAAGAAGCTTTCAAAATGATTAGTGACACAATGTAATACTATGAGATAGAATCGATATAGGTGATGAACATGCAATTTTACAAGAACTTAAAACGGGCTCGCGTACGCATGGGAAAGAGCCAAATCGAAGTCGCTAAGGCTGTAGGTATTAGTAATGCAGCATTGTCAAATTACGAGACTGGGTATAGAGAACCAGATCTAGATACACTCTGTGCGTTAGCTCGTTATTATGGGCTAACCTTAGATGAACTGGTCAATGTTAATAATGAACAGTATGAAACCATTTATGATATAAGTTCAGTCGTAAGGGATAAACATATTAGGTTCAAAGGGGACTTGTATGAACTAAAAGAATCGCAAAAGAAGGTTCTCTTGCGAGAATTAGATACAGTATTTGAAAAATTTCAACGATCTCGTTTAACATCCATCAAAGAAGGTACCTCACATCGCCATCCCCATATCAATCGGGGAGGGCTGTTGGGGTCTAACCTTGCGACGAGTCGGATGAAAAAATAATAGGAGCCTAGATGGTCGTTTATAGATTTGCTATGAACGTCATCTAGGCTCTTTTTTGTGAAAGTTATTCTTTGTTTACTACTTATTTTTTATGCTAATAATTAGCATAAAATTTAAGTGCATGGTATAATACTTTTGAGGAGGTGTTAATATGTTAATGGAAGTGAGATTAAATAATGTATTAGCATTTAATAAACCTGTTGTGTTTTCTGCGAATGCAGATATGCGTACTAAAAAGTTTATATCAAATGTACGTCAAGAGGATGGAAATAATATTGTAAAAAGCACTGCTATATATGGGCCTAATAATACGGGAAAGACTTGTTTAATAAAAGGCATAGCAAGTATTATTGATATTTTATTAAATAATGAGCCCCATTTATTACCTAATTTATTTACACATAACCCTATTTGTGAATTAGGTATTACTTTTTTATATGAAAAGAAAAAGTATGATTATACTATAACGTATGATGCTCAATCAGAAGAAATCATATATGAACATTTTGTACACAAATGTTATGATGAATATGGTAATGAGAAGTCAATTACATTAATTTTAAAGGATATAAAAAAACAGGAATTTAAATGTATCGATCCTAAGGTAGAACCTTTGATGGAAGTAGTTGCAAATAAAGCCTTATTATGTCATGCTATCGATACAACTAAGTTTAGTAAACTGGCAGAGATTAAACGAATTATTACTGAATTTGCTAGCTCAATAGATATTATTAATATGAATAATATTCCAATTGATCAAACTATTAAATTATTAAAGAATGAAAATAATATTCAGAAAAAGGTTGTTAACTTTATTAAACAAGCTGATGTATATTTAGATGATTTTAAATATGCTGAAGCAGATATGGATATAAAATTAAAAAAGAATGGTAAAGCTATTGCGGACGAACGAGCCTTAGCATTGCCGGAACAATTGTTAGATCAATTAAAGTTAATTTCCGTGTATAAAGGACATCCAGTACCAAGCATGGTATTTGATTCTACGGGAACAAAAAAAATTGCTGCTTTGGCTAGTTATATCATTGAAGCTTTAGAAAAAGGTAGAACTTTAATTGTTGATGAATTGGATAGTAGTTTACACTTTTCTTTAACACGTGCTATAGTGGCTCTTTTTAATAATGAATTAAATGATATGGCACAGCTTATATTTACTGTACATGATGTAACCTTATTAGACTGTAAAAGGCTATTTAGAAAAGAACAAATTTGGTTTGTTCATAAAGATGAAGAACAAGTATATCTATATTCGTTAGCTGATTTTACAACTGCTAACACTGGTATTCGAGATAATACCAATCTTCTTGATAAATATAAAAAAGGTGTACTAGGGGCCCTGCCTGATCCATCATTTTTTGATTCCTTGTTAGAAATTAAATCGAAATACTAGGAGGTTTATATGGTTCCATTATT
>CAUTOY010000045.1:0-11744 GCA_963539855.1 uncultured Veillonella sp.
TTAACAGAAGATATTATCCGTGAAATTTGGTCTAATAAAAATGAACCGGAATGGATGCTTGACTTCCGTTTAAAATCCCTAGAGATTTACAATCGTATGGAAATTCCGAATTGGATTCCTGATATTTCTGGCTTAGATATGGAGAATATTTATACATATGTAAAGCCTAAGGTTGATATGAAGGGCGATTGGGACGAAGTACCTGAGGATATTAAGAGCACATTTGATCGCCTCGGTATCCCAGAAGCAGAAAAAACATCTCTTGCAGGTGTAGGTGCCCAATATGACTCCGAAGTCGTATATCACAGCATTCAAGAAGATCTTGTAAAACAAGGCGTAATTTATACTGATATCGAAACTGCTCTTCATGAACATGAAGAAATCGTAAAAAAATACTGGATGACATTGATTCCTCCTACCGATCATAAATGGGCGGCTCTTCATGGTGCTGTTTGGTCTGGCGGTTCCTTTGTATATGTTCCGGCAGGCGTGCAAGTGGATATTCCATTGCAATCCTATTTCCGTTTGAATGCACCAGGTGCTGGTCAGTTCGAACATACGATGATTATCGTAGAGGAAGGTGCGAAGGTACACTTTATCGAAGGTTGCTCTGCTCCTAAATATGATGTATCAAATCTTCATGCAGGCGCTGTTGAATTGTTTGTTAAGGACAACGCTACATTGCGTTATTCCACAATTGAAAACTGGTCCAAGAATATGTATAACCTCAATACAAAACGTTGTGTTGTAGGTAAAGGTGGTACTATTGAATGGGTATCTGGTTCCTTTGGTTCTCACGTATCCTGCTTGTACCCAATGAGTATTCTTAATGGTGAAGGTGCTCATGCAGAGTTTACAGGTGTAACATTTGCTGGCGAAGGTCAATTCCTTGACACTGGTTGTAAGGTGGTTCATAATGCGCCATATACAACAAGTAATGTAAATTCTAAATCTATCTCCAAATCTGGTGGCGCTGCAATTTATCGTGGCCTTTTGAAAATTGGTCCTAATGCTGAACATGCAAAAGCGACTGTATCTTGTGAATCTTTGATGTTAGATGAAATTTCACAATCTGATACAATTCCGGCTATTATTGTAGAAAACGATAATGTAGATTTAGGTCATGAAGCTAAGATTGGTCGAATTTCTGATGAAGCTATTTTCTACCTTATGACGCGTGGTATTAGTGAAGAAGAAGCTCGTGCAATGCTTGTTCGTGGTTTCGTAGAACCAATCTCTAAAGAATTGCCATTGGAATACGCTGTTGAAATGAATAATCTAATTAATCTAGAATTAGAAGGCTCTATCGGTTAAGGAGGTACTATGAGCGAATTACTATTTAATGAACTTCCTAGACCTACCTTTAGATGGTTGCGTGTTAACCATACTCCAGCAAGTCTTTGGGGAGAATCAGAAACAACTACATCTGTATTGGTAAAAGGTAATGATGCTATTATCAGCCCATTGCCAGCTGGTACAGCTTTGATGAATACAAATTATAAAGGTGCTAATGGTGAGGCCATAGCTAAGCTTGTAAATGAAGCTGAAGGCTATCGTATCCACGTTCCTGCTAAGGCAAAAGAAGTAGTGGGCATTCGCATTGATGCGAGCGCACGTATCGCCAGCCGTTTCCAATTTATCGTCGAAGAAGATGCGCAAGTTGAAGTACAATTCTTCTTAGATGGCGGTACAAAAGAGGCGACTAATATTCAATACCTTAACGAATACGATGTAAAATCTAATGCTAAGGTTGTTGTTAAAAAAGTAAATCTTTTAGATGAAACTGTACAGCATATCGAACATCGCTATACAAAACTTGAAGAAAATGCCGATGTTGAATATATTAATGTCGAAATTGGTGGCAAAGAAAATATTTTAAACTATGATCATGACTTACAAGGTGAATCTAGTAAAATCGTTCATGACATTGCTTATTTAGGCAATAAGGAACAAAAATTTGATATTGCTATGTTAATGACTCATAGTGGTAAAAAATCCTTTAGTGATATCCACACATTGGGGGCATTAAGCGATACTGCTAAAAAATCCTTCCGTGGTACATTGGATTTCCTTCGCGGTGCCGTGGCCTCTGAAGGTGCTGAAGAAGATACATGTTTATTGTTAGATCCTACTGTTAAATCTATTTCTTTACCATTGTTATTGTGTAAAGAAGATAATGTAGTAGGTAATCATGCAGCTAGTGCAGGACAAATTGATCAAAACAAGTTGTTCTACCTTATGAGCCGTGGTTTTAGTGAAGTAGAAGCTAAACATATTATTGTAGAATCGATGATTCGACCAATTATCGATCGCATTGGTGATGATGTGATTGAAGAAGCTGCATTGACTGCAGTACGTAATAAGATTTAAGAGGATTGACTATGAGACCTATTACAGAAGCATATAAGGATTTTCCTATTTTACATAAAGAGCACAATGGTCGTCGTCTAATTTATTTAGATAGTGGTGCAACTGCACAAATTCCTCAAATGGTGATGGATCGACTTGCAGACCATATGCTTCACCATAATGGTAATCCACATCGCGGTTCTCATATTCTCGCTATTGAAGCGTCGGAAGCGTATGAAAATGCACGTGACCGCGTTGTTGAGTTTATCAATGCCCGTGAGCGAGAAGAGGTTGTCTTTACCCGTAATAGTACGGAATCTATGAACCTAATCGCCCATAGCTATGGTGCTAATTTCCTTTCTAAAGGAGATAAAATTGTTATAACTGTTGCAGAACATCATGCTAATCTTGTTACATGGCAATATGTTGCTAACAAAACGGGTGCTACACTAGAATATATGTATTTAGATGAGTCTGGGCATCTAAAAGATAGCGAAATTGATAAAATTGATGCAAGTACTAAAATTGTAGCATTTGCACACGTGAGTAATGTACTTGGCATGGAATTCCCTGTGAAAGAATTGACTGAAAAAGCTCATTCTGTAGGGGCTATTGTCGTTCTTGACGGAGCTCAGTCTACACCTCATATGAAGGTGGATGTACAAGCCTTAGACTGTGATTTCTTCGTATTCTCTGGCCATAAAATGTGCGCTTCTCAAGGTATTGGTGTGCTATATGGGAAACGAGAATTGCTCGAAAAAATGCCACCATTCTTACTCGGTGGTGATATGATTGAATATGTTAAGGAACAATCTACTACATTCAATGAATTACCGTATAAGTTTGAAGCTGGTACACCAAATGCTCATGGTGCTGTAACGTTACATGCGGCTATTGATTATCTAGAATCTTTTGGTATGGATACTATCGAGGCTCATGAAGAAGAATTGGTATCATATGTATTGCCTAAGATGCTTGAAATTCCTCATGTTCACGTATTGGGGTCTAAAAACCCTCGTGAAAAACATGGTGTTATCGCTTTCACAATAGATGATGTACATCCTCATGATGTAGCGACTATTCTCGATTCCAAAGGTATCTGTGTACGCTCTGGACACCATTGTGCACAACCTTTGGGGGCCTTCTTTCATGTAGCAGCATCTACAAGACTTAGCATGTATCTATATACGCGCAAGGAAGATTTAGATGCATTTTTAGAAGTATTAAAAACTGTCCGTTCGGTAATGGGCTTTAAAGATTAGGAGACATTCACATGGAAATGGATCAATTATATACGGAACTTATTTTGGAACATAACCAAGACAAGCGTAATAAACGTGAATTAAGTGAGTTTACAGCTTCCGAGCATGGACATAATCCAAGTTGTGGTGATGATTTGACTCTACAGATTGATGTACAAGATGGCATTATTAAAGATGCAGCTTATACTGGTTCTGGTTGTGCTATCAGCCAAGCTTCAGCATCCATGATGATTGATATTATCAAGGGTAAATCTGTAGAAGAAGCATTGCGTTTAGTAGAATTATTCTTGGGTATGATTAAAAAAGAGGTTACCGACGAATCTAAACTTGAAGATTTAGAAGATGCTATGGCCTTACAAAATATTTCTAATATGCCTGCTCGTGTAAAATGTGCTGTATTAGCATGGCATACATTAAAAGAGGCTTTAAAGAAATAATTATGAATAAGACTATAATTTTTGACCTTGATGGCACGTTGACAGATTCTAAAGAGGGAATTTTAAAAAGCATTAAATTTGCTCTGGAAGCATATGGCTATGATATACCATCAGACGAAATATTATTATTATTTCTTGGACCACCTATCGTTGATTCACTACAAGAATATTGTGGGATGACATTAGAACAAGCAGAAGAGGTATATAAGAAGTTTGGTGAGCGTTATGGTACAATTGGTAAATTCGAAAATCAATTGTATCCTAATATTATTGACCTACTAGACAAGGTTAAAAATGAGCATTATACTGTGGCCTTGGCTACGGCGAAGCCAGAAGTTTATGCACGTGAGATTTTAGATCATTTTTCTATTACATCATACTTTGATGTCATCGTAGGTGCCAATTACAAAGAAGGTTTGATTCATAAGAAAGAGATTCTTCAAAAGGCTATCGAATTGTGTGGCAATCCATTATCTGATGATACGGGACGTCGTCTCGTATACATGGTAGGCGATAGAAAATACGATGTAGAGTCAGGTAATGAATTAGGATGTATATCTATAGGTGTTACTTATGGATATGGTACTGAAACAGAGTTAAACAATGCAAATGCAGAATATCTTTGCGATGATGTAGATGATATTGTTATGACATTAGACTTAGAGGAAATGCTTGTTCGTAGATAAACTATAAACATTCATACGTAGATAGACTATAAACATTCATATTAAAAGGTTAGAGATTCGTCTCTAGCCTTTTTAGCACAGTAAAAAGACCTTGTTCGTATTGAGCAAGGTCTCTTTTTAAATTTTTCTTATGCTATTTTTTTAGACCGCTTTTTTTAGCTAATGATTTGATAACCTTAGCGCTTTGTTTTTTGAGTTTGCCTCCAGTTTGTTTTAATTGGATACGTGTACGGAATACACGACCGAGTGTTGTAATTTTGGTTTTGCGATGCGGCTTCATATCGCGTTCGTTACCAAAATCGCCACGTTGGACCGTAGTTGCTTTTACCTTTTCAGAACCAAATGATTGACGTAAGGATTTCATAAATTGTGTAAGTGGTAGGGTACGATTGAAGGCGAATAAATCAACTGCTACATAACCCAATTCTGGATACGCATGTAATGTGAAGTGAAATTGTTTTGCAATAGCAAGAACGACAATTTCATCATCCATAACTTGATAGTTTATTTCGTCTAACTCAATATCTGCTAACTCAAATGCAGCAGATATACTTTCTTGTACGGCTGCAGCGGAAAAGAGGGATTCTTCATTGCAAGAATATAAATCTAGTAATAATTGATGACCTAATGCATCTGCCATTGTAGCACCTTCTTTCGTACATACGTTATTATATCTTTAATATTATACATTGAATTCTTATATTAGTCTATTCGTAGAAATATTTACATATATTGATTTGGTGGTGCAATTTATACAATAAATCTATGTATTTGGAGAATAGTCAAATAATAATTTATAAAAATTTGACTTTTTATTTGACAATAGTCAAATAGTCAAATATAATAAAGTTATATTAAAAGAACAAAAAGACAAATTAAGAGATAAATTTATAAAGAGGTGTTATTATGAGCGTGATAGCTGATAAAATAGAAAAATTTATACTTAATAAATTAACAGAAGAACAAGAAAAATTGATTTTAAAGAGAAATGAGTTGGCCGATGAATTAGATTGTGCACCATCTCAGATTAGCTATGTATTGAGTACGCGTTTTTCTAATGAACGAGGATTTGACGTCGAGTCTAGACGTGGTTTAGGCGGTTATATTTTGATTCGTAAATTGGAGCCAGAGTCTTCAACTTTAGTGCCTGCAGTCACGTCATATCGTATTTATGAAGGTCCCAATAGAGTGGAACGTTTGATTGACTTACGTGATGTGGATCAATCTTTATTTCAATTGTTACAGGATAATAAAATTACAAAGCGCGAGGCTCAAATGATGCATAATTCATTTGCCAGCATCATTGAACATGTAGATTATCAATCTAGAAATGAAGCTATTCGCAATCTTTATGCATCTATGATAGAGACATTGCGGAAGGAGTGATGTCATATGAAATGCGATTATTGCCATACAAACGAAGCAACAGTGCATATGACAAATATCGTAAATAATCAAAAAACAGAACAACATTTATGTTCGTCCTGTGCTAATACATTACAAAAAGATGGTAAGTTATCTCCCTTTAGTTCTTTCGTAAATGATATTTGGGATAATGACTTTTTCTCCAATGATTTTTTCAAGAATATGGTGTACCCAGATCATATGTTGCAATCACAGCAGATGAAACGCTGTCCAAATTGTGGAAATACATTTGAAGATTTTAATCGATTTGGGAAATTTGGATGCTCTAGTTGTTACGAAACTTTTAAAAATCAGATTGCATCATTGGTTCAACGCATTCAAGGGTCAATGGAATATGAAGGACACGTACCGAACCAAGGGCATAATGTGTTTAAAGCACAATATGAGATTAAACAATTACGACGCCAATTAGAGACGGCTATCGGTGATGAAAACTTTGAGGAAGCAGCTCAAATTAGAGATAAAATCAAAGCCTTAGAATCTAAGGTCGATAGTAAAGAAAATTGAGGAGGATAGTATGTTCGATAATATATTAGATGCAGCCCTTAGTAAATGGCTTCAACATACGCCATCCGATTCAGATCATATCGTTATTTCTAGTCGTATACGATTAGCTCGAAATTTTAGAGACACATTATTTACTAATAAACATGATGAAGCAGCTCTACGTCATGTTGATTCCATCGCACGTGGTTTGGTTAGTACCTTAAAAGATTCCGACAATCAAGATTATTATTGTATTAGTCTTGATAAACTGTCTGATATAGAACGAGCTATTCTTGTAGAGAAGCATTTGATTAGTCCTGTTATGGCAGAAAAATTGCCATATCGTAGTCTGCTGGTATCTGATGACGCATCGGTAGCAATTATGGTTAATGAAGAAGACCATTTACGCATACAAACTATGGAACCTGGTCTGGATTTACTGAAAGCTTTTCACCATGCAGAGCGCATTGATAATGCTATTGATGAAAAGCAACCATTTGCATTTAATGAATCTTTCGGATATTTAACTGCATGTCCAACGAATGTTGGCACTGGTTTACGCGCCTCTGTTATGCTACATCTTCCTGCACTAGCAATGACTGGACGTATTAATCGTCTCGTTCGTAGTATTGTTCAACTTGGCTATTCGGTGCGCGGTTTATATGGCGAAGGTTCTGAAGCATTAGGTCATATGTATCAGGTATCGAATCAACGTACGATGGGCATCAGTGAAGCTGATACCATTGAACAATTGACGAAAATTGTAGAAGGTATCATAGCAGAAGAGCGAAAATGTCGCCAAACATTGGTGCACAACGATAAAGATGGCATTGAAGATCATTTGTGGAGATCCTATGGTATATTGCGATATGCAAGGTCTATAAGTGGTCAGGAATCGCTAGAAAAATTAAGCGATGTTCAATTAGGTGTAGATTTAGATATCTTACCTGCATGGTCGAGCGATAGTTTTAATGAGTTGGTGGCTATTACTAGACCTAATTTTTTACTTAAATATATGGGAAAAGAAGAGGTAAGTCCTCAAGAACGCGATAGTTACAGAGCAACAATCATTAGAGAAAAACTTTCACAAAAATAATAAGGGGTTTTCCTATTTTCTATGGTGATTTAGAATACTATTCATGGATAAATTCCATTTAATATAAATTGATAAAATGTACCTTCATTTCATGAATGAAGTTTATATAGAGAGCGCAAACTTATGTTTGCGAACGAGGTAATACATATGATGCAACGATTTACAGATGATGCACAACGAGTGTTATCCTTCGCCCAAGAAGCGGCCTTAGAACTAGGGCATGACTACGTGGGAACGGAGCATGTACTCATTGGGCTCATAAAGGTTAAAAATGGTGTTGCTGCAAAGGCTCTTAATGAGCTTGGTCTCAGTGCAGAGACTATTATTGAAGATGTTGAAGAGCACATTGGACGAGGGAATAAGAAGCCTAGTTCCGTCTATATGACACCTCGTGTGAAACATGTGCTAGAATTAGCTGTTGAAGTGGCTAATCGTATGAACCACAATTATGTGGGAACAGAACATATTTTATTAGGTTTGTTAAGCGATGGTGGCGGCGTAGCAGTCGGTCTGTTACGCAATCATAATATTCGCGCTAATGACATTGTTGAAGCGATTCGGAATATTTTAGGGTCTTCTGGTAGTACTAGTCATACTAGTGAAGATAACCTAGAAGGCAGTTCATTAGGTGATCTTGCTGACTTTGGAATAGATTTAAATGAATCTGCTAAACAAGGAAAAATAGATCCTGTAATTGGTCGGGATAAGGAGATTTCGAGGGTTATTCAAATTTTGAGTCGTCGTACTAAAAATAATCCAGTACTTATTGGTGAACCAGGTGTAGGTAAAACAGCTATTGCAGAAGGATTGGCACAACGTATTATAAACGGTAATGTGCCAGAAATTTTACGCAATAAGCGAATTATTTCATTGAGCATCAGTTCCCTGTTGGCCGGTGCTAAATATCGTGGCGAATTTGAAGAACGATTGAAAAAAGCCATCGATGAAGTTCAAAAACATGACGATATGATTATATTCATCGATGAAATTCATACATTGGTTGGTGCTGGTGCCACTGAAGGATCTATGGATGCAGCGAATATTTTAAAACCTGCATTAGCTCGCGGTGAGTTCCAAGTGATTGGTGCTACAACCTTGGATGAATATAAAAAGCATATCGAAAAAGATGCTGCACTTGAACGTAGATTTCAACCGGTTTTGGTTGGCGAACCTTCTGAAGAGGATGCACTTGAAATTCTAAAGGGGTTACGTGATCGTTATGAAGCCTTTCATAAGGCAAAAATTACAGATGCAGCATTGGAAGCTGCCGTATCATTATCAAACCGATATATTACGGAGAGATTCTTGCCGGATAAGGCTATTGATGTTGTTGATGAGGCAGCGTCCAAGGTGCGGATGAAAGTGTTTTCTGCCGCACCCGATGTGAAAGCATTGGAAACACAATTAGCAGATGTAAAAAAGGAAAAAGAAGCTGCTGTAACAGCTCAAGAATTTGAGAAGGCGGCTGAGATGCGTGATGAAGAAAAGCGCATTGAAAAGGAAATCAATGATAAGAAACAAGCATCTAAGAAAAATAACGATGATAAGTTAATTGTTACTGACGAAGATATCGCTTCTGTTGTAGCACAATGGACAGGTATTCCTGTTTCTAAAATCGCACAGGAAGAATCTGAATCATTATTACACTTAGAAGAAGAGCTTCATAAACGCGTCATCGGTCAAGATGAGGCCGTTGTGGCTGTTTCTAAGGCTGTTCGCCGTGCGAGAGCGGGTCTAAAAGATCCTAAACGTCCTATTGGGTCGTTCCTATTCCTAGGTCCTACTGGGGTTGGTAAGACCGAATTAGCTCGTGCCTTAGCTGTTGCCCTATTTGGTGATGAGACAGCGATGATTCGTCTAGATATGTCCGAATATATGGAAAAACATACCGTATCTCGTTTAGTTGGGGCACCTCCAGGTTATGTAGGCTATGAAGAAGGTGGTCAATTAACAGATGCGGTACGTCGTAAACCATATAGTGTGATTCTTCTTGACGAAGTAGAAAAGGCTCATGCGGATTTCTTTAATATCTTATTACAAGTTCTTGATGATGGTCGATTAACAGATAGCCAAGGTCGTACTGTTGATTTTAGGAATACTGTTATCATCATGACAAGTAATTTGGGTGCAAATGCACTTCGTAAAAGTTCTCCTGAACTAGGATTCTTAGCTGCTAAAAAGTCCGATAGTGCATCGGATGCTTCTAATGATGTTAACTTTATGGAAGCAAAAAAAACAGTTATGAATGCGGTAAAACGTCATTTTCGTCCTGAATTTTTGAATCGTATCGATGAAATGATTGTATTTCATGCTTTAACGTCAAATGATTTAAAACAAATTGTTACAATTTTAATGGATACTGTAGTAAAACGTCTTGGTGATATGGGATTATCTCTAGAAATTTCACCAGCAGCTATGGATATGCTTGTGAAAGAAGGATCTGATTTTTCAATGGGCGCACGTCCATTGAAACGGGCTATTCAACGGTTGATTGAAGATCCTATTTCAGATCTTATTTTACAAGGTAATGCTCCTGAAGGTTCTACCATCAAGGCAGATGTAGAAGCTGAACACATTGTTGTAAAGGCTTCTAATTAACTGGGAATAGATATTGTTCTCATACAGTCTTTTATGTAAAATTTAATGTCAAAATGGTATACTATTAGTGATAATAGTTGACCGTAGTATAAATTATGCACAAAAGGTCATGAGTGAATTATCATTCATGACCTTTTACTTTTCATGGGGGTTGTATGGCAAAGGTAAAAACCGTTTTCTTTTGTAATAATTGTGGTGCTGAATCTGCCAAGTGGATGGGAAAATGCCCTCAATGCGGTGAATGGAATACATTAGTTGAAGAAGTGGTGAAAGACACTAAACATAGTCGTACACCGTCTGTGCGTGGTCTGGGCACTAATACAACTAAACCTGTGGCATTGCCAGATATTGAAATGTCCGCTGTGTCTAGAATTCCCACGACCTATAAGGAAATAGATAGAGTTCTTGGAGGCGGTATTGTGCCCGGTGCGTTAATGTTATTAGGTGGCGATCCTGGTATTGGCAAATCAACACTGCTTTTACAAGTTTCTCAAAAGGTGGCTGATACCGTTGGTACAGTTTTATATGCATCTGGCGAAGAATCCCAATTGCAATTGAAATTGCGGGCAGAACGATTACATATTAATAGTGAACGGTTACATGTTATAGCTGATACAGATTTAGATCACATTCTTGAGGTCGCATTAAATCAAAAGCCATCCTTACTGGTCATCGACTCCATACAAACAATGTTTACTGCAGATATCGAAGCTGCACCTGGCAGTGTTAGTCAAGTTCGTGAGTGTACATCGCGGTTATTACGGTTTTGTAAAGAACAAAATATTCCCACAATTATCATTGGTCATGTAACAAAGGAAGGCAATATTGCAGGCCCTCGTATGCTTGAACATATGGTGGATGTAGTACTTTATTTTGAAGGGGAACGTTCCTATCAGTTCCGTATATTACGAGCCATTAAAAACCGTTTTGGCTCCACATCGGAAACCGGAATTTTTACCATGATTGAAGATGGTTTAGCAGAGCTTACTAATCCGTCGGCGTCCTTGTTAGCTGAACGAGCTGATGATGAAAGTGGTAGTGCGGTCATGATTTATCTAGAAGGGGTTCGTCCCATTCTGGTAGAGGTTCAAAGTTTGGTAGCTACAACAGCCTTTGGAATGCCAAGGCGTACGGCTATTGGCTATGATTTGAATCGTCTAATTGTGCTACTAGCAGTATTGGAAAAACGCTGCGGCTTTACGTTGGGCAATAAGGATGTCTACGTCAATGTAATCGGTGGGTTAAAGGTTAATGAACCGGCTTGTGATTTATCGATGGCCGTTGCCATTGTATCCAATTTAAAAAATCGCGTAGTGCCTCATGATATGGTGATTCTTGGAGAGGTTGGATTGACCGGTAATGTTCGTAGTATTCCACGCATAGAACAACGAATTAATGAAGCTAA
>CAUTOY010000046.1:0-10981 GCA_963539855.1 uncultured Veillonella sp.
GAAAAATTATTAACCTATCATCTTAAACATACACCAGTATCAACATTAATTGCTGTTGGCGGTGTAATGAGTAATTCTATACTACGCAATCGTATTAATGGTTTTTGTCATAAAAATAACGTAACCGTTCATTTTGCAAACCCCAAATTCTCTGTCGACAATGCTACGGGAAATGCTTATGGGGCATTCTTAGCAACACAAAAGTAGGTATATCGTGAATGTATTGAGTATTACCCAATTAAATAACTTAATAAAACGAACAATAGATAGAGAGTATCTCCTAAAAAATGTCTATGTAAGTGGTACGATAACAAATGCTAAGCGTCATAGTAGTGGTCATGTGTACTTCTCCTTAAAGGATGAGGAATCATCTATAGATGTAACAATGTGGTCTAGCACGGTTCAAAGTAAAGGACTCGCTAATGCATTTCAAAATGGATTGTTAGTAACTATCAAGGCATCCGTTAATTTCTACAACAAAATGGGCCGTTTAAATCTAATCGCATCGGATATGCAGGTTGGCTCTAAAAGCCCGTTACAGCTTGAATTTGATGCTCTACAAAGAGAATTATCTGCATTGGGCTATTTTGATGATGCTCATAAACAACCAATACCAGTTTTATCAAGTTGTATCGGTATTGTCACATCTTCTACAGGTGCTGTATTACACGATATATTACATATTAGTGAACATAGAAATCCGCTTATGCAATTTAAATTATTCTCTGTACCAGTTCAGGGATCAACAGTTGGTCCAACCATAGCTAAAGGAATTAAAGCTGCTGATAAAGATCCAGATGTTGATGTCATTATCGTCGGTCGTGGCGGCGGTTCAATGGAGGATTTATGGTGCTTTAACGATAGAGTTGTTGTCGAAGCTATTTACAATGCATCCACACCCATTATTTCTGCAGTTGGTCATGAAACAGATTATACATTAGCTGATTACGCTGCGGATATGCGTGGTGCTACACCTAGTCATGCCGCAGAAATTGCAGTACTTCCGTTAACTACACTACAACAGAATTTACAACAAAAACTTGATTATTTACAGTATGTGATGGATCAAACATTACAGCAAAAACGTATTGAATTAAGTACGATTTTTAATCGTCGCCTCGGGTTTCCTGCATTACAATTACTGCATAAGCAAAATTCCCTCTTACAATCCCATAAGGAGAAACTACAAACTCTAGCGTCACAACGATGGCAACAAGAAAAGCATAAACTTTCACTATTAACACAGGAATTATCACTACAAAATCCAATCCATTTAATGGTGAAAGGCTATTCCAAAGTAGAAAAAGAGGGACATACTATAAATTCAATTCAAAATATGGCCAAAGGAGATGTATTTAAAATTACATTGCAAGATGGTTCTATAAAAGCAGTTGTAGAGGAGGTATTACCAGATGGCAACATCACTGAAAAGTTATGAAAAAAAATATAAGGCTCTTGAGGATATTGTTCGCCAACTTGACGATGGTGAATTATCTATGTCAGAGCTTTTAAATCAATATAAAAAAGGCTTAACCTTGGTTAAGGAATGCGCAGATATGCTGGATTCTGTGGAGGGTGAAATCCAGCAGATTATTGAAGAGGTACGAATCGGAGAGTAATGAGCTATGTTAAAAACATATTTAGAAACTAGCAAACAATCGATTGAGCAATGGTTAAGTACCGTATTACATTCCCCCATACCAGAATATAAAACTTTATATGAATCTATGAACTATAGTTTATTACAAGGGGGTAAACGGATTCGTCCTATCTTAACTAAAGCTGTTTTAGATGCAATGAACGTTGATGCATCATTATATAAAGAATTCCTATGTGCATTAGAATGTATTCATACATACTCACTGATTCATGATGATTTACCAGCCATGGATAATGATGATTATCGTCGAGGTAATTTAACTAACCATAAGGTATATGGAGATGGTATGGCCATTCTTGCAGGTGATGGTTTATTGACCTATGCATTTCAACTTTGTAGTGAAAATACAACCGCATCAGCTGAGCAAAAAATCAAGGCTATCCAATGTTTAGCAACTGCAGCCGGTCCTGAAGGCATGGTTGGCGGACAAGCTTTTGATTTACTATCTGAAGGAAAACATATCCCACTAGAGGAATTAAAAGTTTTACATAGTGGCAAAACAGGTGCCTTATTTAATGCGGCTATTGAATTAGGGCTCATCTTATCTAATGCTAACCAAGCAAAATATGCAGCCTATATGACATATGCAAATTGTCTCGGTTTGCTATTCCAGATTACAGATGATATTCTTGATGTAACGGGAACTATTGAAGAGTTAGGTAAAACACCTGGTAGCGATATACGACAAGATAAATCTACTTATGTTTCATTATTAGGACTTGATAAGGCACGTAATGAAGCACACGTAGTCGCACAAAAGGCACATGCTGCTTTAGCAACAATAGAAGATGATACACACATACTAAGTGCTATTATTGATTATTTAATGGATCGTACACATTAAACATTAGAGGATAAAGTTATATGTACCATATTTTAGAGGAAATTTGTCATAATTATATAGCTCAAGCCGCATTTTGGGGCTGGTTTTCAGCACAAGCCATTAAATTCCTATGGCAACTTGTCCGTCATCGTACATTGCGTTTTGAACGTTTAGTTGGTTCAGGAGGATTTCCTAGTTCACATACTTCCTTTGTTATTTCCACTACTGCTGCATTGTACTTTAAAAATAATGGTATTACTGATATATTTGTGGTAGCATTAGTATTTTCTATTGTAGTCATGTATGACGCATCTGGTGTACGTCGTCAAGCTGGTCGACAAGCACAAATATTAAACCAAATTGTGGAGTATTTTAGTAAAAAAAATATCCCTGTTATTTTAAAAGACCGGGAAATTGCTTTAAAAGAATTACTAGGTCATACACCCGTTGAAGTATTCGGTGGTTTAGTATTAGGCATTCTAATAGCTTATATTCAATATTTCTATGTGTATAATGGTGTCATATGAGTAATAAAGAACGTTTAGATATTCTCCTTGTTAACCGAGGCTTATTTGAAAGTCGCGAAAAAGCAAAAGCCGCTATTATGGCTGGTCAAATCTTTATGGATACAACACGAATCGATAAGGCTGGTACAAAGGTTCCTGTAGATGCAAATCTTACAGTGAAAGGTAATACCTTACCATATGTAAGTCGTGGAGGCTTGAAATTAGAAAAAGCTATTCAAATATATCCCATTGATTTAACTGATGCAGTCATGATTGATATTGGGGCTAGCACGGGTGGATTTACAGATTGTGCATTGCAAAATGGTGCATCCAAGGTGTTTGCAATAGATGTAGGATATAACCAACTAGCTTGGAAACTTCGCCAAGATGAACGCGTAATCAATATGGAAAAGCAAAATATACGTACGGTTACTGCAGAACAATTGGGTGAACTTGTAGATTTCATATCTATTGATGTAGCTTTTATCTCTCTCGATAAGGTATTACCTGTAGCTACTACACTATTAAAAGATACAGGTTCATTAGTAGCTCTCATTAAGCCTCAATTTGAAGCCGGTAAAGAAAAGGTTGTAAAGGGAGGTATTGTTCGAGATAGAGCAGTACATGAAGAGGTACTTTCACGTATATTACAGGTTGCTTATGATTGCAAATTGTATTTACACGGATTAACTTTCTCACCAATTAAAGGGACAGAAGGTAATATTGAGTTTTTAGGATATTTTACTAAATCTGAAAAAGGTGCATTATCTATAACTGATGAATTAATTACAGCAGTTGTAGATGAAGCTCACACGCTATAGGAGATAGATATATGCGTATTGGTTTTTTCCCTAATATGGGTAAAAGTACAATCATGGCCGTCCTTAAAATGGCAGCTCATATCTGTAAAGAAGAGCAAATAGAAGTATATTTACCAGATGATCTTGAAAGACCTGATACTTATAAGGTATTACAAATTCCAAAGGCAAATGTACTTCCTAGGCCAGAGATTTTTAAACATATTGATGTAGCATTTAGTTTTGGTGGCGATGGAACCATCATCCATTTAGCACGTCAAATTTTCTCTTATAATATACCTGTATGTGGTATTAACTTAGGGGAACTTGGTTTCTTAAATCAAATTGAAGTCCATCAATTACAAAGTCATATTAAACGCATTGCTCAAGGTGATTATACAATTGAAAAACGAGGACACCTTCATGCCTACATAGATAGGGAAGACGGAACAAGAGAAGACTTAGTCCCAATTATTAATGAAGTCGTTATTACACGTTCTGAGCCTGCTAAAATGGCGCGTATCAATTTAGCTGTAAATGGACAACATACGCAGATGTATCCTTCTGATGGACTGATTATTTCATCAGCTACAGGGTCTACAGGATATAATTTATCCGCTGGTGGTCCTATTATGAAACCAGATAATCGTTCTATTATTATAACTCCAGTTGCGCCACATTTAATTCAAGGCATCTCTATGGTCTTAGAAGAACATGATACCATTCAAATTACAATGCCTGAACGAGAACCTCAACTGCACATATGCATAGATGGTACATTTGACTATTCATTTACCAACAAAGAAGCTTTACATATTTCATCGAATCCTGTGTACTGTTTATTCGTTCGATTCAAAGATCAATGTTTCTTTGGCACATTATTTAAAAAATTAGCATCTCGTAGGGACGAGTTATTATAAGGAGTGTGAACGCATATGATTAATATCAACAATGCAGTTCAATTTCAACATCTTATTTGGGATCGTATTATGAAATCTGCCTCTGTTGTAGTGGATGCAACATGTGGTAATGGCCATGATTTACTGTATTTAGCAGAACGAGCTCAACCTGAGTGTCATTTATATGGCATAGACATTCAAGAACAGGCTGTCAGTGCCAGTAGGGAATTACTAGCATCTAAGAAATTGCAGTCAAATGTAACAATTACATTTTTACATAATTCTCACGACATTGCACTTCATCAAGAAATCAAAGAAAATACCATTGATTTAATTATATTTAATTTAGGTTATTTGCCCGGTGGAGATCACAGCATCATAACACGTCCTCATAATACAATTGAGGCCCTAAACAATGCATTTCCTAAACTCGCTAAAGATGGAATCATTACTATCGTAGCATATCCTGGCACACCGGAGGGGATGGAAGAGAAAGAAGCATTACATGAATATATCGCACAGTTAGATCAAGTAAAGTATAATGTATGCCATTGGCATCCTATAAATCAAGCTAACAATCCACCTGAATTATATTTAATTCAAAAACGATAATTCCTATAACAACTCTCTTATAGTAAAATAATCTATACTTTTACTATACTAAAAATGCATAATACGAAATAAAAGACCCATTAATGGGTCTTTTATTTATGCAACATATCTGTAAAAATCGTTAATCATAAATTCTCTATAAATAGATGAACCATATATTACGTGTATTTATAAGAGGTAAAAACTCCATAAATTAACTAATTATTAATTATTAGTACAATATGCATAACACGTATGGTATATACGGAATATACCATATATTAATTTTGAATATATGGTATAATAATGTAAGAAAGATACTATTCTCTTTTATGTGCAAGTTTAAAAAAGGGAGCAAAAAATGAAACGCTATCGCTATAACAAAATTAAGGAAATTGTCCAGTCTAAGGCGATTGAAACACAAGAGGAGTTAGCAGCGGCTTTATTACAAGAAGGCATAGAAGTAACACAGGCTACTGTCTCTCGTGACATCAAAGAATTAATGTTAATTAAAATACCAACTGGCGATGGACATTATCGGTACGCATTATCTCCAGAAGAAAATGTAGTATTATCACGTAGTCGTATTAACCGTTTATTCCAAGATTCCCTAATCAAGGTTGACCATAGCTTAAATCAGGTCGTGCTACATACGATTCCTGGCTCTGCTCAATCTGTAGCATTTTCTATTGATCATGCCAAATGGTCTGAATTAATTGGTACACTCGCAGGAGATGATACAATTTTACTTATAGCGCGCTCTGAAGCTGAGGTACCTGCAATTCTTTCTAGAATTCAAGATTTAATGAAGGATTAGTAATTATATGTTGACGCAAATGAGCATTCGAAATTTTGCGTTGATTGAGCAAATGAATATTTCATTTAAAGATGGCATAACTATCTTTACCGGCGAAACTGGGGCAGGTAAATCCATATTAATGGATGCTTTCAGTATTCTATTAGGAGAACGCGCTAGCAGCGAGTTTATTCGTCATGGTAAAGATAGTTTTGTTATAGATGGCATATTCGATATTGCCGATCACCAAAGTTTATTAGATTTATTACAATCAAAAAATATATTGGTAGAGGATAATCAACTGATTCTATCTAGGTCCTTTAATACAGCTGGTAAATCAATTATATTGGCTAATGATCAACCCATTCCTCTAAAGGCGCTTAAAGAGATTGGTCTATTATTAGCAGATATTCACGGCCAATACAGTAATCAAAAATTATTAAACCCTGATTCACATCATGAGTATTTAGATGGTTATAACCAGGCTGGTAGTAAGGCTTATAAAGAATATAAAGCAGCCTACAAAGAATACAAAGAGGCCAAGCAAGCGCTAGATAATTTATCTGAACACATGGCTGAACGATCTCGTGAACTTGATATGCTTCGTTATCAGATTGATGAAATAGAAGAGGCTGGATTACAAATAGGTGAAGATGAATCTATTGCGGAAGAACTTAAACGTTTAGATAGTTTCGATCATATCGATAAAGTACTTGGTTCATGCTATGATGCTTTCTATGGAGGCAGACATCCATTATTAGACACGGTTAATGCTATCAAGGTAGAAGTAAATGATCTTGTTAAATATGATGATGAGGTTAAAGAAATCTCTGAACTTGTTAATTCAGCATACTTTCAATTAGAAGAAGCTGCTCAATCTCTTGATCGCTATCGAGATTCTATTAGTTATGACGAAGAACGCTATGCATACTGCCAAGATAGAGACTCTATAATCTATGGTCTTAAAAAGAAGTACGGCGAAACAGTCCAAGATATATTAAATTATGAAGAAAGGGCGCAACAACGCTTAGAGGAATTAGAATCCGAAGTTTGTGAACAAGGTGCTTTAGAACAACAATTAGTGGAAAAAGAAAATGTTGCAAGAACAGCTTTAGCAGCATTGATTTCTATACGCCATAAAAATGCAGATGTCATTGCTAAGCAACTACGAGCTGAGATTGTTAATTTAGGTATGGAAAAAGGGGATATCCGTTTTTTCATAGATGAAAGCGAAGAACTCTTACCATTAGGCGCTAAATCAATTGAATTATTATTTACTGCTAATAAAGGCGAACAGTTGTTACCATTACATAAAGTTGCATCTGGTGGTGAATTGGCCCGTATTGCACTGGCACTAAAATCCGTATTCCGTACAGACAATCACAAAATACTTGTATTCGATGAAATCGATGTCGGTATAAGTGGAGATATAGCATTGAAGGTAGCTGAAAAGATCTTAGCTCTCTCCAAGACCAATCAAGTATTTTGTATTACTCATTTACCACAAACGGCGAGTATTGCAAAACAACATTATCATTTATCTAAACAAGAACAAGAAGGACGTACTATTTCGACACTATCTGAATTGGGCGAGGAAGAACGACTTTCACAAATCGCATCCATGATGTCCGGTAAGGGATTGTCTCATACAGCACTTGCTGCTGCGCAAGAACTTATTGACCATTTTCATTGACTAAATACGCATAATTACTTATACTTATTATATTAACTCAATAATAAGGTAGAGGCGCGGGTATAAATAGTCATCATGAGGAGCCGGCAAACAATGATTCATGATAAAAGGTGTACTTGCCGAAGTGGGATGACAGCCAAATCATCGTGCTGGTTGTCTATTTAATAGGTAGACGACTGTCACCAATATTACATTGGTGGAGTGCTATCATAATTCTTGTTTAATGAACGATGTGTTATATATCGTATATATTAAGCCAGTGGATGCCTCCACTGGCTTTTTTGGAGGTAAATATGATTAGAGTAATGGTAAACGGTGCAGGCGGCAAAATGGGCCGCGAAGTCGTAAAAGCAGTACATGCAGATTCTGAATTGACAATGGCAGGTGGCATCGATCCATCTAAAGCAGGTCAAGATGTGGGCACTGTAGCAGGGATTGAACCATTACATATCACAATGGCTGAAACTATTGACGAAGTATTAGGCGATAATAAGCCTGATGTTATCGTTGATTTCACAAACCCTGCTGTTATTTTCGAAAATGCAAAAAAAATTCTTAGTGCAGGCGTGCATATTGTAATAGGTACAACAGGCCTAACTGAAGAGCAACGCAACGAATTAAATGAAATCGGTTTAAAATATAATGCCAATTGTTTGGTGGCACCTAATTTCTCATTAGGCGCTGTTATGATGATGAAAGTGGCTGCTGAATTAGCGCCATATTTCCCTGATGTAGAAATTATTGAATTGCATCACAACCATAAATATGATGCTCCATCTGGCACATCTATTTTGACGGCTAAATTAATCAATGATGCAAAAGAGGCTGCCCATGTGACAGGCTCTGAAGATTTAACACGTGAAAGTTTGCCAGGTGCACGTGGTGCAAAAGTTGACAATGTAACTATCCATAGCGTTCGCCTTCCTGGGTATGTAGCACATCAACAAGTATTATTTGGTGGCTATGATGAAACATTAACAATTCGTCATGATAGCTTAAGTCGTTTATCCTTCATGCCTGGTGTCGTTTTAGCATGCAAAAAAATTGCTTCTAAATCAGGCTTAACATATGGCTTAGAACATTATTTATAATACTGAACAACAATTGATTAATTGAGGAGATACATAATGAAAAAACCTAATCTTGCAATTCTTGGTGCCACTGGAGCAGTAGGGGCTGAATTTATTACACTTATCGAAGAGCGCAATTTTCCTTATGAAAATTTGAAACTATTAGCTTCTGCTCGTTCTGCTGGTACGGAACTTACAGTAAATGGGAAAACCTATGTAGTCGAAGAAGCAAAACCTGAATCTTTTGATGGTATCGATATTGCTTTATTTGCAGGTGGCTCCATTTCTAAAACATTAGCTCCAGAAGCAGCTAAACGCGGTGCTATTGTTATTGATAACTCCAGTGCATTCCGTATGGATCCAGAGGTTCCACTCGTTGTACCTGAAGTTAACCCTGAAGATATTTTGAAACATAAGGGTATCATTGCCAATCCAAACTGCTCTACCATCATCATGAGTCTTGGTTTGAAACCATTGCACGACATTTCTCCAATCAAACGCATTGTAGTATCTACATACCAAGCCGTATCTGGTGCTGGTAAAGAAGGTATTGAAGAACTACAAAATCAAGTAAAAGAATATGCTGAAGGTAAAGAAATGACAGCAAATTTATTGCCAACCGGTTCTGCACCTAAACACTTCCCAATTGCTTTCAATTTGTTACCACAAATTGATGTATTCTTAGAAAACGATTATACTAAAGAAGAGATGAAGATGGTAAATGAAACACATAAAATTCTTCATGATGACACGATTCAAATTGTGCCAACAACTGTTCGTGTACCAGTATATCGCTCTCATTCTGAATCTGTACTAGTAGAAACAGAAGAACCAGTATCTGTAGAAGAATTCCGCAAGGCTTGTGCCGCATTCCCAGGATTACAAGTAAAAGACAATCCAGCAGAACAAGAATATCCTATGCCATTATATACATCTAATCAAAATGACTGTGAAATCGGTCGTATCCGTAAAGATTTATACAATGATAAAGGCATGAATTTCTGGATTGTAGGCGACCAAATCCGTAAGGGTGCTGCATTAAATGCATTGCAAATTGCAGAATACTTGGTAGAAAAGGAAGCGTTTTAATATCTATCAAGGGGGAGAAACATATGAAAACCTTTGGTCGTGTATTAACGGCTATGATTACATCATTTAATGATGATGGATCAGTCAACATTGAAAATACAGTAGCCATTGCTCAACATCTATTGAATCATGGTTCTGATGGTTTAGTTGTTTGTGGTACCACAGGTGAAAATCCTACTATATCCCGTGAATGCAAGATTGCTTTATTTAAAGCAATTGCTGAATCTTGTGGTGATAAAGGTACTATCATAGCTAATGTAGGTTCCAATGATACAAAAGGTTCTGTAGACTTTGTAAAAGAGGTATCTGCGATTCCTGGTATTGATGGATTATTAGTTGTTGTACCATATTACAATAAACCTAATCAACAAGGTCAATATTTACATTTTAAATCCATTGCAGAGGCTACAACATTACCAATCATGGTATACAATGTACCTGGTCGTGTAGGAACTGGAATATTTCCAGCTACATTAGCTCGCCTCCATAAGGAATATCCACATATTTGTGCTATTAAAGAGGCCAGTGGTAATTTAATGATTGCTTCTGAAATTAAACGTTTAATGCCTGGTGATGATTTCATGGTATATAGCGGAGATGATGGTCTTACATTACCAATTCTTTCCGTTGGTGGCACAGGCGTTATTTCTGTAGTATCCCATGTAGCAGGTCAAGATATGAATGATATGATTGTTGCTTTTGAAGAAGGAAATAATAAAAAAGCAACGCAATTACATCAAAAATTGGCTGAGATTACTAAGGCAATGTTCATTACAACAAATCCAATTCCAGTTAAATATGCAGCTCGCAAATTAGGATTACCAGTGGGTGTATTCAATTTACCAATGTGTGAACCTTCTCAAGAAGAAGCAGCATACATTGATAAGGCATTATCTGACTATCAAAAATAATTTATGAATATAGAAACCAGTAGCTACAATATGTAGCTACTGGTTTTAGTGTATGACATAACATATCAGGTGCCATATTCGCTAGTATAAGTAGAGACAAACTTTCAATATAACAAAAACCGGCAACATGCGTTGCCGGTTTTTGT
>CAUTOY010000047.1:0-10862 GCA_963539855.1 uncultured Veillonella sp.
ATGGTAAGCTAACGCTAACCTGTTTATCTTTAAACTCTTCCATGAGCATATCTACCAATTCGGGTAACTTGGAGTAATCAGCAGAGCTTAAACTCATCAAAGAAATCTCATTGTAGCCGGTATTAGCAATCGTTTCTTTTGCAATTTCTAACAACCGCTCAGGAGTTCGTTCACGAACAGGACGATAGAGCATACCGGCCTGACAGAATCGACAACCTCGCGTACAACCACGGAACAATTCAAGAACAGCCCGATCATGAACGATATCCAAAAAAGGTACCACCGGTTTTGTAGGGAAAAATACATGTTCTACATCTTCTATGATACGTTTTTGAATTGTAGCAGGTACGTCTTCAAAGCGTGGTGCAATCGATTTAAAATCGCCTTGTTCCGTATATTTCACATCATATAATGCTGGGCAATAGGTACCGGGAATTTGTGCTGCTTTTCGCAAGAAAGCTTCTTTACCACCAGGGAATCCCTTCGCTTTTTCTACTTTCAATAGGTCGATAAACTCATCGCCCCATTCTTCAGATTCACCGAGGGACACAATATCAAAGAAATCTGCAATCGGTTCCACATTATACGCACAAGGTCCACCACATACGAGCAAGGGGAAATCCATATCCCGATCCTTTGCATACATAGGTATACCTGCTAAATCTAGCATATTTAGAATATTGGTAAAGCTCATCTCATATTGTAGTGTGAACGCAAGTACATCAAAGTCCTTTATAGGCGTACGTGTTTCTAAAGAGAATAGAGGAATATTACGTTTTCGCATTTCCTCTTCCATATCATGCCATGGTGCAAATACACGCTCTGCTACTGCATCTTCACGGCGATTGACTAAACCATATAGAATTTTGATGCCCAAATGACTCATAGCCACTTCATACACATCGGGAAATCCTAGCGCCATAGTTATATCAACAGTACTGTGATCTTTCACTATACTGTTATATTCACCGCCCGTATAACGAGCCGGTTTTTGGACATGTTGTAACCATGACGTATCTAATTGAATCATACATCCTCCGTCTTTTGTGAAAGACTTCTTTCAAACTCATTCCTAAATTAGAATCATAACTAAAAAATATATTTTTTACGCTGCATTGATATATTTAATAAAATACCAACACTTATCATATTTGTGGTCAACGCACTAACACCATAACTAATGAATGGCAATGGTATGCCCGTAACCGGCATAATTCCCATGGTCATACCTGCATTGACCAATACCTCGAAGCAAAACATGGTTCCGATTCCCGTAGCAAGTAACATACCGAATCGATCATTACATGTATATGCTACCTTTATGCTTCGATAAATAAGCATAAATAAAAGAATTAATACAAAGATACAACCTATAAAGCCAAGTTCTTCACCTATAACAGAAAAGATAAAGTCTGTGTGATTTTCAGGTAAAAAGTTTAGCTGACTTTGCGTACCATTAAATATGCCTTTACCAAATATAGTACCTGAACCGATAGCAATCTTAGACTGAATGATATGATATCCAGAACCAAATGGATCGATATCAGGGTTCATAAATACGAGAATCCGCTGCTTTTGATAGTCTTTCAAAACAAACCAAGCCAACGGCATTAGTAAAACGCCTACCGTAGCGATAATGCGAACTAAACGTAATCGTATGCCAGAAACAAAGAGCATGCCCACAAAAATCGCTATATAAACGAGGGATGTACCCAAGTCTGGTTGCATGAATACTAATAAAATAGGTACGCCTACATATAAGATAGGCACAACAAGAGATTTAAAGGTATCCAATTTATTGTAACGAGACTCTAGCATCTTTGCCATACAGATAATCATCAATAATTTAGAAAACTCTGATGGCTGCAGTGTAATAGGCCCTAACTGGATCCAACGCTGTGCACCTAAGGCAGATGTCCCTACAAAGATTACGGCTAACAACAACATAATCGTTACTATATATATGCCATTAGCCCAATCTCTTAATTTATGATAATCCATAAATTGAATACCAATCACAATGGCCACATTAATAAGAAAGAAGATTAGTTGCTTCGCTACTAGTGTGGAAAAATGAAGTCCTGTTTGATTAATATGGGTGGCACTACCAATGGCAACTACCCCCATGGCAACAAGTAATAGTGTACATATGATGATTGTCCAGTCACAATCACGCCAAATTCTTTGTAACATATGACACCTACTTTATACGAACCCGACGCCACATACTTTCTTTACCAGAAAGAAGCCGATTTCGCGTAGACCAAGAATTTGTATATATTACAGGATTAGTAGAATTATCATCATCGGCCTCTACAGGCTGAGCTAATGTGGCCGTCACAGAAGATTCACTAACTTTTACAGACGTCACTTCGTTGAATCGCTCAATAAGTTCTTGCTCATTCCAAGCATCTCCAGAGGTTATATACTCTGCTACAGGAGCTAGCATATGGCGATATGCTTTTGGCATATCTTGAATGAGTACACCATCCTGTGTATTATCTAGTATTTGTGCGTCATAAGGCAATATAGAGCCTACATATTCAGCACCGAGTGCATCGAGCATATCATACATATTCGGCATATCTCGATCCGTACGAACTTCATTAAATACAACGGCATAATCACGATGGCCATATTCACGACAGAATTGAATTGTGCGTGCCGCATTTCGTATAGAAACCCACAAAGGTTGAGTGACAATTAGAAACCGCTGTGCAAGCTCTACAATAGATTCCAATCCACGACCGATACCTGCAGGACAGTCTACAAGTACATAATCATAAGATTTGGCTAAGTGGCTCACAAGTTTTCGATATTTTTTGCGTCCCATATCTTCCCAGCGCACACTTTGGCTAGCTGGTAAAAAATATAGATTGTTCTGAACTTTCATGACTACATCATCAGCCATAGTTTTATCTTCTAATGCATTATATGCATCAAAACATACTTCATCTTCTTTTCCCAAGACAATATCTAAGTCGCGTAAACCAAAATCGCCATCACAAAGAAGAACTCGATATCCTTGTTCGCTAAGCGCAGCCCCTAAGCAGGCTGTAATCGTCGTTTTACCTACGCCACCTTTACCTGAGATAAGACCGATTATATCCCCCATTGTATATCCTTCCTATTCCTTTACACTTGGATTAAATTCCTGTGTTTCTTTTTTATTGGTTGTTGTTTTTGTATCAGTTGTTTTTGTGTCAGTCGTTTTTGAACTACTAGTAGGTACCTTAAAATAGGCACTCAAAATATCCCGTACAATCGGTCCCGCAGAGCCTGCACCAAAACCACCTTGTTCAACAAGAGCAACGACGACAATTTGAGGCTTATCATATGGTGCATACGCAACAAACCAGCCATGATCTCGGCCATGTGCGTTTTCCGCAGTCCCTGTTTTACCTGCTACGGCTACAGGGAACCCTTTAAACAACTCACCAGCCGTACCACCTTCGCTAGTTACATCGCGGAGACCTTCTCGAATGAGGTCCATAATATTTTTAGGTACTGGAAGTACGCCTAGTGCCTTAGGACCAAAAATTTCAGCTGGTGTCCCATCGGGATTATCAACACGGCTCACCACATATGGCTGGTAACGAGTGCCTCCATTCGCCACTTGACTGAGAAGTACAGCCATCTGTAACGGTGTAACCAAGTGGAATGATTGTCCAATAGCCGCATCAAAGGTTTCGCCTAAATACCAATCTTGATCAAATACTTTGCGTTTATACTCTGGACTTGCCACATTACCGGATGCTTCACCAACAAGATTAATACCTGTTTTTTCACCTAATCCGAAATAACGAGCATAGGTATCTATATTTTCAATGCCTAAACGATTCCCCATTTCATAAAAGTACACATTATCAGATTTAGCCAAAGCACGATTAAAGTTCAACCAACCTAATGCTTCACCTTCTGCATTTCTCTTGTCAATGAGCCAGTGTTTCCCACTATCGAAAATCATTTCATCAGGAGTTACCTTTTTCAAATCTAGTGCAGCTGTACCAGTTACAATTTTGAAAGGTGATCCAGGAGGATATTCACCAGCAATGACCTTATTTTCAAAAGGATGACTCTTGTCATTATTCAATTGATTCCATTGAGCTGATGTAATGCCCTTAGCAAACCAGTTAGGATTAAATTCTGGCGCACTTACCATGGCAAGAACCGCGCCAGTATTAGGATCTAATGCGACTACGGCTGCACCCGTTGCACCTGAGCTACGCAATTGATCCAATTCTTTTTTTACAGCCTCTTCTGCGGCCTTTTGAATATTTACATCAATAGTAAGATGAATATTTGAACCCGGTACTGTATGCTTACGATCGACCTCTGCTACAGGTCGACCAGATGCATCAACCTCTAATTGCTTGCCTCCATCAACACCACGAAGTACAGAATCATATAATTTTTCTAATCCTGCACGGCCTAGGATAGAACCGGCACCAACTGTTGTATTAGGGTCTTGTTCTTTAATTTCTGCAAGCTCGTCTTCACTTACTTCACCAACATATCCAAACAGTTGAGATGCCATAGTTTCATATGGATAATATCTTAAAGGCTCTACATCAATTGACACACCAGGCAACTCATGACGATGTTCCTCGATACTTGTGACTACATCCATGGAGATATCGTTAGCTATACGTATCGGTTCATACCCATGTTTGTGGTCATTTACCTTTTTTTGAATATCTTCTGGCTTTTCATGTAACAATGTAGCTAACTTAGCTAATTCATCATCATCTAAAGGTTTGCCATTAGGCATAATAGAAATGGTATATGCCGGTCTGGAACCAACTAAAATCTGACCATTTCTATCATACATAACACCACGAGCAGCCGTCATAGGTACAATGCGCAAGCGATTACCCTCTGCTTTAGCTTGGTAATAACCACCCTCTAATATTTGCATAGCAAATAGACGAAGCCCTAGGATAACGAAGATACCCATTACAATATAGAAAAGCACATCAAAACGGCTCGTTTTTTTTCTTTTATATAAACTTTCAAGCACCTATGATTCCCCTTATATGCTTTACTAAATCAGCAATCCTACCAAATATAATCCTCTTTTTCTTCCATAAGGCCCATTAGTTTATGGCCTATACCACCTAATATGGCATTCCAAAATACAGTTGGCATCACTATATGTCCCATGTAAGAAATGAATTGGATATCACCACCACTGGCACTAATCATGATACAGCGTATAATTCCATCTAGAATTGTACAAACACCGATAATTCCGCATGACCAGTACCAACGTTCTTCGTATACACTACTTTTTACAAGAGATAATAGATATACTACGACAATGTACGGGAAGAGATGTAACCCAAAAAAGTTAGATATCAAAATATCATGAATGGATCCACCTACTACGGCAGCGATAAGCCCCTTTTTTCGACCTTTAAAAATCGTGACTAAAACAACAGCAGTCAATATACAATTGGGTAGCCAATTCGTATGAAATATGGCCGGTAATAATTGAGCTTGGATAAAATACAAAGCACAACATGCGAGAATTAATGCAATATACCTCATTGATTTACCGCTCCTTTAGCCCCTTGAACTTGGTCACGCTGCGTTTGAGGAACTAATTTAGGTTCTAATTTTGCTTTATCTGGTGTTTGCACCGTAGAGGCAGTAATAATGAACACCTCTTCTAAACGATTAAAATCAACGCTCGGTTGGATAGCCGCGTTTTTAACAAAACCTTCTGTATCATTTGTAATGGTTAATACATTTCCCACTAACAACCCCTTTGGATAAATTCCACCATAACCAGATGTAATCAATTTATCGCCTACAAGGACATCGCCATCACGTGCAATATTGACCATCATTGGCTCATTAGGATGATTACCATCCCCTTTTACCACACTGGCCAAACGTGATTCAGGACGCTGTACAATAACGCCAATTGCACTGCGAGGATCCAAAATGGTTTGAACACGCGCCGAATTAGGATATACATCGGTAACGAAACCAACTACACCACTAGGCACTACAACGGCCATATTCGGTTTTATTCCATCATTTTCTCCACGGTCGATAGTAAACGTATTGGTCCAAGTGCCAAAATCTTTAGTAATAATGCCAGCTAAGGTCATTGTAAATTCAGGATGAGCTGATTTATAATTGAGCATTTGACGAAGTCGAATATTCTCCGCCACCACTTCATCATGATTGGATAACTTTTGCTCTAAATCCGCAATAGTATTATCCTTGCTTTCACTATCAATGAGCCCTAAGATAGCATTATCAACGACGCGTATCCCCGTTTGAATCGTTGAAAGTACACGGGCTGATCCATAGGCAAAAGGGGTAGCGATTTTTTCAAGCGACACCGTCACGAATGGAATACTGGTCCTCTGTTTCCATGCAAATCCGAGAAGGGCCATGATAATACAGCCGAGGACAACAAAGATTAATAATTTTCGATCTGACTGTATCATACACGTCCCCTTCTATCCTTTGAATTAATAATAAAACGAGCTAATTCTACAATTTGACCTGAACTACGATGCAATCCTTGTACGACCTTTAATTCCGGTTCAGACGCAACTTGAACAGGCACGCCCATTTCGGTACTAATTCGCACTGCTAGGCCTTGCAAACGAGCCATACCACCTGTTAACACAATTCCATGCTGCATGATATCAGCCACTAACTCAGGAGCCGTAACGCGTATCATTTGTTGGATTGCATCTAAAAAATCTGCAAGGCATTTATTAATTACTTCGTAGATTTCAGATTGATGAACTACAGCGCGTCTAACTATACCACTCGTCATATCGCGACCAGAAAAGGAAAACTCACAATCCTCTGCAGGTACGACCGCAGTACCTATAGCATGTTTAATATCAGTTATAGTTTGCTCGGATACCATTAAACCAAAACACTGATTAATATATTGCATGATGGCGCGATTTAAATCGCCTCCACCAAAGCGTACAGTTTTACTAATAACCGTGCCACCTAATGAGATAATTCCCATATCGGCAGTGCCTTCACCAATATCAATGACCATAGATCCACGAGCCTCAAAAATTGGCAAACCGGAACCTATAGCGGCAGCCACTGGGCGTTCAATCAGAAAGACTTCCCGCGCACCTGCTTGGATTACGGCATCCATCATAGCCCGTTGTTCTACATCAGTCATGCCACAAGGAACGCCAACCAACACACGGGATCTACGTAGCGTATTAGACACTTTATGTAAAAAATATTTCAACATAGTATGCATCACACGATAATCTACAATAAAACCATCTTGTAATGGTGTCAAAGGTATCCACATATCAGGCATACGTCGAACAATACGATCTGCCTCATCACCGACAGCAACAATTCTATCTAATTTTGTATCAGTAGCCACAATGGAGGGCTCACTCATCATGGTCTCGCGCGTGCCCCCCATGACACGTGTCATAGACGTACCAATATCGATACTCACGTCTTTTCCTAAAGACGGTAAAATGGAATTCATAATGCTAATCTCCTTCGTTACATCATCATTCCATTTTACCACAACTAGCTTAATTTACCAATTTCACTCAAGCTTGTAAACTCGCCATCACCAATGACGATATGGTCTAAGACTGGAATGCCCATAAATTGTCCAGCACTAACAAATAACTTGGTAACACGTATGTCATCATCACTAGGTCTACTATCGCCAGATGGATGATTATGAATCAAAATAATAGCGGCCGCATTACAAGCAATGGCTTTTCTAAAAACAGCCCGTTGCTCTACAAGACTCGATGTGAGTCCTCCATTAGATATGGTCTCAATGTGAATTAATTTATTCCTAGACGTCAACATGGCCGCTAATACATGCTCTTCAGTTTCATGGCGCAAGCGTTCCATTACATATTGAGCGATAACATAGGGCTGAGAAAAATCCTCGTATGTAGAGGTGATTTTTAACTCACCCAAACGCCGCCCTAATTCTACAGCAGCACAAAGGGTAACCGCTTTATCGATACCAACACCCTTAATTTTTACTAAATCATCTACGGTCATATGGTTTAGCCCACGAATGCCATCTGTGAAAGAATCGATAATCGTATGTGCTAAATCAATTGATGATTGACCTTTTAAACCGGTACGTAATAATATAGCCAATAATTCTTCCATCGCCATTTGTTTAGGCCCCAAGGCAACGAATTTTTCCCGTGGCCGTTGAAATGGCAACATATCTTTTACGCTGATAGTTCTGGCTTGCATTGAATTTCTCCATTCTTACAATACATAAACAATTCAGCCTCATATAAATCTACCATAACACTAGAATATCTATTTGATATGTTAACATGACCGTCAATATTAATTTAAGACTTTACTCCTAATGCTTTACATAATTCTTCATATACATGCTCTACAGGCAACCCTACAACATTTGTATAGGACCCTTCAATTTTATCAACCCACAAAGCACCCTTTCCTTGGATGCCATAGGCACCAGCCTTATCCATCGGTTCCATGGAGTCGATATATGACTCGATTTCAAAGTCCTGTAGCGTTTTGAAATACACCTTTGTTTCATTGTGAAAGACGATTTCACGTCCCTTGATGAGTAAAGCTACCCCAGTAATAACAGAGTGAACTTGACCTGATAATGTACGAAGCATTGTACGTGCCTCATCCTTACTATGCGGTTTTCCTAGCATCTTTCCATCAAATACAACAATTGTATCAGCACCTAAAACGATACTACCTTCCGGTACATTATCAGCACAACGAGCTTTACCTAGTGCCTGGGCTTTTACCATTTCAATAGGGTTTGTCATCACTACATTGTCTTCTACATAAGAACTAGTAACAACCGTATGGTCTATACCAACTTGATGTAATAATTCCGTTCGTCTTGGTGATTGACTTGCTAAATATAATCCGCTCATTCTTGTTCCTGTTCTTCTGCACTCTTAATTAGACTTTCATAATATTTCTTAACATCGATGCCTTGTTTTGCCGCATCAGCACGTACCGTAGCATAGAAAATAACATCCGCTTCTGGCACGCGCACCCGGTTAGGTACAAACCGCTCTAATGTCTCATAGAACGCATCATCTGCTTTCAACATAACGCGACCATATTGAATCTTTGTTCCTTTAGTAATGGAATACACCATGAACCAAATTGGTCTATCATCGGAGGTAGAGCATTTTCTATATTTATATCGATAACGTAAATTCGTTAGAAAATCGCGATTATATGCATAAATGCCATCAATATCATCATATTTTACAGAAAATGTACGTTTTCTAAAAAAGGATTGTTCTTTGATGATAAATTCAGAATCCGTCAATATATAGGTATAGCGGCTCACAGCTTGTTTAACAATGACAATGAGCGCCATTATTTCAATAAAATATTCTGAAAGTAATATATGGCCCTGCGCAATACTTCTATAGGTGGTGAAAACCATAGCCCCCACCAATAAAATAACAAAAACCACTACTAATAATTCTGCACTACGGGTGCGCTTAGATTGTTCACTATACAAAATATTCATACGTAACCCCTTTCAAAAGACTCTGCATATTATTTATTATATAGGATTCAGCTCTGAAAAACTACAAAAACCCCGCCTATATCTAAGATATAAACGAGGTTTGTATGTAATAGTTTAAACAACCATTACTAGGTTACTATTTTTTTAAAGCGCTTGTAATACGTTGAGTATCGCGAGCGATCATGATTTCTTCGTTTGTAGGGATTTCGAAGATTTTAACTTTGGAGCCTTCAACACTGATTTCTTGTTCTTTACCACGAACATTATTGCGTTCAGGGTCAATACGAGTGCCTAAGTATTCTAAGCCGTTGCAGATTGCATCACGGCAACCGATACCGTTTTCACCGATACCAGCTGTAAATACGATAGCATCAACACCGCCCATAACTGCTGCGAACGCACCAATTACACGGCGAACTTTGTAATGGAACATGTTCAATGCTAATTGAGCGCGTTTGTTACCATTAGCTGCTGCTTCTTCGATAACACGGAAGTCATTGGATACACCGGAAATACCAAGTACACCGGATTCTTTATTCATAACACGGTCAATTTCTTCATAAGACATGCCTGTTTTATCCATCAAGAATGGAACGATAGCAGGGTCAATATCACCAGTACGAGTACCCATAATCAAACCGGATAATGGAGTAAAGCCCATTGTAGTATCAATGGAACGACCACCTTTGATAGCGTCTACGGAAGAACCATTACCTAAGTGACATGTGATGATACGAAGATCAGACATATGTTTACCCATCAATTCTGCGCAACGTTGTGCTACATATTTGTGGGATGTACCATGGAAACCATAGCGACGAATGCCGTAGTCTTCATAGTAGGAGTAAGGAAGCGCATACATGTAAGCTTCTTTAGGCATTGTTTGGTGGAATGCAGTATCGAATACAGCAACTTGTGGTACGTTTTGCATGATAGCTTGGCAAGCTTCGATACCTTGAATATTTGGTGGGTTATGCAATGGAGCAAGGGATACACATTCTTCCAAAGCTTCCATTACTGCAGGTGTAATCAATACGGAATCAGCGAATTTTTCACCACCATGTACTACACGGTGACCTACTGCATCGATTTCATCCATAGATTTGATAACACCAAATTCAGGATCAACTAAGATGTCGAGCAAGATGCGCAATGCTTCTTTGTGATTCAAAATTGGTTCAACGCGTTCTAATTTGTCTGCGTTTGGGCGTTTATGAGTGAAGATAGCGTCTTGATCACCAATCTTTTCAAATAAACCTTTCGCCAATTCAGTTTCGTTTGTCATATCAAGTAATTGATATTTCAAAGAAGAACTACCGCAGTTAACTACTAA
>CAUTOY010000048.1:0-10206 GCA_963539855.1 uncultured Veillonella sp.
ATGAAAGCTATCTTGGGCTAATCGGATTAAAACTTGATAACAGCGGCCCTAATCCCCTCTCTCTTATATGATTCGGGCTGTTGCTATATAAATTAGGCTATGCCATCTTTTGATGGTATAGCCTTTTTTGTCGTAAAAAGAGATAATGTATATGTTTGCCTAAAGTGGACAAATATACATCTATTGTGCATATAGACATCTTTAAATATTGATTGCTATACTATAGTTAAGAAGTAAGATATTTCTTTATTTATATATGTATAGAGGTTCATCATGAACAGTATTTTTGATATTATCGGCCCTGTTATGATTGGTCCATCTAGTTCGCATACCGCTGGTGCGGCGCGGCTTGGTAAGATGGCTCGTTGTATATTTGGGAATACGCCGAAGAAGGTTGAGATGACCTTGTATGGATCGTTTGCAAAAACATATAAAGGGCATGGTACAGATCGCGCCTTATTAGGTGGTTTACTAGGATTTAAAGAGGATGATAAACGCATCCGTAATGCGAAGGAACTCGCCGATGAAGTGGGCTTAGACTATACTTTCATCGAATCACCACTTGATATAGGTCATCCGAATGTGGTTAAGTTTGATTTATACGGTGACCATAATCGTCATATGTCCGTCGTAGGCCGTTCGATTGGTGGTGGTCAAATCATGATTACCGAAGTAGATGGCAATGATATGTCCATTACGGGCGATGAATTTACCCTCGTTGTATTCCATGAGGATAGGCCAGGTGCAATTTCTCTTATTAGTCAGGCCTTGAGTGAATCGGATATCAACATTGCGTCCATGCGCGTGTTTAGAAAAGGTAAATACAAGGACGCCGTTATGGTAATTACCACAGATTCTGTTGTAAACCCTATTACAGTACAATTTATGCGTGAATGCCCAGGCATCCAGGATGTGATGACCTTTGAGGCCCTATAGGAGGATATGATGAGTTACGAATATGAAACGATAGCTGATATTATCCGCCTTAGTGAAGAGAATAACATATCCTTTGGTGATGTGGTATTGCGCAGCGAGCTAGAACAGTATGATCGTAGTGAAAAGGAAATCGTTAAAGAGATTAAGCATCGATTAAGTATTTTTGAGTCCTCCATTCACGATGGTTTGCGTCATTTACAACGGACTCAATCCAATATGTCTGGTGGTGATGCGGCTCGTTTAATGGAACGAAAACCATTATTCATGAGTGAAACTGCTTATAAAGCGATGACCTATGCGATTGCGGTCAATGAAGCTAATGCGAAAATGTTTAGAATTGTAGCTTGTCCAACAGCTGGTTCTTGTGGCGTTATGCCTGGCGCTATTCAGGCCGTGGCTGAGCAATATAAACTAGACAGAGATGTCTTGGTGAAAGGATTCCTTGCTGCATCAGGCGTAGGGAATGTAGTTGCTAATCGAGCTTGTGTAGCCGGTGCGGTTGGTGGTTGTCAAGCTGAGATTGGTACGGCTGCATGTATGGCGGCAGCTGCCATTGTAGAAATGATGGGTGGTACTGCTCGTCAGGTCGGGCATGCCGTATCATTATGTATGAAAAATTTACTAGGCCTTGCTTGTGATCCTGTGGCAGGTCTTGTTGAGGTGCCGTGTGTGAAACGGAATGGCGTTTACGCCGTTCATGCCATTACGGCGGCTGAACTTGCTTTAGCTGGTATTGAAAGCCAAATACCTACCGATGAGGTAATTGAGGCGATGAATAATATTGGTCGCGCTATGCCTGCAGCCCTTCGTGAAACAAGTGATGGTGGTTTAGCTGTCACTCAAACAGGTCTTGCTATAGCGGAGAAAGTTCGTTCACTATAATTACATATATACAAAAGGTTCACTGTTATGAGCATAATCTGCATTATGCTTATAGTATGTGAGCCTTTTTTCATAACCCTATTTGTAGTACAATAAAAAGATAAATAGAAGGGAGGGTGGATGTATGGAACAAGCTATACGTTTGCTGACAATTTTAGAAGAAGCGGGCTTTGAGGCTTTCATTATTGGCGGCGCTGTGCGAGATATGCTCATGCATGTAAAGCCACACGATTTTGATATCGTTACATCTGCCCGACCTGAACAGGTCATATCTGTTCTAGGTGATGCGAATATTGAAACGACAGGCATCATAGGTAAGTCCTTCGGTGTGGTAGTGGCCATTGTAGATGGAAAACATTATGAAGTGGCTACGTATCGCAAGGAACGATATGGGGCTGATAGTCATCGTCCTGAAGAAGTCATCTATGCAGATACGCTTGAAGAAGATGTAAAACGTCGCGATTTTACCGTTAATGGTATGGCGATGAATCGCTATAAAGAGGTTATCGACCTAGTCGGCGGGCGCCGAGATATAAAGCATAAGGTTCTGCGCACTATTGGAAATCCAGCGGAACGGTTTCAAGAGGATGCACTACGGCTATTTAGAGCTTGCCGATTTATAGCAAAACTCGATTTTCTTCCAGATAAAGCCCTATTAGAGGCCATGCCAAAAGCATTCCACCGTGTATCGGGGCTTTCACTAGAACGAGTGCGCAATGAATTAGACCGTTTATTATTGGAACCAGCAGTTGCAAAAGGGCTAGATGTACTTGTCCAATCGCGTTTGGCAGAGTGTTCGTGTCGCGTCGTCGAAAATGGGGAAGTTAAAGAGATTCCTATATTGCCAGAGCTATATCATCTAGTGGGATTGCCTCAAGAAAAGGCATTTCACGAATTTGATGGATGGTACCATACATTAGCTGTCGTTTCGGAAACGGAACCTGATTTAACCCTTCGTTGGGGTGCCCTATTACATGATGTAGCAAAGGGAATGCCTACTATTAGGCAAGTTATTAATGGACGCTACACCGACCGAGGCCATGATAATCTAGGTGCTCAAATGGCCTATGACCTATTAATTCGTCTCGGCTATAATAAGAAATTTGCTAGTCGCGTATCGTGGATTGTTAAAAATCATATGCGCTTTCATTTCTTCGTACAAAATGAAGAGGCAGATGAGAAAAAATGGATGCGCAAGGAAATTCGTAGCGGCGAGTTTAGAGATAGTCAAAGTATGCGTGAAGCATGGTTACAATTGGCGAAGGTGTGTGCGGCCGACGTCCTTGGGTGTGGTAAGCCATATTCCGTTACGGATGGTACATTGGCATTCGGGGAATGTATGGCTGACTTAAGCCTAGAAATGCCTGTACATACAAAAGATTTGAACTATGACAAGCGCGTTCTAGAAGCCTGTGGCGATAATGTGGCGAAAGGGTTACAATATTTGATGCAACAGGTGCAAAATGGTGTTGTTAATAATACACCGGATGATTTATATGAAGCGCTTATCCATAAGTTGCAGAGGTCATCGAAGTAATATATTGAGTGGGAGACCATAATGAATATTTCAGGGAATGATAATAAGCGAATTGAATATACGGTACGCGTATTACTGTGTATTGCCGTTGTATTAGTGGGGCGCTTATTCTTTTTACAAATTATAGATAAGTCTGATTTGCAGGCGAAGAACTTGAGCCAAGTGCAAGTGGATAGAAAATTACAATCTCCGCGCGGTACGATTTATGACCGTAATGGACGCCCCTTGGCCATGAGTGTGGTTACAAAATCTCTATATGCGGATCCTAAGATGATTAAGCAATCCCCTAGTGAAATTGCTGAACTTCTAGCGCCATACGTGACGATGTCAAAAGAGGATATTGTGAAATCATTACAAGAGGATACTGCGTTTGTATGGATTGACCGTATGATGGAACCAGAAAAGTCGAAGGCGGTAGCCCAATTGATTGAGGATAAGAATTTAGAAGGCCTTAACTTTGTGGAAGAGTCTAAACGATATTATCCTAATGGTAATTTGGCCGCACAAGTACTCGGCTTTGTCGGCACCGATGATAAGGGGCTTGATGGTCTTGAAATGGTGCTAGATGATGAATTGAAGGGCGGTATCCAAAAGGAACTAGTTGCAACAGATAGAAAAGGGAATGCCATCTTTGGTTCTGTACTATCTAAATATTTACCTGATAAGGGTAAGAGTGTGACCTTAACGATTGATGCAAGCATTCAATTTATAGCGGAACGTGCTCTCGATAAAGCTATGGAAGATACAGGTGCTAAACATGCTAGCGTTATTGTTATGGATCCTAAAACGGGTGAAATCTTGGCGATGGCGAACCGCCCAACCTATGACCCAAATCATTATAGTCAAGGTTCAGAGGAAGATTTTAAGAATATTGCAGTAACAAATTTGTATGAACCGGGTTCTACATTCAAGCCGATTATTGCATCTGCTGCGTTAGCATCGGGTAAATGGAAACTAGATCAAGTGTATAACGATAAAGGTTCCTTTGTAGCCAATGGACATGTTATGCAAAACTGGAATGGCGAAGGCTATGGTCCTGTTCGATTGATCGATATTTTGAAGTTCTCCATCAATACAGGGATGGCAGAAATTGGTACAACTACAGGTGCGGATATATTATCTAAATATGTTCGTAACTATGGATTTGGTTCTAAAACAGGTATTGAATTGCCTGGCGAAGGCGATGGTATTTTATATGATCCTGATGATATGAGTAAGCTTGATGTAGCAACCATGTCTATCGGTCAAGGTATTGCGGTAACACCATTACAAATGGTTCGTGCTTTTGGCGCTATAGCTAATGGTGGTAGCATGATGAAACCACATATCGTTAAATCTTACAGCAATACAAAAGGTGAGGTAACTAGTACTACTGATCCTGAGGTTGTGGGGCAACCAATACCAGAAGAAACGGCTAAAACGATTGCGGATATTCTTGAAAAAGAAGTCTCTGAAGGTGGCGGTACTAAAGCGATGGTTGAAGGCTATCACTTTGGAGGCAAAACAGGGACTGCTCAAAAGTTAGACACTAAAAATGGCGGCTATTTAGCAGGTCGTTATATCGCATCCTTTATAGGCTTTGGTCCGGTAGAAGATCCTAAATTTGTTGTTCTTGTTGCCATCGATGATTCTAAAAAAGGTTCTATCTATGGTAGTCAAATTGCGGCCCCAGTATTTAAGAATATCGTGTCTCAATTAGTGCGGTATTACCAAATGTCACCTTCCGTTAAGGATGGCGCTACTGTAGCGGCTGTACCAGCGGCCAAACTTCCAGCAGTAAAACCTAATGGTGATGGCAGTGTAGTATTGCCAGACTTTAGAGGCTATACATTTGGAGAGGTACGTGATTGGTTGCATACTGCGGGTTTATACTTTAAACCAGATGGTACTGGTAAGGCGATTTCACAGGAACAATTACCGGGAACCGTAGTATCTCCTGGTACACCTATTGTGGTTCAATTTAGTCATTAGTTGCAGGATAGGTAACTGCAACTATAGACAAAACGTTATATAATAGAATAAGAGCAAACTAAAGGTGCCTCTATAGGCACCTTTTTACATGAATTTATATGTGGTTTATCCTTGAGATAATGAATGGAGATATACATGATAGAATTACGTGGTAAAGCTGTGGCTGATGCACATAAAGCGATTTTACAAGAGAAGATGACCGGTCTAGAGTCCGGTACAATTACAATGGCTGTATTGCTAGTTGGTGATGATCATGGCGCTAACATGTACGCGGATTTCATGGAGAAAACGGCCAAAAATTTTGGCTATGGTTTCGTGCGTAAGCAACTACCAAGTACAGCTACGCATCAAGAGGTATACGATGCATTGATGGCTTTGAATAATGATGATGCGGTGCATGGCATATTGCCACTCATGCCGATGCCAAAACAAATTGATACAGAGCAATTAATCGATGCATTGAATCCTAAGAAGGACATCGATGGTCTTACTACCTATAACATCGGTCTTGTTACAGCTGGTAAAGGTGGATTTGCACCTTGTACTGCGAAGGCATGCCTAGCAATCTTGGATCATTATGGTATTCCTTTAGAAGGTAAACATGTGGTCGTTGTTGGTCGTAGCCAAGTGATTGGCAAACCGGTAGCGTTGATGGTGCTTGAACGTCATGCTACGGTTTCTATTTGCCATTCTCGTACGGCTGATTTAGCAAACCATGTACAACAAGCTGATATCGTGATTGCTGCTGCTGGCCGAGCACATATGATTACAGCCGACATGGTGAAAGCTGGCGCTGTTGTTATCGATGTAGGCATTAATGAATTAGACGGAAAAACAGTAGGGGATGTTGATTATGATGCGGTGAGCACGGTAGCTTCGGCTATCACACCTGTACCAGGTGGTGTGGGCTCTGTTACGACTACGATGATGTTAGAAGCTGTTTATGAGGCGTACCATGCACGAAATGTCAATCGCTGAGGGTATATTAGATATTGCCTTAGAGACCATGAAAAACAATGATGCGTCTATCGTTCATTCTGTGCAACTCGATTTGGGGTTGATGAGTGGTGTAGAACCTGATGCACTCTTATTCTGCTGGGATGCCGTTACAAAGAATACGCCGGCAGAGCATTCAAAAATCGATATTCATACGATTCCTATTAAAGGGCAATGCTTAGATTGTGATACTATATTTGATGTACAAGATTACAAATTCATCTGTCCTCATTGTGAAAGCCATTTTGTAAATACTATAGGTGGTCGCGAATTACAAGTGACATCTATTGATATAGATTGAGGTATATATGCAAGTAGAAGTAAAAACAAATGTGTTGGCGAAAAATGATGCCATTGCATCATCGTTACAACAAGTATTTAAAGAAAAAAATATATTTGTCTTTAATCTAATGGGCTCTCCAGGGGCCGGAAAGACCTCTTTGCTAGAAGCAACACTTCAAGATTTAGTTAAAGACTATAAATTAGCTGTTATCGAAGGTGATTTGTTTACATCTAAGGATGCAGAACGTATTCATGCCCTAGGTGTGCCTGTTATACAAATTAATACCGTTGGGGGTTGCCATTTAGATGCTAATATGATTCAAGATGCTATAACTGATTTAGATCTTGATGAACTCGATATGATTATTATCGAGAACGTAGGTAATCTAGTATGCCCTGCTGAGTTCGATATTGGTGAGGCGATGAAGGTTACCGTTTTATCTGTTACAGAAGGTGAAGATAAGCCTTTGAAATATCCTCTTATTTTTAAGGAATCAAAAGCTATATTGCTCAATAAGATTGACTTATTGCCATATGTGCCATTCGATAAAGATAAAGCCATTAAAGATATTCGTAATTTAAATCCTCAAGGCTATATATTTGAAATTAGCTGTACTGCTAAGGATGGATTGGCGCCTTGGTTAACATGGATTAGAGAACAAATGGAGAAACGTTAATGAAACATATGTTATCTCGTACTGCATTGATGATGGCAGTGTTAAGTGCTTTAGGAACCGCATCGGTGGGGGCCGTTGATGCAGGACCAACAATACCGGAAGTAAAAAAGGCTGTAGCTGTTGTGAAAACGCCTACTGCTGATGAATCTTCGAAGACAGGCTGGCTAGCAGAACAGTTGGCTGTCACTGCTTTTGGTGACTCATTACAGTATTGGCAAGCTGCTAGTGAAAATGATGGTGTTATGCCACAAGATTCAAAAAATAACCTAGCAGATATCGGACGTTCTTATACTTCTAATAATTTGCCAACGCTTGGTGATGAGGATGACTATAGTCTGGCTCAAAAGTCCAACTCTGAAGATGGTACAAGTATTGGTCCAGTTTATCGTGTTGGTGATGTGTATGTACCAAGTCCATCCGCTCAAAAGACGGTGAAGGGTGTATTCACAACGTATCATGAAAAAGATATGGATATAACTGTGTATACAGGCCCAGATAAATCGCGTTTAGTAGATAATCAGTTGCGTGGACAAGGTGCAACCTATTTATTCCCGGTTGGTACTATTACTAATCTTCATACTACTGATAAGGGCTTAGTTACGATTCGTGATATCGGCGTAGGCAGTTCCCGTATGGAAATGATTTTCTCCTATGGTAGCCCTAATGCGATGTGGCGGAATCAGACTGATGAATCATATATCTTCTTATATGAAGGCCATTCCGAAAATTCATGGCCAGAAAAAAAGGAATTTTCTTCTTTCGTAGCGAATACAAATAATAATAGCCAATTACCAGAAACTATTCAAAATGGAAAATCCTATGTGGCTTTCACCATTAAAAATAATACGGTAGAGGCTGTTGATATTTTGGATGGTCAAGTATGGTCTCGATTTGGATTGCCTAAGGCGCCTATGTACTCCTTCCATGCCGGTCAGTTGATTGAGGATGACTTTGTGCTACGCGGATTGCATTTGAATCAGCATTTTGTAAATGATGCAAATGGCGAATGGCGTACACAGGGAATGCTGTTTGGGTCTACGTTCATAGGTTATAATGAATATGGTGTTAGTGTTGATGATAATTCGCTTATTAATCGCGTTTTACTAAATGTCTATACACCAACACGTCGTGGTATCGCTATGGGTGATACCAAATATTTATTGCTCTTTGTATATGGTATGCCGACGCGTATTGCTGAATCTACCACTAGTACGGGAACGGCTACGGTATATGAATATAAAAATCCAAGGTCGAATAATTCCTATTTGCAGTTCGCCCTAGATGATAAAAATCAATATATCAAATCAGTGATGTTGTCTGACCGACCTGTTAAATAGGTCATCTTATGTGAGGAGGCAAGGATATGGTTACTGTACAAGATGTGAAAGAACGGTGGGAACAAATTCAAAATAATGATGAACGTATATTGTTCGTTGTTGGTGGCCCAGGTTCTGGTAAAAGTTTATTGATTCGTGAATTATCAGAGCAAAAAGGTTGGAAGTATTTAGAAGCAAAACAACTAATTGAAGAAGAATTTTTATTAGTGCCTCGTGATGAAAGACCAAAACTTGCAGAAGAAGTAATTCGTCGTGCATTAAGCCGTAGCGATACAGAAGTAGTTCTCATAGACGGTATCAATGTGTTGTTTGCACCAATTCTAAATCTAAATCCTCTTGAACTATTAAAGACTATTAGTAAAACATATCCGATTGTTGTAGGGTGGCGTGGTCATCTTGAAGGTGATCAATTGTACTTAGAACACAATAATGATCCAAAACATGCGGTAGTGACAATCACTAAACCTGAGAGTGTTATAGTTATTGATTAATTAGAGATATATTGATTGATGAGGGCATTATATATTGCCATGCGTTGTGACCACATTTTGAAAGAAGGTGAATGCTATGGAACAATATGTAATAGCCCTCATTTTAGGTGTTATAGAAGGTATAACAGAGTGTATTCCTGTATCGAGTACAGGTCATATGATTATTATTGGGCATATGCTCAACTTTGAAGGCACTCATGCCGATGTATTTGAAGTGTTTATTCAGATAGGTGCCATCCTTGCTATTTATACACATTATAGACGCACGTTTAACAGCTTTTTGAAACGAAAAAATTGGATAAAAACACGGGGCGTATCTTTATTACATATTAGTGCGGGTATGCTACCTGTATTAGTGGCTGGATATCTTTTGCAATACATTATAAAAAGGTATTTATTTGGACCAATTCCCGTGATAATAGGGCTTATCGTAGGTGCTGTGTTTATGATTTATGCCGAAAAAAGAACAGTGTCTGGACGATTGGTAGATTCTGTAAATAATTTGACTATATATCAATGCTTTCAAATCGGACTATATCAAATGCTCTGCTTATGGCCTGGCTTTTCGCGCTCTGGCGCAACCATTGCTGGGGGTATGCTTATCGGCTGCACACGGAGGGCCGCAGCGGATTTTTCGTTTATCATGGCTGTGCCTGTTATGATTATCGTGTGTGTGTATGATCTAGTGCGTGTCATACATGCATTGGAATTAAATGATATCATTATGTTTGCTATTGGCACCGCCGTATCATATATAGTGGGATATATAACTGTGAAAGCCTTTTTATGGTATCTTAATAGATCCTCGTTGGCATCGTTTGGATATTATCGAATTATAGTCGCTATACTAGCAATAATCTATTTATATATGTGAGTTTAGGTGTGAATTCATGTGAGGAGGAAATGAAGTTAGAAAAATTCTGAAAAAATACTTGCGTCAGAAAAACTTTCATGATATATTGATATAGCACTAAGGGTGACCGCGAAGAATGAATAAAACTTTCAAAAAAGTTTAAAAAAGTTCTTGACACTTAGTGTGACGGATGATAAAATACATCTTGTCGTAATGATGCTGGCGTAGCTCAATAGGTAGAGCA
>CAUTOY010000049.1:0-10043 GCA_963539855.1 uncultured Veillonella sp.
CTTTTTGAAGTAAAGCTGCACCAATAGCAACACCGTCGAGAACCTCTACGGTTAACTTACGTTGCCACAATGTTTTAATCGCTTTGCCGATAAATTTAATACCGTCAAACCATGCCCATGCTGCCGCAATCGGTGCAGGTAACACTGCTTTTTTACCTAAGTAAATAGCAGTACGATTAATCATCATTTCACGATATTTTTTATTTACCAAGCGCGGAGAGTATTCATTCAAAGCAGGAGCTTCGGACAAATCTAAATCGCGTAGACCTAACACCGCATCACGTACAGATTCAGAATCGCCAGTATGTTTAATGGCGATCTGACTGCTACGTGTATAGAAGGTTACGTCTAAAATTGCATCATTAAGTAATAATGTATCCTCTACATAAGCAGCTTCAGCTTCTGTAAAGCGATGACCTGTTACCTTAATATGTAAGCGATTTCTGAGTTTTCGTACAACAGAAAATTGTAACATAGTTAAATCCTCAATTATTTGTTTTCTTCAAAGATTTCTTCGTTGCGTGCTTCGTTGATTTCTTGAGCTTCTGCCAATACATCAGATGCGGATGCTTGTACTTTTTCAGCTGTTTCTAATACAGTTTCTTTAGCGCGAAGGCCAGCTGCTACGATACCAGCATATACTTTTTTAGCGTCTTTAGAAGTCAATACTTTAAGACCTACAGTACCCAAAGCAAGACCTGCTGCGAATAAGTTAGCGTTTTTTAGATTGTTTTGATTGAAGTTGAACATGATAATATCCCTTTCTACTAAATATAATAAAAAATGTAATTACATTATATGAAAAGAGGAGTTCATTATAGAGACTCCTCTTTCATTACTAGTAATTTGTATCAGCTTAATGATCAGTACGTTTAATACCTAGTGCCTTGTTCGAACCATCACAGCTGCAGTTTCCACCACAACCAGAAGATTTTTTGGAATTAGATGCAGAGCCACCGCCGCCACAGCCGCAGCCACCCTTACCAGACACTTGTTTATAAATTTTTGTACCAAGATAAGCCAATGCTAATATCACTATGAGTCCTATAATTAGGTTATCCATTATAATTCCTTCTTTCTCAATATCCACCAATTTTTCATACATTGATATATAATAAATGAGTTAAAAGCAATATATTTGGATATTTCCCTTTTCTCATTATCATTTAACCATAAATAATGATAATTGGCAAGAATTATTTTAAATTTTTCTATAATTAAATTACATTATGTCAATACAATTTAGTTCTAGGTATCTAAGGAATGTAAACCATAGTGATTAGCTACGCTTTAATTAGAAGCCTAGTGCCAAACCAATATTGTAGAAAATAAAGCATGCAATCCATGCGAAAGCATTTTCATAGCAGAACATGAATAACATCCATTTCCAAGAACCAGTTTCGCGTCTAATAACTGCTAGCGCTGCGATACATGGAGGGTAAATCAAGATGAATAGCATTAATGTTAATGCAATCAATGGTGTAAAGTGTGGATCATTTTGTAAGTAATCAGTCAATGCTTGAGGATGATCTGTATCGCCACCTACTGCATAGATAGTACCCAATGTAGATACAACAACTTCTTTAGCCGCTAAACCAGCCACAAGAGATACACCGATTTTCCAGTCAAAGCCTAATGGTTTAAGAACTGGGTTGATTGCTTTACCGAACATAGCAGCATAGGATTGTTCCAATTTTTCAGAATTTTGTGCTTCGTCAATTTTTTGATTTTCATCATCTAAATTAACGCTATTTTTGTACATAGCCCATGCTACTGGGAATAATTGTTCATTTTGTTCTTTAATGTCATTGAACAATTCAGGTGCTTCAGAATCATCTTCTACTTCGATTTCAGGAGCATCTTCTTCGTTATCTTCTGCTTGTGCAGTGGCATCTGCTACAGTAGATTTCATATTATCTACAATTTCATTTACTTGGTCTTTTTGTTCATCTGTAGTGATACCAAAATGAGCCAAAGTTTCAGCATCTTTCATTTCATATGTTTGAGCTACTTGATCATGCAATGCATCATAATCTTTGGAGTATTCCACATCCATTGGATATGTTGTGATGAACCATACGAGGATGGAAGCAGCAAGGATGAAAGTACCTGCTTTTTTAAGGTACATAATACCACGTTCAAACATATGAGTTAATGTAGCTTTTAAAGTTGGTAAATGATATGGAGGCAATTCCATTACGAATGGTTCTGCTTCGCCAGCAAATAAATATTTGCGGAAAATTTTAGCAAATATAATACCAAATACAATACCTAATGCATACACACCAAATACTACAGTACCAGCCCATTCAGGAGGGAAAAATGCTGCTGCAAACAAAGTATAAACAGGTAAGCGTGCAGAACAACTCATGAATGGAGTAATTAAGATTGTTACCATACGATCTTTGTAGTTATCAAGGATACGTGCACCCATTACGGATGGTACGGAACAACCAAAACCTAATAATAAAGGAATAAACGATTTACCATGTAAACCACAAGCGCGCATTACACGGTCAATAACGAAGGCAGCACGTGCCATATACCCTGTATCTTCCAAGAAAGAGATACCAAGGAATAATAATAGAATTAATGGTACGAAGGATAATACAGCACCTACACCGGCGATGATACCGTCAGAAATAAGTGATTGTAACTGACCTTCTGGAATAACTGTTACAACCCATGCTTGTAATGCAGTAAAGCCATCTTCAATCCAACCTTGAGGAATAGCACCTACAGTATTTACAAAGTTAAATAGTAACCACATTACAACCATAAAAATTGGCAAACCAAGAATACGGTGAGTTAAAATTTTATCATAACGGTCAGAACGCGTTTCTAATTGTGTAGGAGCCTGTGTTAAACATGTATTATATACTTCTACTGCGAAGCGGTGACGATATTCTTGGAATACTACATCAAGATCGACTTGATCTTTGATTTCTTCACGAATCGCTTTCGCTTTTTCAATAACGGCTTCTGTATTTTCAAAGCGCATAACTTTGCCAATAACGTCCGCATCTTTTTCTAACAACTTAACAGCAATCCAACGAAGTGGATATGTAACAGTACCAGCTTGTTTTAGTTCTTCTACAAGTTCACTAATTTTGCCTTCTAACAAATCACCATAGTTAATTGTTACACCAGGAGCTTTTTGAGAAGCAGCTACACTAACTGTTGCTTCTAACAACTCTTTTGTACCAATGTTTGTACGACCTACTGTGCTAACAATTGTAGCCCCTGTCATTTCTGCCATTTTTTTTAGGTCGTATTTGATGCCCATTTCTTCAGCAACGTCAGCCATGTTTAGAGCAATAACCATTGGCTTTTCAAGTTCCAATAATTGTGCAGCTAAATATAAGTTACGTTCCAAGTTAGATGCATCAAGAACATTAACGATAACATCAGGGTTATCATTTACGATAACATTACGCGCTACTAACTCATCCAAGGAACGTGCAGTTAAGCTATATGTACCTGGTAAGTCAATAAACAATAACTCTTGGCCATCAAATTTCGTATGACCTTCTTTTTTTTCTACTGTAACACCTGGATAGTTACCAACGTGTTGCTTCGCCCCTGTGATATTGTTAAACATTGTAGTTTTACCACAGTTAGGGTTACCTGCTAAGGCAATTCGAATTTGCCCTTTTTCTGCCATGTGAACCTCCTATTGAACCTCTACATCAATCATGCCAGCTTCGCTATTACGAAGTGCTAATTCAAAGTTTTTTACTTTGATTTCCACCGGATCCCCCAAAGGGGCAAACTTCATAACATGGATTTTTGTACCATGTACAAGACCCATGTCAATTAGACGATGCTTAACGTTGCCACTGCCATGTAGTGTAACAATAAGACCAGACTCACCTGGTTTCATATCTTTTAACTTTTTGATAGCCATACGACACCTCCTAATTATTGTACCTAACAACCTCATATTAAACACACCAAATAATAATGCGTATTAATATCTTAAATTATTATATCATGAGAGTTCATAATTTCAACAATAATTATCATTTTGTTATTCAAAATATTTATACTTATTATTAAATATGATTATACCTATTTTAAAAATATACTAAGCGTACTTATAAAATAAGGGTCTATCCATTTTAATATTATATACACAATAAGATTTCTCATTACTGAAAATGATAATTAAGGTTATCTCGTTATCAATTTATTATATATTCATTCTCATTTGCATTCTTATATTTTAAGAATTACTAATCATTATCACAACCTCATTTCTCATTTTCTATCTATAAATTTTCATTTTCCATATTTCATTTATTTAATTATATGCTATTAAACAATCATTATTCGTTCTATATTATTTCATAATGATATAAATTTGCTCCACTCTAAAAGATTAGGTATAATCAATATAATATATATTAAAGAAAGGACGACACATGAAATCTTTTAAATCCTTAGGCGTTTGTGACGAACTCATTAGCACCTTACAAAAACAAGGCATCAAGGAACCAACGCCGATTCAAGAACAATCGATTCCTATCGTCTTCAAAGGTAATGATATTATTGCAAAGGCACAAACAGGAACAGGCAAAACACTAGCCTTTCTATTGCCTATATTGCAACGCATTCACACAGATGTACATCAAGAACAAGTACTAATTATCGCACCAACACGGGAACTCATTAAACAAATTTCCGATGAAGCAAAGGTGCTAGGCGCAGTGTTAGGTGTCGATATTCTTCCGCTCATCGGTGGTAAAACGATTGAATCCCAATTACAACAACTTGGTAGACGTCCTCACGTTATCCTAGGTACACCAGGTCGTTTATTGGACCACGCTAAACGCGGCTCTCTCCATCTCGATTCAATCCGTCGCGTAGTATTAGATGAAGCAGATCAAATGCTTCACATGGGATTTTTACCAGACATAGAAAACCTAATCGGTCAAACAGATGCGAATCGACAATTGTTACTCTTCTCTGCTACAATTCCGGACAAGATACGCAACCTAGCAAAAGCATATATGACAAAACCGGTATCTGTAACAGCGGAGGGCAAACACATTACACTAGACTCAATTGACCAACGCGTATACATGATGAATCCAGAGGATAAAACACCTCGCCTCATCAAGATGATCCAAGAAGATAATCCATATTTGGCAATCGTGTTCTGTAACAAACGAGAAGGCGCCATTCGACTATCCTATGAGTTGACAGCTGCAGGTCTCAACATTGCTGAAATGCACGGCGACCTAACACAGGGCCGACGCACACAAATACTTCGAGACTTTGCCAAGGCAAAAACACAAGTTTTGGTGGCTACCGATATTGCAGCACGCGGCATCGATATTGAGGGCATCACTCATATATACAACTACGATATACCTCATGATGTAGATTACTACATCCATCGTATCGGTCGTACAGGTCGTGCAGGTAATTCTGGTATAGCCGTTACATTTGCTACACCAGCCGATGAATCTTGGTTACGACGCATAGAACGTGCGATTCAAGCAACCTTAACAAAATACACAAAAGATGGGCAAATCAAAACTAAAGGTAATGCTAGCACTGCGCCAAAACGCAAAAAAACAACAGCTAAACCTAAAATCACAAGTTCCTATCAATCTACAAAAGCAAAAGCCCATAAGGCTCGAGGCCATAAAGGTTCCAATACTCGGCAACGCCGTACCTCTACATCACAAACAGGTCGACGTGGCAAACGGAGATAACACAAAAATGCGTGTAGCATATCATAAGCTACACGCATTTTTTAGTGTCATTATTTATTTTGATTTGCATAGACACTCGGCACACCATCAACATCCATGCACTGAGTCTTGCAAGCAGAACGATTACTACAAACCCATGAAGTGCGCCCTCGCATCTGTTGCTTTACAAAATACCCCTTTTTACATCGAGGGCATACATATTGCTTTGACTCTTCCGGAACCTCCAAATTTGGGTTCCCATTCTGACCACCGCCAACAGGCTGAGTATATCGACAAGACGGATAATTAGTACAACCTAAAAAGGCGCCAAACTTACCATTCCGCAGTTGTAAACGGCCCTTCTTACAGGATGGACATTCAGGTAAATTTTTTAGATTCTCTTGATTTGCATCCAACGGACGTCTTGCATTTTGATTTGAAATGGTACGGACCACATTAGGCATCATTTGATCACGACTCACCTGTTTATCAAAGCCAAGCTTATCAATCAAATGTTGTAAAAATTGGATCTGATCCGTTAAAAATGAATCTAACGTATCTTCTCCTTCACTCATAAGAGCAAGACGTTCCTCCCAAACGGCTGTTTCATCAGGATATAACAATTCATCAGGTAATGCATCTACCAAGAGATAACCTGTATCGGTAGGCGATAACACCTGCTTCTTGCCAGATGTTTTCATAAACCCACGACTGATTAATTCATCAATGATATTGGCCCTCGTCGCTTCCGTACCAATACCAGATACGGCCTTTAATTGTTTCTTCAACTCTTCGTTTTTTACAAACTTATGAATTTCCTTCATCGCTTGTAATAATGTAGATGGTGTAAACCGAGATGGCGGTTTTGTTTGTTTTGACTCTACAGATGCATCTGTATATTGAACTGAGTCATTCTTTTTAACCGACGGCAAATGATCGGCTTCTTCGATAGCATCCTTTTTAGGCCCCGATTCTGCACCCCGTTCATCGGTTAAATCCGGTTCATCACTATCTGCATTATTCTTAGACTTTTGACGCTTATATAAGGACTTCCAACCTTCTTCAAGAACAACGCGCCCATTGGCAACGAATTCTTCCTCACATTGACCAACTACAATCTTTGTTTGCTCATATACATGTTCTCCATAAAATTGAGCAATATAGGCCTGACTGATGAGAAAGTAAATATTACGTTCTGCTTGAGTTAGACTGTTTACATTACAAGCAACTGTGGTTGGAATAATCGCATGATGGGCAGTAATCTTTTTTTCATTCCATGCACGACTTTTAATATTTCTATCCGAGTTTTGTGCCCATTGTGAAAGTTTTTCATCCCCCGATTGCGCTAAATTGCTGAGAATAGCCATGCGGTCACCATATTGATTAGGTGGCAAGTATTCACAATCAGAACGAGGATAAGTGGTCAATTTCTTCTCGTATAATTTCTGTGCCGTATCAAGTACAGTTTGAGGGTCATAAGAATATGCCTTCCCCGCTAACACTTGTAATGACGATAGTGATAATGGCAAGCGTTGTAAATCTTTCTTCTTGGATTTTGTAACGGATTTTACCACACCATCAGGGCTTGATGCTAGCTGTTGCACTAAGCTGTCAGCAATATCCTTATTAATGAGGCGACCATCTGGATCTAATCCTTTTTGTTCATCCTTAGGTTGCCACGTTGCCCAAAAAGTACCATTCTCATGAGTATATAAAATTTTAACGGTAAAATAATCAACCGGTTTAAAATCAGCTAATTCTCGTTCACGACGTACCACGAGTGCTAGTGTCGGTGTTTTTACACGGCCTATAGGCAATGTTACCTTATTCCCCTTATACCGTTCAGATAATGTATAAGCCCTCGATAAATTCATCCCAATTAACCAATCTGCACGTGCTCTAGCTAATGCAGATTGATATAGATTGTGAAAGTCCTTATTATCGCGCAAATCACCTAATGCGGATTTTACAGATTTCTCGTCCAATGCATTTAATAAAATCCGTTGCACCGGTTTTGTATTGCCTACAAAATACAAAACCTCATCGACTAATAACTGACCTTCTCTATCCGGGTCACCCGCATTGACGATGACATCAGCTTTTCCAATCAGCTCTTTTACAGTTTCAAACTGTTGACGACTACTATCGGTTATGAGTAATTTCCACTCGGTAGGTACGATTGGTAAATCTTGAGGGCGCCAACGGATATACTTATCGTCATAATCACCAGGCTCAGCTTGATGTAATACATGCCCTACAACCCATGTAACAACATCATCACCTTGGATAAAATAACCATTGCGTTTTTGTATGTTTTTATTTTCCGGCAAACATTTACTGATTTCTCGAGCCATGGATGGCTTTTCTGCAATAAATAACCGCATGGTCCCCTCCTTAACGTACATATGGCGACCATCCCCGCAGTCGCTCTTTGAAATCTCATTATACTACAATTTAGTGGTCATAACTACCAAAATCATGTATAATTTTAAAGATATGAATGATGTGGAAATTGTACAATACAATTAAACTTTCACAAGCGAAACAACAGAGGTGAATTATGACATTTTTAGAAGAAGTACAACGTCGTCGTACGTTTGCTATCATATCTCACCCGGATGCGGGTAAAACGACACTAACAGAAAAATTACTTTTATACGGTGGCGCCATTCACTTAGCGGGGTCCGTTAAATCTCGTAAAACGGCAAAACACGCTGTATCTGACTGGATGGAAATCGAAAAGCAACGTGGTATCTCTGTAACGAGTTCCGTATTGCAATTTGACTACGATGGATGTCGCGTAAACATCCTCGATACACCTGGTCACCAGGACTTTTCCGAAGATACCTATCGTACATTGATGGCCGCCGATAGCGCAGTCATGCTTATCGACGTAGCAAAAGGCGTGGAAGCACAAACTAAAAAACTATTTGCCGTTTCTAAAGAACGAGGTATTCCAATCTTTACATTCGTAAATAAAATTGACCATTTTGGTCGTAGTCCATTCGATTTGATGGAAGAAATCGAAAACGTTCTCGGCATCCGTACATGCCCTATGAACTGGCCTATCGGTATCAATGGTGAATACAAGGGCGTATACGATAGAGAACATGAAACGATCGAGCTCTTTGCTAAGGATGAAACACATGGTCAAGAAAAGTTAGCCTCTGAAAAAGGTGCATTAACTGACCCTCGCATGAAAGAATTATTAGGTGACGATGTATATCAAGCATTGCTTGATGATATCGAATTATTAGACGTTGCAGGCGACCCATTCGATTTTGATAAGGTGCGCGCCGGCGATTTGACACCGATGTTCTTCGGCTCCGCCATGACAAACTTTGGGGTAAAACCATTCTTAGAAAAATTCTTAGAACTCGCTCCATCCCCTGCGCCACGTCAAGCAATCGAAGAGGTTGTACAACCTACAAGCGAAGACTTCTCGGCATTAGTATTTAAAATTCAAGCCAATATGGACCCTAATCATCATGACCGTATCGTATTTATGCGTATCTGCTCTGGTAAATTCGAAAAAGGCATGTCCGTATTGCATCGCCAATCAAATAAGACGATTCGCTTATCACAACCACAACAATTCTTGGCTACAGAACGCACCATTGTAGAAGATGCGTACCCTGGTGATATTATCGGGGTCTTCGACGCTGGCACAATGGGTGTAGGTGATACACTGTGTGCACAAAAGCATAAGATTACATTTGGCGACTTTCCTGTATTCCCACCTGAATTCTTTGCTCGTGTATCTCCAAAAGATACGATGAAACGAAAACAATTCCAAAAAGGCATGACACAACTCGCCCAAGAAGGGGCTGTTCAAATCTTTGAACAACCAGGTGCCCTTGACTCTTTCGTAGTTGGTGCTGTCGGCATGCTCCAATTTGAAGTACTGGAATACCGCCTAAAAAATGAATACGGTGTCGATTTATTAAATCATACATTGCCATACAGTGTGGCACGTTGGATTGACGGAGACGTAGATACATCTACACTAAAAGGTCTAGATAATGCGATGATTGTAAAGGATAACCGTGACCGCACCGTTGTACTCATCGCCAACGAATGGCAAATGGGTTGGGTACAAGAACGTAATCCAGATGTTACATTCTTAACAACACCAAAATTACATAATGAGATTTAATTAAATCTTAGTTCACTATATAAATGGCGAAGGCCCTTTCTGTCGAGCCTTCGCCATTTTAGTCTCACATTCATACAATCAAAAATTTTTCTATTCTCATTAGAGGAATTTATAACGAAAGTGTAGAATATATAATCTATACATATTTTGTATACATGATAAATTCTATAGTATTTAATTGGTTG
>CAUTOY010000050.1:0-9936 GCA_963539855.1 uncultured Veillonella sp.
ATCACGAATAATGTTTTAAAAGAAGAAAAACGGAATGTCCTTCCAAAACCGACTTTGGTATATATTGCATTACGTGTAATATAAATGAAATTAGGCAGAAAGAACCCTCTTCCAAAAACGACTTCGGGTCCCGCTTTAGCGCGATAGCGTGTCGGCTTTTGGAAGAGGGTTCTTGACTAATATTGTTTTATTACACGTGATCAATAATATGCAAAGTCGTATCTATATCATTAAGCGGCATGATATGTACGCCAGCAGCGATTTTTTTGATTTGTTCAAGTGTTTCGATGGCAATTTCTGTACCAGCTTCTTTTCCGCCTTTTTCTACGCGGTCAAGGATGTCTTGGGTAAGGTTGATTCCAGGTACTTTTTCATGAAGGTATGTAGCCATTTTAAAGCTTTTAAGAGGAATCAAACCGAGCATAATAGGTACATTGAATTCGGACATTTTATCGATGTAACGTTTAGCTTGTTCTAAATCGTAAATTGGTTGTGTTTGCACAAAATGTGCGCCATTTTTGATTTTAGCAGCTAGTTTTTGACGTTCGATTTCTAAATCAGGAGCGCCAGGATTGCCTGTAGCGCCGATATAGAAATGTGTTGGTTCATCAAGGTCATTACCTGCTAAATCTTTACCGGCATTTAATGTTTTTGCAATATTGAGTAGGCCCATGCAGTCTACTTCGAATACGGATTGTGCGAATGGATGATCACCATGGTCTGGTTTATCGCCAGTTAGTGTCAAAATATTATTAACACCGAGTGCGGCAGCACCGAGTAATTCGGATTGTAAACCGATAATATTGCGGTCGCGGCATGTAAGATGGAAAATTGTTTCGATTTCTTCGTTATGTTGTAATAAATAGGACAAAGAAATTGGACTCATGCGCATTTTAGACATAGGGCTGTCCGCAATATTTATGGCGTCAACCTTGCCTTTTAAGCGCGCTGCTTGTTCAAAAACCTTTTGGGCAGAACTGCTTTTAGGTGGATCCAATTCAACGGTGATGGTGAACTGGCCGTTTTGGTGTTTTTCACGTAATGTCATCATATACCTCGTATTAATTCTATGTATGGTGAAAGCCTCGCATGCGTTATGTGAGGCTTTCACTATGAGTGCTACTTATATTATATGCCTAGATTAGCAATTATTTCAAAGTTTCAAAGAAATCGTTCGCGTGGTTTACGGCTGCAATGCCATCCTTAGCGTAGATATCTGCGCCCGCTTGGTTTGCGTAATCTTGAGATACTACGGCGCCACCAACCATAACCTTAGTATTAAGGCCTGCTGCACGAATAGCTGCGATAGTATTATCGATTTGAGGCATTGTGGTCGTCATCAAGGAACAGATACCTACGAGGGCTGCCTTGTTGTCCTTAATGGCTTGTACGATAACTTCTGGCTCAACATCTTTACCGAGGTCGACGATCTTATAACCATTATTTTCTAGCAAGGCCGCTACGATATTTTTACCTAAATCGTGGATGTCGCCTTTAACGGTAGCTACAACGACTGTACCTTTATCCAAGCTGTCGCTGGCAGGAATAATTTCTTTGATAGTATTGAAAGCAGCCTGCATTGTTTCAGCAGCAAGCATAACTTGTGGCAAGAATAATTTACCAGAACCGAACTTGTCTCCTACTACGTTCATCGCTTCAGATAAGCCTTTTTTCGTAAGATCCAATGGATCAATGCCATCGGCTAAGGCTTTTTTAACTAAATCGATAATAGCTTCTTTTTCACCTTGTTCTACACAAGCACGAATATTTGCTAATGGGTCATTGCTATCGAAGGATGCTTTATCTGGACCTTTTGGTGCTACGTTACCTGGTGCTGTTGTTTCATCTTCGTAACCATATTCTTTGATGAATTCCGCGGAACCTGGATCCCAACCGAGAAGTGTAGTACTTGATACGAATGCTTTTTTAGCAGCATAGTTAAGTGGATTCATGATTGGTGTTGTCAAGCCAGATGCGAGAGCCATTGTTAAGAATTGACCGTTTAGATATGGGCGTTGAGGCATACCAAAGGAAATATTGGATAAGCCCATAACTGTTGGAAAACCAAATTTTTCTTTATATAAACGCAATGTGCCAAGGGTTTGTCGTGCACTATCTTCACCGCTGGCAAGTGTTAGAACTAATGGGTCTAGTAATAGGTCATGTGGTTGTAAACCATAACCATATGCACGATTTACGATGCTTTCAGCTAACGCAACGCGATCTTCAGCCTTTTCAGGTAAGTCACCACTGCAAATTGGCAAGCAAAGCAATGCAGCGCCATACCGTTTAGCTAATGGCATAACGTGTGTAATGGATTCCTCTTCGCCGTTTACAGAGTTGATTAACGCACGGCCTGGATAGTTTTTAAGGGCTACTTCCATAGCTTTAGGGTCTAATGTATCGATGGATAGAGGTGTTTCTACGAGCATAGATAATTCAAAAATGGCTTTTTCCATTAATGGCGTTTGATCCATACCTGCCACGCCCATATTTACATCGAGAATGTCTGCTCCAGCCTCTACTTGGTCTAATGCATCGCGTTTTACACGGATGAAAGAGCCATCGCGTAGCTCTTGAGCAAGTACTTTACGACCTGTTGGGTTAATGCGTTCGCCGATAATTAACGGTTTCACATTGTGACCTAGTTCAAGTAATTTTGTACGGCTTGTAATTACTGTTTTAGGTTCAATATGAGCACGTTCTTTAGGTGTATGTGCTTTCACAGCGTCCGAAATGGACTGAATGTGAGCTGGTGTTGTACCACAGCAACCGCCTACATATCTTGCACCAGCGTCAACAATTGGAATCATTAATGGGCCCATCTCTTCAGCTGAAAGTGGGAATACCGTTTGTTTATTAATAAGTTGTGGCATACCTGCATTTGGTTGACAAATAATAGGTAAATTTGTGACACTAGCAATTTTTTCAATAAGTGGTGTGATTTGTTCAGGTCCAAGAGAGCAGTTAATACCAATGATATCGGCCCCCATTGCCTCTACGATGGTTGTGGCAACTTCTGGTGGTGTGCCTGTAATGGTACGACCGTCTTCACTGAAAGAAAATTGACAGATGATTTGTACATCTTCCTTAGTTTTACCCGCTGCTTCGCGTGCATCTAAAGATGCTAATAAAGCGGCACGCATTTCTTGTACGTCGATGATTGTTTCAATAATGATGAAATCAACACCACCTTCAATCAAAGCCTCTGCTTGTTCTCTATATGTATCGTAAATAGAATCAAAGCTCATATTGCCCAATGGTTGTAAAAAACGTCCTGTAGGGCCCATAGAACCGGCTACACGAGCGGATGGCTTGAATTCTGCAATGGCTTCTTTTGCAACCTTTACAGCTGCTATATTTATTTCTTTTACACGATTTTGTAAATCGTAATCTTCTAATTTAAGGCCACATGCACCAAATGTATTGGTAGTAATTACATCACTACCATGTTGTAAATACTGTGCGTGGATATTTTTTACCACTTCTGGTCGTTCTACGTTAAATAATTCTGGACAATAGCCCTCTTCTAATCCTGCGGCTTGAAGCATTGTGCCCATAGCACCGTCAAAAATGTACATGTGAATCATCCTTTATATATAATAGATGCAATTATTGATATATGAACTTTGTGATGTCTGCCCGCCTTAATGTATGTAAACATTAGAGCTGTGAATGAACATTTCTTTCTCGCTCCACCGGCCGGGTCTGTCTACGCCCTTCGGGCTCCGCAGGGCCAAAGTCGCTGCGAAAGTAATGTTCATTCACAATTATCTTTCTAAACCATTCTATATGCGGGTTTTCAATCCACTAATTCATTATAACAATTGCATCTTTTCGATATCATAAATAGATTGTTTCACGTGAAACATTTTTGCTTGCATATGGATACAATGGTACAGATATACAAGGTAATGTTTCACGTGAAACATTGTGTGTTAAAACTTTATTCTGTTGGTTGTGCTTTCATAGCTATACCAGATGTTTCGGCTGTTGTTTTGCTCGTTTCTGGTTTTGGATCCGCTACTTTTTCTGGGAGCTTTCTTGATTGGCAATCTTTTTGTGAGCAAGAGCTACAACCGCGTTTTGTTGTCAAGCATTGGTCCCCTGGCATTAAACCAATAATAGCTGTTACGGATTTTCTTGGAAATAATAAGAAGTTTTCTGTAACTTGTAAGCCAATTTGTTCGGTTTTAATAATTTTGCCAAGTTGTGGTTGTATTTCTAAAGGCCAGTTGCCATAGCCTGGGCTAAAACGCCATGTAGGTGCATAACCTTGTTTCTTAGCAATGTTATTGATTACCTCGTTAACTTGGTCGGCTACCTGTTCAACTGCAGTTGTTGCAGCTGCATCTAGTAGTAATCCTACGGTGTAGTTACCTTGTTTGAATAGCTGTTCGCTACGTTTTTCAACGTCTTCACCAACTGTAACGCCTAGTACGTATACCTTTGTTGATTTTTCAAGATGCTTTTCAATGATAGAACCTTCAATTTTGAGTGGCGGATTACTTAAAATAACTTTGTTTTCCGCATCGTAATCATATTCTTGGTAGACACCCTTTGGTGTCGCTAATAATTGGATTTCTTTACAAGCTTCGTCAACGAATTTTTCTGGAAAATCTTCAGCATGACGAAGTCCTGCATATCGCTTTACTTCATCTTTATTGATGACGGGAAGCATTCCGTTATAAATGGGCATGAGAAACGCCTCCTTTGATAACTCTAATACAAATAGGTTATATACAGTTAATATGTTAAACCTATTAAAATACTGTCTTTTATAAGTATAAATATATCTATATATACTGTAAAGGCTATAGCTTCATATAATTTATTAAGGGGTGTCTATAGAAAAAAGTTATATATAACTGTTTTATACCTAATGATGTAAATCTATAAAGCTCTATTTCTTTTGCGTGCCCTATGTTATAATGAAATGAAATATTTTGGAACGTAAAGTCGAGGTGAATTTTGTGGGCAAAGTAATAGCGATTACTAATCAAAAAGGCGGTGTAGGCAAGACTACGACATCTGTAAATCTCAGCGCTTGTTTAGCTGATGCAGGCAAAAAAGTGTTGTTGATAGATTTAGATCCGCAAGGTAATGCTAGTTCTGGATTAGGCATTGAAAAAGATGATTTAGAATTATGTATTCATGATGTATTAATTGATGGAGAAGATATTACTAACATTATTCAACCTACAATGCTTAAAAAGCTATTTGTAGCGCCTGCAACAATTCAATTGGCTGGTGCTGAGGTCGAATTAGTAAGTGTTGTTTCACGTGAAACAATTTTGAAAAAATCCATTGCTTCTGTACGCGATGAGTATGATTTTATCGTCATTGATTGCCCTCCATCTCTAGGTTTATTAACATTAAATGCTTTTACAGCGGCAGATAGTGTTTTGATTCCGATTCAAACTGAATTCTATGCCTTGGAAGGTGTTAGCCAACTTGTTAAGACGATTACAATTGTGCAACAAACATCTAATAAAGAACTTGTAATTGAAGGTGTGTTACTCACCATGTTTGATGGACGCACTAATTTGTCTGTCCAAGTGGCAGATGAGGTAAAATCGTTCTTTGGCACTAAGGTGTATAAGACAATTATTCCTCGAAATGTTCGCCTCAGTGAAGCACCAAGTTATGGGGAGCCGATTATTGTATATGATCCGAAATCAAAGGGTGCAGCTGTTTACACTAAATTAGCTAAAGAGGTTATTCGAGCTTCTAAGAAAACGAAATAATTGGTATAGATTAGACTAAATAAATATGATTATGTAATGTAAGCACAAACTGTATATTGGTTTGTGCTGCATTTTATATATGCGGTGTGAAAGTACTAATAGATTGGGGTTAATTATGGCGATGAAACAGAAAAAAGAACGAAAAACATTAGCAGCAATGATGGGAGAGCAGTCCATAGAAACAGCTTTACCTGAACGTGAAGTTCACGAGCTGCCTATAGGGGATGTGATTCCTAATGAGGATCAACCACGTAAGAATTTTGATGAACAAAGTTTAGCTACTTTAGCTGAATCTATTAAGAATCTAGGCATCTTTCAACCAATTGTCGTTCGCAAACAAAAGGATAAATACCAAATCGTAGCCGGCGAGCGCCGTTATCGCGCTGCATTGATGGTGGGCCTAGAAACAGTACCTGTAGTTGTAAAAAACTATAATACAGAGGAAATGACAGAAGTCGCTTTGGTAGAAAATCTCCAACGTGAAGGCTTGGATCCCATTGAAGAAGCCTTGGCGTATCAAGGTTTGATGAATACATATAAGCAAACTCAGGAGATGATTTCTGCACGTCTTGGTCGTAGCCGTTCTTATATTGCTAATATGATGCGCCTTTTGAAATTAGCTGCGTCTGTTCAAAAGGATTTGATTGAAGGCGATTTAACTGTTGGTCAAGCTCGACCTTTGTTGGCTTTACGTAGCGCAGCGCAACAAGTAGAAGCGGCAGAGCGCATTAAAGAGGGCGAGTTAAGCGCTCGCCAAGCAGAGCAGCTCGTAAAAGCGATGATGTCTAAAAAGACTAAGTCTAAAGATACTACAGAGCCTCATGATACAGCTGAGGTTCGCGCATTGATTGATCGTTTAAAATTGAGCCTAGGCTCTCCAGTATCTATTAAATTTAGAGCTGGTAAGAAGGTACAAGGTAAAATTGAAATTGCCTTTAGCTCTGAAACTGAATTAGAACGTCTTATTGCGTATATGGATGCTCAAGAGAGCACAGAACATGAAGAAACAATGGAGTTTCGCGTATAATGGAACATACACCAAAGGCGAACCGCGTACACATCGGCTTTTTTGGTCGTTGTAATGCGGGGAAGTCGACCTTAATTAATATGCTGACGGATCAACCTGTATCCCTCGTGTCTGAGGTGGCAGGCACTACGACAGATCCTGTTAGCAAATCTATGGAAATATTGCCCCTAGGCCCTGTGGTTATTACCGATACGGCAGGTATTGACGATACATCGGAACTGGGTGCTCTTCGCATTGAAAAAACTGAAGAGATTATTAAAAAAATCAATCTCGCTGTGTATGTGTTGCGTACTGATGAAGCGCCCACTGCCGATGATATGATGTGGCTTAATAAGTTGAAACAAAACAATGTGCCTATCGCATTATTCATCAATGAAATTAACGCTTCTGATAGTGAAAGCACTAGCGTTTACCAAAGCTATGTCGAAGCGTATCCAGATTTGTCAGCCATTGCTACCGTCGTAGATTCTACGGATTTTACATCAAATCGGGACCGTCTTACATTGCTCGATTTACTAGGCGGATTAACACCGCTCGATGTAGAAGGTGAGCAATCTCTATTACAGGGATTAGTTGATCCAGGGGATACTATCATTTTGGTATGTCCTATTGATTCGGCGGCGCCAAAGGGACGTCTAATCTTGCCTCAGGTTCAGACAATTCGTGAGATTTTGGACCACAAAGGACTTGCCTTGGTGTGCCAAACAGAAGAGCTACCGACCATGCTCAGTAAGCTTTCACAAAAACCAAAACTCGTCATCACTGATTCGCAAGCCTTTGAGGCTGTGAATGCATTGACGCCTGCGGATATTCCATTAACATCATTCTCCATATTGATGGCTCGGTTTAAGGGGAAATTACAGGATTTAGTAACGGGGGTAAAAGCCCTTAACAACTTGAAACCAGGTGCGCGTGTGCTTATTAGTGAGGGCTGCACGCATCGTCGCCAATGCGATGATATTGGAACTGTTAAAATTCCGATGTGGCTCAAAAAGAAGGGGCATGCGGATTTACAGCTTGAATTTACCAGCGGCGGCGCCTTCCCTAAGGATGTAAGCGATTATGATCTTATCATCCACTGTGGGGCGTGCATGTTGACGCGTCGCGAGGTGTTACGGCGTATTGATTGCGCCGTTGTGCAAGGTACGCCTATTGTGAATTATGGTGTACTTATTGCATCATTACATGGTATACTAGAACGTGCTATTAGTCCGTTTATGGACGAATTAGATAGAAAGGGTTTTGAATGTTAGAATCTATACAACCTTATATTGGTGTATTGGGATGCACATTAGCCGTTATTTTATTGGTATATTGCATCATCCTACACATCCGATTGGGGAGCTTAACGAAGAAGTTCAATTTCTTCATGCAAGGTGAAAATGGGGCTAGCCTAGAACGCAAACTTTCAGTAGAAATCACTGAAATTCGCGAGGCCGCAAAGGGATTGCAGGATATGATTGAGGAACAAACTCAAATTCGCAATATTCAAGGTAATACATTGCAAAAAATCGGCTTTAAGAAGTATAATGCATTTGATAACATCGGCAACGATTTGTCTTTTGCCCTTACATTGCTAGATGGCAATAATAATGGAGTTTGCATTTCCAGTATCTATGGCCGAAATGACTCTCGTATTTTCAGTAAACCAATTGTGAAAGGTAAAAGTCTTGTCAATCTTTCACAAGAGGAATTGGAAAGTTTAAACGAAGCGCTTGGGGAACGTACGAATGAGGAAGCGTTAGCGAGCGCTATCCATTCTCAATAGGCAAATCGCTTTGTTGTGTTCGTATAGAGCGCACATGCATGATGAGTTGAGGAATGATTAAAAGTAAGGAAGGCATTTTGAAAGTACCAAGTATTTTGAGTTCTGTAGTGTCTCAGAATGGTGAAAATTGCACCATTACGTTGAGTCATAAACAAGCGAAGATTGTAGCCGTAGTAGCTGTAATCTTATTTGTAGCAGCACTTGTTTTATCCATTTGGGGCATTGCACGACAAGCAGAAATCGTTCAATTGCGTCAACAAACACAATTGCAAACAGAACAATTAAAACTGTTACAACAAAAAACAGAAGTATTGGATAAGAAAATCCAAAACTTAAATCAAATTAGTGAAGAAAATAAACAAATGTTGAAGGGTGCTGAGTCTGGCACACCATCTCAAGGTGGTAGCGATGGCTCTGACCCAAAGCAGGAAGCCGCTAGCGATGAGACTAGTCCCACGCTAAGTGCGGCGCAACTTTCAGCAAGACTATCTAAATTAGATAAGGATGCACAAAAATTATTGGTTAGCTTCTACACAATGCGCAATATCTTGCGCGACGGTGGGGCTCAAGACATTGCTGCATTGCAACAATTGAACTACACCACAGGATCTGGTGGATACACGAATAGTACGACGCCAAGCATCTGGCCAAGCAAGGGCGTAATTACATCGCCTTATGGCAGTCGCGTCGATCCTGTGACCGGTGCTGCAAGCGCATTCCACGAAGGTGTCGATATCGCTGACGATTATGGTACACCTATCGTTGCAACCGCAGCGGGTACCGTAACATTTGCAGGCTATACCGAAGGCGGTTATGGCAACCTCGTAGAAATCGACCATGGCAACGGATTTGTGACACGCTATGGCCATAATAGTGCCGTTCTTGTTACACCGGGCATGAGCGTTAAACAAGGCCAAGTCATTGCCGTTATGGGCAGTACTGGTAAAAGTACTGGCGCACACGTACACTACGAAGTGCGGATTAATGGGTCCGCAGTTGATCCAATGGTATTTTTGCCAATTAGTAATTAAATATGCTATGAGATGGGATGCCCCCTGTTCGAAAGCCGACACGCTACTGCGCTTACGCGGAGCCCGAAGTCGTTTTCGAACAGGGGGCATCCCTTTTGGCATATTACTAATTACTAAACTGGCGGGAGAGGAGAAGTCATTTTCAGGAGGGGTCTATCTTTTTCCATCTCAATTTAGTTAACTAATTGGCATAAAATACCTAGGATACAATGTGCTAAGAGAAAGCCCGAAGTTGTTTTTGGAGGACACTCCCTTTCTACGCTATATGTTAATTGCTAAACTGGCGGAATAGCGCAGCTCTCTTTCTGAATGGCTGGGTTGGCAGGAGGTTCATATACCATAATTGATACGGATATTATATAG
>CAUTOY010000051.1:0-9724 GCA_963539855.1 uncultured Veillonella sp.
TAGAACCCGTTTCATGTTTTTCTCCTCCATGGTCATAACATATCAATATATTATAGCACAAACAAGGGTTGTTTTGAATGTTTTATACACCTTATTTCAATAGATTTATACGTTCTATTTCTCTATTCTCACCTGACGCAATAAGCTGTAATTTTTGCGTCCTAGTAAGGCGTTTAATAGCATATTCTCGCGACTGTGCCTCTTGTTTACTCTGAAAGCTTTCATGATAAACCAAATACACAGGTCTACGACATTTCGTATACTTAGCCCCACCTTTTATAACGCCATTATGAGCATCTAACCGTTTTTTTAAATCCGTTGTCCACCCACAATACAAGCTTTCATCAGCACATCTTACAATATACGTGAAAAATTGTTCATGATCCATCTTATTTACTAGCATCATCCTTAATCGGCTCAATGGTAATAGAGTTAATGGTCACCGGTTCAATAGGTTTATCGTTTTTCCCAGTTTTAACCTTCCCGATTTTCTCAACCACGTCCATACCTTGCACAACAGTGCCAAAAATGGTGTGTTTATTATCTAACCATTCTGTTGGGCCTAGGGTAATGAAAAATTGAGAACCTCCTGTATTAGGACCGCGGTTTGCCATAGCAAGAATCCCCATTTTATTAAAATGAAGGTCATTAGAAAATTCATCTGGAATTTCATAACCAGGGCCGCCTGCACCCGTTCCTGTTGGGTCGCCACCTTGAATCATAAATCCATCGATAACACGATGGAACGTAACGCCATTATAAAAGCCTTTTTTTACAAGGTAATCAAAGTTTTTAACAGTAATTGGAGCTTTAGAGCCATACAAGCGAATTTTAATTTTCCCATAATTTGTATCGAAAACAGCATACTCATCTGCAATGGGAGCATTTGTAAAATTAGGCATCTTATTTACTGTTTCGGCTTGTGCAACAGGTGTAATCGTTTTATCTGCACTATTATTGCCACACGCTGCGGTTACTACCATCATGCCCCCCAATAGAGCACAGCCCAATATTCTTTTAACATTCATGATAATCCCTCACAAAATATAGAATTTCCCCAAATTATATATACATAGAAAAACCGCTCAACCCATGAGCGGCTCTTTATTAGTATATCATGTTTTCACTATGAATTTCTTTAAAATTCTATAAAAATTTATAATCTAAATAGTCTTATGCCAACGATTAATCAATCCATCCGAAATGCTTACATGCATTGTAAATGCCATCCTTATCACAGTCAGTTGTAACATAATCAGCCTCTAATTTAAGTTCCGGACGAGCATTGCCCATGGCAATGTTTAACCATTCAGGTCTAAACATGGACAAATCATTATAGCCATCACCAAAAACGACAACTTGATTCGGTTTCATATTGAAATGTCCGATCATATTGCGAACACCTAATGCTTTTTCCATAGGTTCATATAAGACACACCCATCGCCATAGCGAATAAGTTTATGCGTCATATGCTCGATATCTTTTTCCTCTTCTTCGCCATCCTTGAAAAAAACATAGATTTTATAGAAATCTTCTACACTATGAAAGTCGAATTCTGGGTCCACTACAGTTTTAAATACGTCCCAATCAGGGTGCCATTCTAATATTTCTTTATATGGTGTAATGCGCCCCAATTTATTGCGGTCTGTTACAGCCCAAGGAATATGCTTTGACTCAAGATATTCTAAATATTGAATACACATATCTCGATTCATGCCAATCATGGATACCAATTTTCCGTCTATGGTGATACTATGCCCGCCATCAGCAACTACATTCGTAATTCTAGCTTGCTCGGCAAAACGCATGGCATCGACTTGAATTCTACCGGTTGCAATCGATACTAAATGTCCACGCCGTTGCAATTCATCTATACAATACTGAGCACTATCTGGAATTTTTCCTTCAGGCCATACAGCCAATGTGTTATCGATATCAAAAAAGAAAAATTTTTGTTCCACAAGTCCTCCTATCTATCAGCCGCTATATCCAAGTTCATATACAAACTATTAACTCTACCGAGTAAACACTATTTATCTCGTCCACTCATTAATTGAAAGCGTTTTTGTTGTTTCACATCAGGATATTTATCTCGGTCTACATCGCTACAAAACATGTCTAAGGGACGAACATACAAATCGCGGTCATCATACAATTTTTGATATACCACCAATTTTTCACCCGTTTCAGAATGTGTAGCCACATCTAATACGTAATAATACATACCTTTAAAATGACGATACAAACCGCCTTTTACGATTTCGTTCATAACTACCTCTGCTTACTAAAAACGATCTTTCATTTCTTATTAAATATTATACTAGGAAATACTATTTGAAAAAAGATGTTTATCACTATAAACAAAAGACTCGCATCCCCTTTTCTTTCATGGTAATCCTTCTAAGAAGGACTGAGCCAATAGAGTAGAAAAAGAGAATGCGAGTAACATTCTACATTTATTTAGTTGTATCTGAAGCCAAACCTTTATGGATAAGACCTAGGATAAAACCTAATATAGCAAAGCTCAACCATCCCATACCAACACCTTGGAATGGAATGTATTGGGTAAACAAGCCTTCAATAGCATCCGGTGCCCAACCAGCGGTTTCTAGGCCACTCATCAAGGCAGAAATCATTGTTAGGCCAATGGTCCAACAGTATACGCAACGACGTCCGCCAAACAAATTATTTCCCAATGCCAACAGTATAATTACGATGGTTAACGGATAGAGTAACATTAGCACTGGAATAGCTGCACTAATGATTGTTTTCAATCCGAAAAGTCCTAATATAAAGGCTGCTACAGAGAAAATAACTACATATAACTTATAGCTAATTTTACTATATAACTTATTAAAATAGGTACTGCAAGAAGTAATAAGACCAATGCTCGTACTCAAGCAGGCTAATAGAACGATGATTGCCAAAATAATTTGACCAACTCCACCAAAGAGGAATTCAGCACTAGCTGTTAACACAGGTGCGCCTGTATCAAACAAACCAAATCGTTCTACGCTTGTAGCACCAATATTAGCAATGAAAACATAGACAATTCCAAGTAATCCTACCGCAATAGCACCAACTTCCATCACCGTTTTTGTAATGACATCACGAGACGATGCACCTGTAAGGCGTACAAAATCTATTACAAGAATAGCAAATACCACCGAGGCCAACGCATCCATAGTATTATACCCATCAAGAAACCCTTGCAATACGGCTACACTATTAGTTGCATAAGCGGCTTGTGGTATCGCATAAGGTCCAATCGGTGTAATAAAAGATTTAACGATAAGTAATAAAATGACAAGTAATAATGCAGGCGTCAAAATATTGCCAATACGATTGACAAGCTTTTGCGGACTAATTGACAGCCACAAGGAAACACCAAAGAATATAGCAAGGAATAATGGCTGCATATCCATCGACATGCCTTGCAAAAATGGCTTGATTGCAATTTCATAAGCAACCGTACCCGTTCTTGGTGTCGCAAACATAGGACCAATACTCAAATATAAGGCCACTGTATAAATAAGACCATATATTGGATGTACACGACCAGCTAATTCCTCAACGTCTTTACATCCAGAATAGCCCATGGCCATAACGCCAAGTAACGGTAACCCAACGCCAGTTAATACAAAACCAGCTAATGCCCATCCTACATTAGACCCTGCATGTTGACCTAATGCGGCCGGGAAAATAAGATTTCCCGCACCAAAGAATAGGGCGAATAACATCATGCCTATTGCCAAATAGGCGCGCAGTGAAAGATTTTCTTTTCCATCCATAAGGTTATCTCCCTTCGTAATCCACTATCATATTAGATAACATTATATATGATATAGCACTCCGGTTCAACAACAAAATCGAATTATATCGAACTTTCATTATACCTTACGAATATTAACTTGTACGTCGTAGAATGTACTCCCCCACGCTTCATCTGTCGGTCTAGATGCAGTTACAGCATTGATTCCTACCCTAGCGTCACTGGCCTGAGATTGCCACCAAACGCCAAGGGTCACAAGTGTACCTCGTTGTACCGTATCATCTAGATATACTTTAATACGAACAGACCCTCGATTATTATAAATCTCTACAACATCACTATTATTAATGTTATATAGTGCAGCATCATCTGGATGCATCCGTAGTTTCATCAATTCAGGATCATCAAATTCTAATTCACAAAAACTAGAATCTAATATCCGTATATCATTACCGTTAATCAACCAAAATGGTTCATTATCACCATATGGTTTTGTATAGGTAATCAACGGAATGGATTCTCGAGGATTTAAGATTTCAATTTTGCCTGATGGAGTTTTGAAATCCATCTTATAATTATCTGGCAATGCTACTTCAACCAAGTCGCCACGTAAAATCGCATCTTGTTCCTCTTGTGAAAGCTTAGGTGAATTGCGAACCATATGCTCAATGAGTTCTCGTTCTGTCATAGCAAAGAAAGGATCATCTAACCTCATACGCTGAGCAAGTTCAGAAATAACTTGCCAATTAGATCTCGATTCACCAACAGGAGGTATAGCTTGGTAGCTAGCCGCAATTGTATAGTGTCCGTAAGAATTAAAGATGTCATCCGATTCAGCAGAACTCGTAGCTGGTAAGATAATATCTGCATAGGCACAAGTATCTGTAAAGAAGCGTTCATGAACAACGGTAAACAAATCCGCTCTCATGAGCCCTTGTCTAACGAGATTTTGATTTGGTGCTGTTATGGCTGGATTTGATGAAAAAACATATAGACTATGAACGGGAACTCCGCCACTAGTATCATCCAATCCATGCTCAAGAAGTGCTTTCGGATTTGTTAACAGTTCACCTAGCAAAATCATAGGCATCATTCGTTTAGGAGGTGTCGGTGTATTAGGCTGTTGCATAAATGATTTATTAAAATATTGGCTACTACTAGAGCTAGATAATAATCCTCCGCCTAGATGTTGCCAAGCACCTACCACTGCAGGCAATGCATTAATGCACCGACAAGTCATTGCTCCATTACCATAACGAGATAGGCCACTACCTAGACGAATAAATGGAGCCTTTGCGTTTGCATACGCATGCGCTAGCTCTTCAATAGTTTCAGCTGGCACACCGCATATAGATGAAGCATGATTTGGTGTAAATTCAGGCAATACATCCCGTACTAGCTCATCATAGCCCTGTACGTATTGTTTAATAAATTCAGTATCATCTAGACCATCTCGATGTATAACATGCATCATACCAAGAGCCAATGCACCATCAGACCCAGGCTTTACATACACATGATGTGTTCCTTGATCATAAGTATATGTTTTATGCGTATCTATAACCCATACAGAAGCGCCGTTTCGTTTTGCTACATTCACATCGTGTAATATATGTACATCTGTGGCCGTCGCGTTAAGGCTCCATAATATAATCAAATCACTATGTTGTGCTTCTTGTGGTTTTATCGCAATTGTATCTCCATAGACGGACTTAAATGCTGCCTGTTTCGCTGGAGAACATATGCCTCTATCTTGGCTAGTAGCACCAATACAACGGAAAAAATAATCCGCTGCAGGACTATTTACAGCCCCCATGGTCCCCGCATAAGAATAACGAAGAATACTTTCACTACCATAAGTATTAATAGTATGTTTAAAGTTTTCTACAATTCTCTCTAAGGCCTCATCCCATGAAATGGATGTATATTGATCTGGGCCAATACCTTTTTTACCAATTCGTCGTAATGGTGTCGTCAAACGTTTAGGCGAATGAATAACACGCTCATAATGAGCCATCTTAGGACATAATGTACCTCGTGTGAAAGCGTGTTCTCTATTACCACGGACCTTTATTACTTTATTATCATCTACTGTAAGTATAAGTCCACAAGCATCTGGGCAATCATAAGGACATACGCTCTTATATTCTTTCATATAAGCACCTCTCTTATCATTGTATTTAGTATCAGTAATTCTATATGTATATTTATAGTATCATACATGCACCACTATATCTGTAATAAAATTAACGAATATCGATATTTTTCAAACTTTACATTAATTAATGTATTGTATATCAATGCATATAGCAAGATCACTTATCAAAATAAGTATGCGACATCATAACTTTTATTAATGTGTACCATGTAGATACACAATAAATATCGATACTTTTCAGTATTTATTTATAGTTTCTCCCCTACAATAGAAACAGATGAGCAACGCATAAAAGTACCATTTTTTACGTTCAGGAATGTATCTATTACCAAAAGTCATAATTTATAATTTCAAGGTATTATCGATTATTTCAGTGTTTTTTGTTAACCTGTGTGATAAATTTCACGTAAGTTATGCAAATTATGTAATGCATTAAGTTATGTAAAACTATTCAATAACTCAACTTTGTGTGCTATACTGACATTGTCATTTGAGAGGATATAGAACTCACCGGACATCATATCTCATTCATTGATATAACGGAGTGGGGTCAACTATATCAGGTCATATTTTCTGAAAAGAGGTTTTAACAATGGCAGACGCTAAAAACACTGTACTTTTCCCTTATGAAACACTTCACAAACTTTGCATGGATGCATTCCAAAAATTCGGTTTCTCCGAAAAAGAAGCTGACATCATTCAAGATGTACTTTTGACTTCCGACTTGTTCGGTATTCAAAGCCATGGTATGCAACGTATGGTTCGTTACCACAAAGGTATCACTAATGGCTTGATCAAAATCGACGCTAAACCTGAAATCGTAAAAGAAACTCCAATCTCCGCTGTTATCGATGGTCATGATGGCATGGGTCAATTATTAGGCCACAAAGCTATGGAAATGGCTATTGAAAAAGCTAAAAAATCCGGTGTTGGTATCGTATCCGTACGTAACTCCAATCACTATGGTATCGCTGGTTACTATGCTAAAATGGCATCCGACCAAGGCTTAATTGGTTTCTCTTGTACAAACTCCGAAGCAATCATGGTTCCTGTATATGCTCGTAAAGCTATGCTTGGTTCTAACCCTATCGCTTGGACTGTACCAGCTGATCCTGTTGACTTCTTCTTCGATTGCTCCACTACAGTAGTAACTCGTGGTAAACTTGAAATGTACAACAAAATGGGCAAAGCTACTCCAGATGGCTGGGCTGTTAACAAAGACGGCGTTCCTTCCACTGACGCAGCTGAAGTATTGGGCAACATTTCCCGTCATGAAGGCGGCGGTATCCTTCCTTTAGGTGGTGCTACAGAAGTTCTTGGCGGCCACAAAGGTTATGGTAACGGCATGATTGCTGAATTGTTCTCCTCCATCCTTTCCCAAGGTGGTACTTCCAATAAATGTATGGTTGGTGGTAAATCCAATATCTGCCACGGCTTCATGGCTATCAACCCTGAATTCTTCGGTGACCCTGCTGAAATCAAAAAACACTTCTCTCAATTCTTACAAGAATTACGTGAAGCTCCTAAAGCTCAAGGTCAAGACCGTATCTACACTCATGGTGAAAAAGAACACGAATCTGTTGAAAAAGTTAAAGCTGAAGGCATCCCTGTACTTAACGGTACAATGCTTGAAGTTCAAGACCTTTGCAATGAATTAGGTTTAGACTTCAAATCCTACTTCGGCGATTATGTACCAGAAGCTCCTGCTACAATGTTCAAAGGTAACTACTAATATCTAATTAGTGTTGGCCCTAACACGGACATGTAGTTAGTACAGAGGGGGACATAAACACTGTTTATGTCCCCTCTCTTATATTTTTTTAACCTCATAAGCTATGAGGTTAAAAAATTTTAAGAGATATATCACTTTTTCTGATAAGTATATCTGTTATTTTATTGTAATCTTTTATTATTACTGAACTTTTACAACTTAATCCAATAGCGAATTACTCATCAATTAAATTGATTATTGCTACATCGTCCTGTTAAGCATATATTTTTATTTTTCTTGAAAGGATGATTTTAGAAATGAGTGCTATCACCGTTCTATTAGCGCTATCTCCAATCATTTGGTTGATCGTAGCGTTATCCATCTTGAAATTACCTGCATGGCAAGCAACAAGTGTTGCTGCAATCGGTTCTTTCATTATCGCTATTACAGCATTCCAAGCTGACCCATTCATTATGGTCACTGGCGCCCTTGAAGGTGCCGCTTTGGCAATTTGGCCAATCCTATTAGTTATTACAGCTGCTATCTTCGTTTATAACTTGGTAGTATACACGAAAGCAATGGAAACTATTAAAACAATGCTTTCTTCTGTAACATCTGATACTCGTGTACTTGCATTGTTACTTGCATGGGGCTTTGGTGCCTTCATGGAAGGTATGGCTGGCTTCGGTACTGCCGTTGCAATTCCTGCAGCTATGATGGTTGCCGTAGGTTTTAACCCACTTAAATCTATCATCGCATGTCTCGTTGCAAACTCTGTACCAACAACATTCGGCTCTATCGGTATCCCAACTACTACATTGGCAGCCTTGACAAACCTCGATCCAAGCCATTTAGGTACATTTATTTCTGTTCAATTATTCTTACTTAACTTAATCGCTCCGTTCTTCGTTGTTATGATCATTGGCGGCGGTTTCAAAGCGTTAAAAGGCGTATTCCTTGTAACATTACTTTCCGGTTTAGCATTAGCTATTCCTGAAATCGTAATCAATGCAGCAATGGGTCCTGAATTATCCGTAATTTCTGCATCCATCGTAATCATGGCAGTAATCATTGCTTGTGCAAAAATTATGCCTCCTAACGATCCTCAATACGCAGTTAAACAAACTGGCGAAGTTCCTAAGGTTTCTGGTGGCGAAGGCCTTGTGGCTGCAATGCCATTCATCTTAATCTTCGTATTGTTGTTATTAACTTCTAAATTATTCCCAGCAATCAATGGTCCTCTTGCATCCATTAAAACATCTGTACCTATTTACCAAGGTGCTGGTGCAAAACCTTACACATTCGTATGGATCGCAACTCCTGGTATCATGATTTTCATCGCTGGTATCGTTGGTGGTTTCATCCAAAAAGCAAAAGCTAGTGAAATCTTTGGTACATTAGGTAATACAGTTAAAAACTTGAAATTCACATACCTTACAATCATCACAGTTGTTATGACAGCTAAATTGATGACATACTCTGGTATGACTGCAGACATTGCGAAAGCAATGGTTGCTGGTACAGGTTCCTTGTACCCTCTATTCGCTCCTATCGTAGGTGCGTTGGGTGCCTTCTTGACTGGTTCCGGTACAAACTCCAACGTATTGTTTGGTCCACTTCAAATCGCAGCAGCTCAAGGCTTAGATCCTACAAACTGGGAAGACCTTGGCTTCTGGTTAGCAGCTGTTAACTCCGGTGCAGCTGGTATCGGTAAAATGTTGTCTCCACAATCCATTGCGATTTCCATTGGTGCCGTAGGTCCTGCTTTAAAAGCATACCTTGAAAGCCACAAAGAAATCAGCGCGGAAGAAGCTCATAAATTAGAGCATGAAATCGAAGCAAGCGTTATCATGAACAGCGCATTCAAATACTTCTTGATCTTCATCGTTATGCATGGTTGTATCTCCTTCTTCGGTCAACATTTCATCCATGAAATTCATCACTTTTTCTTCTAATATAGTTATATAAGGTAAATAAAAAAGAACGGCTCCTAGCGAGCTGTTCTTTTTTATATATGGGGTTATAAGCCTAAGTTTCTTGGTATTTCTTATATTTTAAAGGGGCTGCAACTAGAATGCGGTA
>CAUTOY010000052.1:0-9545 GCA_963539855.1 uncultured Veillonella sp.
GCTTACGAAGTGAAGGCGAAATATGTACAGCCTGTAGCGTATTATCGTGGCCTCATCGAGTTCTCGAACCGATGCATTAAGAATTGTAATTACTGTGGTATCCGTCGTGAAAATGATAAGACGGAACGCTTTGATATGAATCGTGAAGATATTATCAAAATGGCACAGTGGGCCTATGACCATGAATATGGGTCCATTACGCTTCAATCTGGAGAACGCTGTGATGATATATTTGTCGATTATGTGGTAGATCTTATTCGCGATATTAAAGCCATTGGGGATGGTTCTCTTGGTATTACGATGTGCGTAGGGGAGCAAAGTGAAGAGGCGTACCGCCGCATGCGTGAGGCGGGGGCTAGTCGCTACCTATTGCGCATTGAAACGACGAATAAAGAGCTATATCACAAAATTCATCCTCGTGATGAATTGCACTCCTTTGAAACGCGCGTTGAATGTTTACGCCGGTTGCGCCGTGTCGGCTTCCAAGTAGGGACAGGCGTTATGATTGGTTTACCAGGGCAAACTGAGGAAGACCTTGTAAATGATATCTTGTTCTATCGTGATATGGATATCGATATGATCGGTATGGGACCTTATGTAGTGCATCACGATACGCCGCTAGGCCAAGAGGCATTAGCTATGGGGATCGATGATGAAGCTGGTAAATTACGCCGCATTCAACTAGGGCTCAAGATGATTGCCTTAACGCGTCTATTCTTGAAAGACGTAAATATCGCGGCTACTACGGCGTTACAAGCATTAGATCCATTAGGACGCGAAAAGGGACTCGCTGCAGGGGCTAATATTTTGATGCCTATCATTACAATCCCAGAACACCGTGCCAAATATTTGCTATATGATAATAAACCATGCGTGGATGATAATGCTGATAAATGTAAGGACTGCTTGACGCGTCGTGTTATGTCCATTGGCGATACTGTTGGGTGGAAGCAAAATGGGGATTCCAAGCATTACGGTAAGAGAACTGGGTCATTTTAAATGCATTGACATAGATTATCTTTTAGATTGTTTATAATTGTTATATTTATGTAGAAAGATAAATAAAATTCATATATAATAAAAACGTAGTTTATTTGGTTTTATTATATGAGGTGATTTTATGGAAACAAAATGGTATTCTGACTTTTGGAATCTACTGACTCAACCATTTAAGGGCGGTATCGATCAAGTTGTACAGTATGGTACATTGAAAAAGGGCTTCCTAGGAACTGCACTCTTATGGGCCATTCCTTACATCTTGATAGGTTTATTTGGGACTTTGTTGCTTCCATTTCTTCCTAGAAATGAGTTTACCACAGTAGGAATGCTCGTTGGGGCTGGCGTAGGATTCTTCTTCATTTTAGCCTATATTGCTAGTATTATTTGGTCTTTTGTCATGGTGGCTGTTGGCTCCTATGTATTTAACTGGGTGGCTGTAAAAATGGGCGGTACTGATGATGTACAATCTGTTATGAAAGTTCAATGGTATCTACAAGGTTATGAAGTATTATTATGTACTTGTGTGTATACAATTGTTTTCATTTTAATGGCTATCTTCGGTGGTTTGTTCGGCAGTTCTACATTATCCAATCTTATTTCTAGCTTAGGCTCTATAACAATTTTGGTTATGTCCGTGTGGGTAGGCTTAGAATTAATGGCAAGACAAACTACGTTGACCAAGTTGAACGTATTCTTTGCCGGCATTGTAACATTTGTTATCTTCGTCATTATCTCGATTATTTTCATGGCTCTTTTCGGTGGCTGTGCATCTTTGGTAGGACGATAATTTCATTATTATAAAAACTCCTCTTTTTTCGATAAATATTTTTCGGGAAAAGAGGAGTTTTATATTATTACGTCGAAATCATATATCAAGAACTCAAAGTTTCACATAAGGAGGCGATTCCGATGAAAGAATATAGTAGTGATCAGATTCGTAATGTAGCTGTGGTGTCCCATGATGGGGCAGGGAAAACTGCTTTAGTAGAATCCTTGTTATTAACCTCTGGTGCTGTTGATTTTGTTGGCCGTGGTCAAGATAACAAACATATTATGGACTTTGAGCCAGAAGAGATTAAACGGAATGTAACGATTCAATTAGGTATGGCCCCTTGTGAATGGCATGACCATAAGGTTAACTTTATTGATACACCGGGATACAATGAATTTCATGGCGAGGTTCGTGCCGCATTGCGTGCTTGTGATGGTATGCTAATGGTATTATCTGCAACGACTGGTGTTGAAACAGATACGGTACGCGCTTGGGATTATGCTGTTGAATTACAAATGCCACGTATGGCATTTATCAATAAAATGGACGTTGATGGTGCTGATTTCTTCGGTACTATTGAACGTATGCGTGAACTATTTGGCAAGGCAATTATGCCACTCCAAATTCCAATTGGCGAAGGTGCCAATTTTGAAGGTGTTATAGACGTAGCCAAAATGACTGCGTTTACTTACAAAGACGGCCAACCAACAGAGATTGCTGTACCGGCTCATCTTATCGAAAAGGCCCAAGAAATACGGGAAATGACCGTAGAGGCCGCGGCTGAAGGTAGCGATGAATTGTTGGAAAAATATTTAGAAGGCGAAGAACTTTCATTAGAAGAAATTCGTCAAGGTCTACGCGAAGGGATGATTACAGGCCGTGTGTGTCCAATCATGTGTGGCAGTGCCACATCCCGTATTGGCTTAGATCAAGTATTAGACCGAATGATTCGGTATATGCCAGATGCAGCTAAAAAAGTGATGACTGCTGAATCAGCAGACACTGGCGAAGCAGTTGTGGTGCATGTGGATAAACCCCTAACCGCATTCGTGTTTAAAACATTGCTTGACCCATTCGCAGGCAAACAAAGCTTTGTACGCATCTTCTCTGGTGAACTCAAAGAAGGTGATAAGCTGTTCAACGTTAATCAGGGAACTGAGGAAAAATGGAATAAGATGGTTACCCTTATCGGGAAGCAACAAATTCCAGTGACTGCCGCAAAAGCTGGCGACATCGTAGTGATACCGAAATTGGCCAATGCAAAAACAGGCGATACCTTAACAGCTCCTGATTTTAAGGTGAAGTACGATGCGATTCGTTTCCCTCAACCTTTATATACCGTAGCTATGGAAGCTGTGAAAAAAGGTGAAGAGGAAAAATTAGCTAGTGCTGTGTTAAAAGTAGCCGAAGAAGATCCAACTTGTGTAGTTGTGAAAAATCCGGAAGCTCGCCAATTGCAAATCGATTGCATGGGCGAAGTGCACTTAGAACATATCCTTAACAAGATGGACCGTAAATACGGCGTACAAGCGAAACTTGTAAAACCATATATTCCATACCGTGAAACAATTAAAGGATCTGCAGAAACAGAATCGAAATATAAAAAACAAAGTGGCGGTCATGGTCAGTATGGACATGTTAAAATTCAAGTTGATCCATTATATGATGGTCAAGAATTTGCCTTTGTAGACAAGATTTTTGGTGGTGCTGTACCAAGACAATATATACCAGCAGTGGAAAAGGGCGCCAGAGAAACCCTAGAAAAAGGCTTAATTGCGGGATATCCTATGATTGGCGTGCAAGTGACACTCTTGGATGGATCTTACCATAGTGTAGACTCCTCAGAGTTAGCATTTAAAGTAGCTACGTCACAGGCTATCAAGGATGTAATTCCAAAGGCGAAACCAGTCCTATTAGAACCAATCTATGAAGTTAACGTGTTTGCACCAGATGCTTTCATGGGGGACATCATGGGTGATTTAAATAGTCGTCGAGGTCGTGTATTAGGCATGGAACAAAGTGAAAGAACTGGTATATCCGTTGTTAAAGCACAAGTACCGTTGGCAGAAATGTCAGATTACGTTACTGTTTTGCGCTCTATGACACAAGGACAAGGCGTATTTAATCGTCAGTTCTATAGTTATGAAGAGGTTCCTCATAAGCAAGCCGATGAAATTATCGCTGCTTTCAAGGATAAAGAGTAATGTAAAATTGTCCACGTAGTTAATTCCAATTAGAGTTAACATGTAAGTAATAACTAAATATACAATTTCATATGTATAAAAGTTTTGACGTAAGTCATAAAACTGAATAGTATTTTACGGACCCTCCATATATGTAGCGTATGGAGGGTTTGTGTTTATATAATCATGTGTGGAAGCTAAGCTTTTTATGTGCTACGATAGAGGTATAAAAATCGTATTAATATTGTATTTTAGTATAGTATGTCTATGCAGTATGGTTCCTATAGAAAGGATATAGTTATGTTTTTCTCCAGTATACATGCAGATTATACAAGAATGGGCTATCCCGCAGCCATCATTCGAGCTCTTGATTTCTTAAAAAACACTGATTTACAAGCATTGCCTGGAGGTCGTCATGCCATAGAAGGTGATATGATGTACGCCAATGTGGATGATGTGGAAACAAAATTATTTGAAGCTACAAAACCTGAATCTCACAAGAATTATGTAGATATTCAGTTTATGGTGAAGGGGCAAGAGAACATGGGCTTTTTTGTAGATCGTGGTCGTGTAAAACCGATTGAATCATATCCTGAACGAGATTGCTATTTCTATCCTAATGAATCTGTAGATGAAGGGCAAATCCATTGTCCAGAAGGATATTACACCGTGTTCTTTCCTTCCGATATTCATAGACCCCTGTTAGCCGTAGACGATAAGCCTATTAGTATTCGTAAGGTTGTTGTAAAGGTGCACGTGTCTTTATTAGGTGAGTAACATTATGAAACGATATGAAGTTATCGGTATTATCTTAACATTATTAGGCGCCATCTTATGGGGGGTGTCAGGCACATCGGTACAATTCTTAGGCAATTTTCGTAATATGAACCTAGAATGGCTCTTGACGATGCGTCTTATTACAGCAGGACTGTTAACTGTTTTATATGGATGGATTCGTCAAGGTAATACTATTTTTAATGTATTCCGTAATTGGCGAGATACATTAGGTCTCGTTGTATTCGGCGTATTTGGTATGGCACTATGCCAATACACCTATTTTCGGTCAATCGTTATCGCTGGTGCGGGCATAGCGACGGTGCTGCAGTATTTGGCGCCGTCTATGATTATCATCTATTTGCTGGTGCGCTATGGAAAACGACCGTCCACAGGGGAAATCATTTCAGTTATCCTCGCTTTAGTAGGCACCATTTGCTTGATGGGGAATAATGGTTTTTCTTTTGAAAGTTTCCGTAGTGATGTATTATTTTGGGGCTTATTATCTGCCGTAGGCGTAGCTGTATATAGTGTTTCCCCAGTACGATTATTAGCAACCTATGGGACAATTCCTATTGTAGGCTTTGGTATGCTCCTTAGTGGTCTCGTAGCAGCTGTGCTTTTCCATCAGCCTCATTCGTATGCAACGTGGGATGTATGGACTGTGGTAGGCTGTTTTAATGTAGTCTTTCTTGGCACCATTGTGTCATTTAATGCGTACCTTGAGGGGGTTAAACGCATTGGTGCTGTTTCAGGATCCATCTTATCATCGATTGAGCCGATTTCGGCGGCTTTCTTTGGATGGGCTTTATTAGGCAATCAATTTAACTGGATAGGTATCTTAGGGATGGCCATGATTATTGCTACCGTTATTATTATTGCTTTAGAAAAACGAGGTCAATCATCTTAATGATAAACTCTTTGGAATCGTGATCAATTCTTATGCGGAGGACGGATGGAAGAAAAACAGTGGATAGGCATGGGACTTGCCATTATGGGGGCCCTATTTTGGGGACTTTCAGGTACATCGGTGCAATTCCTCGAAAATGCAAAGCATTTAAATGTAGAGTGGCTGTTAGAGGTGCGGTTACTTGTAGCAGGTTTATTAACAATTCTACTCGCTTATATACAAGATGGACGGCGCATTTTTAATATATTTAAACATCCAAAAGACTTTGGGAAATTGCTCATATTCGGTTTATTAGGCATTGCGTTGGCACAGTACTCGTACTTTAAAGCTATCGCCATTTCAGGTGTAGGTGTTGCTACTGTTCTTCAATATGTGGCTCCTACGATGTTGATTATTTATCTATTTATACGATATTTTAAAAAGCCATCTCTCCCAGAATTATGTTGTGTAGTCCTAGCTATGATTGGTACGGTGTGTATTATCATGCAAAAGGGGTTAGATTTATCTGCATTTAATGGGGATGCTTTGTTTTGGGGCCTCATCTCAGCGGCTAGTATTTGTGTTTACACATTGGAACCTGTTGAACTCTTAAAAAAATACAGTACATCATCCATTGTTGGCTTTGGTATGTTTATATCTGGCATTTTGGCGTGTATCGTATTCCGCCAAGTGGCATCAGAAGCCATTTGGGATGGTATGACTTGGGTTGGATTATTTACGATTATCATACTCGGTACAGTTGTATCTTTTAATGCTTATATCGAAGGTGTGCGTCGCATTGGTGCCGTGCAAGGATCGATTCTTTCATCTTTAGAACCAATTTCGGCTGCATTATTTGGATGGGCCCTTTTAGGGAATGAATTCACCCTCATCGGTATATTTGGCATGATCTGTATCATTGCTACTGTGTTTATCATTGCATGGGATCGGCAACGACAAATTAAACGAGAAGTACTAGAAAAACTGAATAAAACAGAAATTAATTAAACGAATCTTATTTTAGTTTTAAAGCAATCCATAAAGCGGTTATTATGAATAATCCACCGCTAGCCCAGAATAGGGTAGTAAAGCCTAGCCACGCCATTAGGCTAGAGCCACCAATAGCGCCAAGGAAATATCCAAAGAATAAACACGACTGATTGTAGGAGAATACTTGGCCTGTAAATTCTCGAGGTGTTTTTGAAGATAGGTAAGTGTTTAGTGCAGGAAGCATACCACCTAACCCAAAGCCTTGTAAAAATCGAATCATTGCTAGCTGGTAAACATCAGTAACATAGGCTTGAGGAATATTGAATAAACCTACATAAATAAGCGAAACAACTAATACCTTACGAGGACCAATTTTATCGACTAGTTTACCAAGAGGGGAACTACTCATAAGCTGAGCAATCCCCATAGCAGAGAATACGGCACCTGCAATAAATGCAAGATTTTCTGTATCGCTAGGAACGATTCCCTTAATATATACAGAGATAACTGGCTGTAAGGACATGATGCATATGGCATAGATAAAGGAGGCTACACATAATGCGACAATACTATTAAATTCCGGTATTTGCTCTTTCAACTTACGGATAGAAAGTTTTTCGGGATTAGGTTGTGGTACATAATTTTCATGGATGAATATAGTAGCTAGCACACCGGCTAAACCCATAAGAATACCTACAAGAATAAAGTCGTTTCGAATGCCTACCGTATCTGCAATATAGCCACCTAATAAAGGTCCTATTAGTGAACCAGCAAGGTTGGCAGAAGCTAGTAGACCTAAAGCCCAACCTGTTCGCTCGAGTGGCGTTTCAGAAGCTATAAGGGTTATAGTAGCCGTGTAAAAGCCACTGACAAGACCTTGAACAAGGCGAATAAGAACAACTCCTTCGGGTGTGGTTTGAAAGGCGATTAATATATTGCATAATGCCATGCCAAAACTAGAGCGTATTAATGTAATTTTTCGTCCTTTTTTATCTGCTAGACGGCCCCAAAATGGAGCGGCTAAGCAGACAATCAAAAATGTGATACCGGTGGCTAGCCCAGACCATAAGGACATACCTTCTGGTGTGGTTACACCTAAATTATGAAAATAGAGGGGCAGGATTGGACCTAATTGGCTAACCCCAAAGGATGTACAAAATACACAGACTAAGCTGATGTACACCGTTCGTTTCCACGTTTCCATACAAACTCCTTACTATTGGTAATACAATATTACTTATAGTATAACGTGATATATTATGTTATGCATTATAAATATTAGAAAAAATTTATGGTATTAGTTATAATTGTATTACAAGTAATACAATTGTGCGGTAAGTTGAAATTATAAAGTGGTTAGGAGGAGATTGGTATGGCAACGATTTCACTACGCATTAGTGCTGATGAAGATAAGCTATTGCAAACCTATTTGGCTGCCCATGGTTTAAATGCTTCTGCTTTTATTCGACAAGTTATATTCGATAAAATTGAAGATGACTTGGCTTTAGATGAAAAACGCATTCTGAGAGCTCGTAAACGTATTGATGCGGAAAAACACTATACCCACGAAGAAGTTTGGAAAGAATTAGGGGTGTAGTCAATGTACGAGGTTATATTTACTGATTCAGCGTTAAAAGAATTGAAGAAGTTAGATAAACCAGTAGTACGAGTTATTAAAAACTGGGTTGTTAAGAATTTAGTTGATTGTGTTGATCCTAGAGTGCATGGAAAACCATTAAAGGGAAATTTGAAAGGTGTATGGCGATATCGTGTTGGGGATTATCGCTTGTTTGCGGACATTAAAGATGATAGATTGATTATATTCTTATTTGAGGTGGCTCATAGGAGAGACATTTATAAATAAGGATGTAAATTAGTAATACTTAAAAACTTCCCTTGACTTTCATTCTATAGAAAAAGTATAATCTAATTATAATTTTATACTCGCCTAAAAGAAACCGATGAGGTGGAGATAAAAATAGGAAATGCACTCACAGAGAGCGGGATTAGCTGAGAACCCGTAGTACGCAGCTTATTAAATGGACCACCGAGGGCGCAGGGAACAGAATGAACTTTCATTCCTAGTATGGTGCGACGTCACACGAGCGTTAGTCGTGAGGGATATGTTAGTATCCTGCGAAAGGGGAATGCACTGCATTCAAACAAGGTGGTACCGCGATTTATAGCATAATACAAGGTTTTCGAATACTCTTGTAATAATAGAACTATAGACTCGTCCTTGACGTTATATTGTCATGGGCGAGTTTTTTATTGGCAAATGCCAGATGGAGGTTCTCATGATTTTCCCTAGTCTTGACCGTGTGAAAGCTATCGCACCGGGCTACGATATCGTGCCTGTGTATATGGAAATTTTATCCGACGTGCGCACACCGATTAGTGTGTTGAAAGCATTAAAACAAGTGAGCAGTCATACGTACTTGCTTGAAAGTGCGGATAATAGTAATCATTGGGGCCGTTACTCCTTCTTGGGCTACGATCCTAAGATTGAGCTCTTCTGTAAAAACCATAAAATGACCATCAAAGATGGTACAACACGCACTTTTGAATGCTCTGACCCAGCGGCAGAAATCCGCAATATTTTGAGCCAATATAAAAGCCCTCGTTTAGAAGAGCTACCAACCTTCACAGGTGGCTTTGTAGGGTATTTTGCATGTGAATATATTCGCTACATCGAGCCAACATTGGACTTCTCAACGCCAGATGATGATCCAGCGATGGTCAACGATGTAGACCTTATGCTCTTTGATAAGGTAATCGCATTCGACCACTACAAAAATAAAATCTATTTGATTGCCAACATCAGTACAAATGATTTAGAGCGGAACTACAACAAGGCTGAACTTGAGTTGAAAGCATTAGCTGATCTCGTTGTAAATGGGAAAGAGGCGGATGTACCAAAAGGTGTGCTTAAAACAGA
>CAUTOY010000053.1:0-9537 GCA_963539855.1 uncultured Veillonella sp.
ATCTCTGGTGGAGATTTGTCGGAGATTTGTCTGGACATTTGTCCTATCATATTCAATTCGTTGTCTATATTCGCGTTTTCTGTCAGCTTCACTACTGCCTCTTCCTATGAAGTTTTGAATATCAAGCATATATATTGCACCATTGTCTAATATGTCGATTAAGCCTAAATCTTTGAATATAGATAACGCTTGTTTTACAGTTCCAACTTGATGACCTGTTACACTAGCTAACATTTCAGCACTATACGGGATGCGATCATTAAAAACTAACTTGCCATCATTTTTTAAACTGCGGAGATAAAGTTTTAAAAGGATATTGCTATACAAATAACCATCTGTCATACTTTCAAGCACTTTTAACTCATCACTATCAAAGAAATTATCTTTCAGCCGTAGATAGTAATACTTTTTGTTGTCGCTCATAGGCTAGTCCTTGTTTAGCTTTTCGATAAACTCATCTTCACTTAATGGCTTACCTAGTGATGCAATTCGTGCTAACACACTAGCAATTTCATCCGCTTCATTTTCTTCTGCATCTAATACGCTATCAACCATTGCATAAATTGCGTCTAGTTCTGAGATTATCCGATTATTAAACGTATTACTATTTTGGTCTTTTTTGTAATATTCAATGCGATTTTCTACGTATGCTCTAATCATTATTAACTCGTTCATATTTATCTGTCCTTTCTTCAACTTCCTTTAATAGGTTTCGTCTTATTTCTTTTGCGAACACACCATGTGCCTGATAGTGGCAATCGGTGCATAGGCAAGCTAGATTTCTCAAATCACTCAAACCACCTTGCGATCTAAACACTATGTGATGGCATTGAGTAGCCATGCTTCCGCATATCACGCACAAGCCGTTATCTCGCTCATAGGCTTGCTTGCGTGTTACTGAATATAATTTGTTATCCCTTTTCTTTCGATTGTTCATTCCCCCACTCCTTAACTAGCGATTGTATGTAATCACTATCTTCAAGTTGTATCCCTAGTTGATGACATTCATCGACTAGGCAATCTATCAATCGTTGCATTTCTGATACTGTATATACACTGCTTCCGTGGTAGCACATTATATTGTGATAGCCTTGTAGAGTTTTACACTCGCCTGCATCTTCGGCTATCCACCCTATTCCGTGTGCTTGCCATATTTGAATATATCTCTCTATGGCATCCTCACGTACTGGTACATAACTAAAATGGCTACAATCTTTGATTGCTTGTCTATACACATCCTCTTTTGATGTATAGCCTGTATTACTTAACTTTTCCGCTATTTTCTGACATAGAACCCAGCAGTATGCATTAGCGTTCATGCTACGTGATTTTGATTTCTTTTTAATCTCAATCACATATTCTTTTTCTTTATCTAATTTCGCTAGTTCATTGTCATGTGGTGCTGGTATTACTACCATTACACCGAGTGGCGAACGCAACAGTTCGATGTTATTTGTTGTCCACTTCATCGTTTAGCGTACCTTTGAGCATTAACCCAATTAAATGCTTGTTGGTAATGATCTTGTGTCATGCTATCTGTTCCAGCTACTTTCAACGTATCTTTCAAGTAGTGTTTTAACTCATCTTCACTAATACCGCCTTGTGTGGCTCTAGCTTTTAGCGTTTGCCAGTTGTAAACAGTTTCTTGTGTTGGTTGTTGTGTATTTTCACCAAATGTATAGCGTACTTTTCCTTTACTATCTACAACAACCAATTTCACAATATTTCTGTTTTCGTCATATGCAATGTCTTTTACTTTGAATTTAGCGTTTGATTTAGGTTTACCATCTCGGCCCTCGTACCATTCGCCATCTTGTAATGTTATATATACAAATGGTGCGGTGTATAGTTCCCTACCAATACCCCAATTAAAACCTGCTCTTTTAAAGCTATCAGATGCTTGTCCTTTTTCTTTCTCTGTGTTACTTTCTGTGCCTACATCACTTTTAGTAACCCATTGCTCTTTTGTTTCATCCCAAATTGAAATCGTACAATACAAATTACCATCGATAACAGAATGTCCACGTTGCCAATTCATAGCACCTACAGTTTCATCAAGGATATTCATATCAACACGTGCATCTTTGTATAAAAGAATTGTTGCTCCAATCGCTTTTGTTTTGTTTTGCCCTATAGACTGTATTCTGCAATCTATTTCACTTGCTTTTAATTCTCTAAACTTCATTATTCACACCTACTTAATTTGTAAATTCATACAAGTTTCAATTCTTGCACCATCTACCGAACCATGTTCTTTGATGTATTTCTTAATTTCTGCTGCAATTGGCTTGTATTCAACCTTTTTCAATTCATCTGGCAACTTATTTACATCATCAACGATCGTTTTCTCTGATTTACGATAACTGAATGTAAATGTACCAACTTTCTTTGTGGTTTCATTATTTAACTTCATAGCGTTATCACAGTTAAGTTTTAATCGTTCAATCAATGCAGCTTTACGCTTCTTGATGAGTGTTAAGCGTTTGATTTCTTTATCAAGTCCATCAATATCCGCATCGAGGTTTTTAATAAACTTAGCTGAATTTTCAAGCTTTACATCAAGTTCATCACTAATGGCATCTAATGTGTCATTAATTGCTTGTAATTCTTCTTCTGTTTCTGCTGTTTCAATCATCAAGGATAATTCTTGATAATCACGGCTTAATTCGTAGATACTAGCCATTATTTATCACCTTTCAATTCCGATACTTCTTTCATTAATTGGTCTACAAGTGCTTTTAGTTGAGTGATTTCACCTTTATCCGTTTTAGCTTGTTGTGAGTATTCGCTACCTTTACCAACTTTAAAGGCTACGTTAACAGTGAGTTGTGTTTCACCGCCTAAGCTTGCCCCAATACCGAACATAGTACGTTCATTAGGACGATAGAATGCTCCCAATGCTACTGCATTTGCATTGCGGTAACGTCCATAGCTAACCGCATAAGATGCTTTATCATTGCGGTTAAAGTCCAATGGGTGCAAACCGCTTAACGCTGCGGAGCTTGCCCCTAATTTATTCATGCGTTGGCCTAGGTTATTTACTTTGTTATTGATGTCTTGTGTTAAGTTGTATGTACGATGTTCGAGGTCTGTAATACGTGTTTCATGATTAGTGAGTTGCTGTTCATGATCATTCACCACATCACCGAGCATATTCAAACCTACTGCAATGTCTTTGATATTATTTTTGTTTTTTGCAATTTGTTTTGCGTTTGTTTCTACTTCATCAACTACCGCATATAATTGACTGCCATTGATTGCATCTAGGCTATCCGCATCAATGCGACCAGCGGATACATTTTGAAGTTGTCTATTGTAATGTGTAACACCGCCAGCACCAGCACGTTCACGAGAACCAAAGGATACAACTGCGTCTGGTTGTTCGCCTGCAAATACATGGCGAGTGCCATTAATTGTGATGCCATCTACGCCTACCGCATCATCTGTAACGCTATTTGTACCGATTGCTACGGAGTTTTGTTTATCCGCAATAATATTGTTACCTACTGCCACCGCATCAATTGCAGTTGCTTGCGTATGTGTACCGATTGCCATTGCACCTTGTCCGCTTGTTTCAGAATTAGCACCGATGATAGTTTGTTCCATATCACCAGCCATTTTGTTGTTGTAACCGATTACAGTTGATTGGTTGCCTTTGATATCGTTGTTATTAGCACCTACAACAACTGTATTTTCACCTGTTACGTTGTTTGTGCGACCGATTGCAACGCTAGATACACCGCTAACATATGCACCATTACCGATTGCCACAGTATCGTATGCACTTGTACGTGCCTGACTACCGATAGCATATGTGTATTCAACCAATGCTTCTGCATGGCTACCATACGCTAGGGAATTACGGCCAGTCGCTTTGCTATTATTGCCACCAACAAAAGAGTTAGTGCCACTCGCCACATTATTTTCACCAAATGCGATTGCATTATTAGCATCAATCGTATTTTGATAGCCAAATACTGCACTGCTATGAGATGATGCGGTGATTGTGTTATCTGTACCGCCCAATGTGTTATTATTTGCACTTGCTACGTTTACTGCTAATGCAGAAATACCTAATACTAATACTGCTTTATTCATGTTTTTCATTGTTTTTTCTCCTGTTTCTGTTACAATACAGGTAGAGTATTTTGCAGATTACTCTACCAAGTCCGCTATGGTTTCCTACGCCATGATTAGCGGACTTTTCTTTTTTCATAAAATCTAACTTCCCTCGCCCAGTAGTTACTTAAAATCAAAAGTACAAAACCGAGCATGATTTGAAGGAATGCGGTGTAAAAGTCAATTCGATTAATTTCAATTGACCCTATCGTACCTATAACCATTAGGCATGCTACCACCCTCAATATCCAAATCAATTTCATCATTGTGTATCCTTTCCTTTTTCCATTCTTCAAACTCGGATAGATTGTTAGGGTCTTTATAGAAATCATAGACAGCCTCTATAAACCAGTTCATGAATCACTCCTCTTTAATTAGTTCCGCAATTGGAACATTGAAACAATCAGCCAACTTTTGAAGGCTTGTAACACTTGCCCCATTTTTACCATTCAGCCATTGGCCTATTGCAGCCTGTGAAATACCAGTTTTCTTTGACAGTGTATAAGCTGTCATGTCTTGGTCTTTCATAAGTTGCTTGATTTTTTGCAAATTCATTGATTATCACCTCGCTTTTTGCTACAATCAAATTACTAAGTATTTATTTAGTATATGCAACGCTTTTACAATGCTATGTATTTGCGTTACCCTGTGATTACATAGTACTACGCATATGCTAGTAATTCAATTAACTCACAATAAAAATGATTAAGAATTACAGTTTTATTTTTAACTTTTTATAAATAGGTGGATAAAATGGCATATGACCGCATATTCGAAATAATGAAAGAAAAGGAATTAACGGCTTACAGAGTGTCAAAAGATACAGGAATATCACAAGCATCATTAGCTGATTGGCGAAAAGGTAGGTCTAAGCCTAAAATTGATAAGTTACAAAAGCTATCCGAGTATTTTGGTGTATCAATTTCATATCTAACAGGGGAAAGCGATGAAATTGATAATACTCAACAAATGCCAGCACCAAATGGATACTATGTAGACAAAGAAACGGCTGAGTATGCTGAAATGTTACGTACTCGCCCTGGTGCTAAACTTCTATTCTCGGCTGCAAAAGACATATCAAAAGAGGATATGCAAAAGGCTGTCGAGTATATTGAGTTCTTGAAATCTAAAAATAAATAATGTTAGGGAGTGTGTTGTATTGGTAGTAAATATAATTTACTGCGATTTACCATCTGTTAAGGCGATATCCGAAGAAACAGACGATATCGATACACATAATATATATGTGAATAAAAACTTGCCGCATGATAAAATGAAAGCAGAAATACGGCATGAGTTATCTCATATCATCAATGATGATTTTTACCTAGATAGCCATGTTAATTTAGTTGAAGAAATGGTAAGGCGGTATGATCTAAAAGATGAAACGCTAACCGATATTAACTTCTATCATCATTTCAAGTAAGGGAGATATGAAAATGAAAAAGCTAGTTGTATTGTTATTGTTAGTTTTATGTATTCCACTTGCTGTGTTCGCTGATGGCAATCGTAATATAGTTGGTATTGTTAAGAATATGGAATATAATGTGGGAATTGATTTAAACAGTATCAATGTTGTAAGGTATCAACCGCCATATTACATCATCAACGTTGATGAGTATCACCAAAATTTCAAAGACGGATTATTAGGTGCTAGACATGCACAATATTTCTTTGATTATGATAAAAGAGAAATGAAAACAAAGACATTAAGCCAATATACAAGTGATGGTTCATCTGAATTTGTCGAAGATGAATATTACAACACTGACTTACAGCCAGTGCGTGAGGGTACAATGGCATATCTAGTCGGTAATTACGTATTCTATAAAGCGTATGGCATGTATTTTTCAAAAGATTTGCAAGACCAATACGGAAATCGTGATGCATTAAAGAAATAAAAAAGAGCCACCTACACAGGTGGCTTTTATACTAGAAAGGATTAACCATGGAATTATCAAAGGGAGTAATATACGCTAGATATTCATCAGACAAACAACGTGATGAATCAATAGAAGGACAAATAAGAGAGTGCAAGGCATATGCAGAGCGTGAAGGTATCATTATTACTCACATTTACACGGACAGGGCATTATCGGCACGCACAGACCACCGCCCAGAGTTCCGTCAAATGATTGACGATGCGAAGAAACATAACTTTGAGTATGTTATTGTGTACCAATTGGATCGCTTTAGCCGTAGCCGTGAGGATAGTGCGGTGTACAAATCCATTTTAAAACGTAATGGCGTTAAGGTGATAAGTGCAAAAGAAAATATCAGTAGCGACCCAGCTGGTATTATCCTTGAATCTGTATTAGAGGGTATGGCGGAATATTATAGTGCAGAATTGGCTCAAAAGGTTAGACGTGGAATGACTGACAATGCATTAAAAGGCAAGATGAATGGCACACCTACACCGCTAGGATATGACAAAACAAAAGATAATTCACTCATTATAAATAAGAGCGAGGCAAAAATAGTAGAACGTATCTTTGATATGTACCTAAAAGGACACTCTATCCCCTCTATATGCTCGTTTTTAAATTCCAAAGGGTATTTATCCAAGAAAGGCGGAAAGTTCTCATATGCGGTGGTTAGACGCATTTTAAGCAATGAGAAATACATCGGTATCATGAAATGGAATGACATTATAGTAGAAGATGCTATCCCTTCTATTATTTCAAAAGAAATATTCGATAAAGTACAAACAGCAAATAGCCGTAGAATTAAATTAAAGGCCTCTAGGAGCGAGTTTTACAATTTATGCGGTAAATTATACTGTGGAAAGTGTAACGCTCATTACGTAGGCTCTACGGCTACTTCTAGGAGTGGTGAAAAGCATTACTATTATGTATGCAACAATAGACGGAAACATCACACTTGCGATGCACCAAATATAAAACGTGAAATTGTTGAGGATATTGTCATAAACAAAACACTTGAGATACTCAATCAACCTAATACTATCGAGCAATTGGCGGAATTAGCGGTTAAGGCTAATAAAGATATGATGAGTACAAGCGAATTAGAGTTACAATCTATTAATGATCGTATCAAGCAATTACAATCAGAATTAGATAATTACATGAAAGCAATCGCCAAAGGTTTCATATCTGACACACTACAAAATCAAATAGAGAAAACAGAGGCGGAATTACAAGACCACATGACACGCCGTACGAACCACGAAATGACAAGTAATCAAATACATCTAACTGCGGAGCATATAGAGTTCTTTTTACACAAAATGGCAAAAGAAAACCCTACCACCAAACGAGGTAGAGCAAGCATTATAGACACTTTTATAAAGCAAGCTACCATATATGATGATAGGGTAGAAATTATATTTAATTATAGTAATGACCTGTCCCAATTTAAGGAACAGGCCATTGAATGTTCGCACTCGTGCGATATGGTGGTGCATATGACACGCTGTACGAACCATTTTTATATCGCAAATTCACGTTATCCTTTGAGATTAGTGATACCTTATTAAATAAGTTCCTTTGCACTTTCTTCTTTAAACTCTTCTGATGGATTCCAAATTTCCATGAATGTATCAAAATTACTTTGACTTCTGAATGTAACTACTTGGTCAGCCCAGCCGATTACATGGCCTTTTTCAGGTAATACAGGAATATGATTCCAGTCTAATGCACGTCTTAAACTTTTATATCCATCTTCTTGTAATTCCGTAATATCTACAACATCATCAATATTATTATGTTCACAAATATATTCATATAAGTCTTTTACAGTCATTCTGATTTTCATAGTTCCGTACACCCTTTCCATTCCTTGTTTAGTAACTAACCATGTACCTTTAGATTTTCGGCACTCATTTTTTGTAAATCTCGGTGGTGTGTTTCGTTGCCCTGCACAAGCCTGTTTAATTGTTACAGGACTGATACCCCATCTTTTGGCTGCCTCTGCTGAGGTCATTACATCTTCAAATTTCATCTAATCACTCCTTATCTTGATTACATTATACATCGAATACGATGTAATGTCAACAAAAAAATAAGGCCTACTAACAAAGATTTTTATCTAAGCTAGTAGGCTATTTTAATTTTCAACTGACAACTAATAGTTGATAGTTGCGTGTATCCACCATTACACGCTATGGAGATGTACGGATCACCTCAACTTTTTGCAACAGAATATACTAATGCAGCACCTAGAACATAGTTTAATATTTTACTGTTTCTCCGTTCCGCTTTGGCTTTCTTGATTTCGTCTGCTTGCTGTTTCAAGTATATTTCGGCTTTCGCTAATGATATTTTTTGCTCGTTCAGCATCTGTTCTTGCTTTTGTAGTAAATTCCGTGCCTCTGTCAATTGCGTTTTCTGTTCTTGTATTAAGTTCAAGGCTTCTATTAATTCGTTCTTCTGTTCGCTCGTTGAGAGTTTGGCTACTTTCAACTGCATTTCTAGCTCGTTGATTGTAGTCAATTGATTGTTGATTGTACTCTCTAGCGTGTTGAAGTTCGATGTTAGCGTTGCGTATTCCTGTGGTGTCAATGTTACTGGTTCTGTCGGAGTAGAACCATACGCAACAGGCGATAATAACAACAACACAAACAGGAATAACGATGTAATGAGCGTGGATAAAGTTTTTGATTTTGTCATACATATATACCCCCTAATACATGTAATTAACATCTACTTCTAATCCTGCGACCATTCCGCAATCGGAATATTGCCATATTTTAGCATTTGGATAATCACATTCACTAGATTCATATTGAGCGCACCATACTGGAACGCTAGGCATTTGGCTATATGCAAATGTTTCGTCCCATAGCAATGAATACCCACTATATACACCTACATTTTTAAAGCCGCCCCCCCATAATGTATTAACAAATCGACTAATACAATTAGTCATTCCTTGATTAGTTAATGCTCCAGCATTAACCATATTACGCAATTGTCGGTGTTCTTCGTAGTCATACCAAATACCAGCTTGCAAATGGTAATCAGTATATCCATAGCTATTTAAGGTATTAATTACCCATTCCGCCTCTTGTACTGCGGTTGCCTCATCATACGCATGGCTAAAGTAATACACCCCTACTTCAAGTCCTGCATTTAATGCTGCAGTAATATGTTGCTCAAAGAATTCATCAACATTATAGTTTTCACCTAACTTGATAATTACGAATTCATTGCCCTCTGCTTTAGCTTGTTCCATTCGTTCAGCATTAAAATAAGGGTTGCCGTTACAATCTTCTTGCCATGCTGAAATATCAAATCCTTTTTTCATTTCTATCACTTCTTTCTGTTATGTTCGGTAATGTTGGTACTTTTGGCGGTTCTTCTAATTTATCTGGTATTCCATCACCGTCTTTATCAATCCATAAGGCAAGGAACCCTACTAATGCGGTTAATACACTAGGGATAAATATATGATCTATGA
>CAUTOY010000054.1:0-9200 GCA_963539855.1 uncultured Veillonella sp.
CAGCCACACAACAGGATGTATTCGATGTGAGTGGTGCTGGTGATACGGTCGTAGCTATGATGATTTCTTGCTTAGCAAGTGGTCTATCCATGCGCTTAGCCTTGCATATTGCGAATGGCGCTGCTGGTATTGTCGTGTCCAAGGTCGGTACATATCCAATTCATCGTCAAGAATTGATAGATTTATGGCGTTCTGTACGGCAATTGACAACATCTAGCCCTTTATATACGAAAGAAGAAATGAAGGCGTTAATCGATAAGTGGCAAAGCATGGATGAAACCGTTGTATTTACAAATGGTTGCTTTGATATTTTGCATAGAGGACATATTACATATCTACAAGAGGCGGCACAACTTGGGGCTCACCTCATTATTGGGCTTAACTCCGATGCGTCAGTTAGACGTTTAAAAGGTGAAACAAGACCTATCGTATCCGAAGAGGATAGAGCAGCATTATTAAGTGCTTTACAATGTGTAGATGGTGTTGTTCTTTTTGAAGAGGATACGCCTGCTGAATTATTAGCGTACTTACGCCCTAATATTCTTGTTAAGGGTGGCGATTATAAAAAAGAGGATATCGTTGGTAGAGAATCTGTAGATGAAGTAGAGGTACTTTCTTTTAAAGAAGGATATTCTACATCAGATATCGTAAAGAAAATAGCCTCGATGGCTAAGGAGGGGAAATTATGATTATTGTAACTGGTGGTGCCGGTTTTATTGGTAGTAATATTGTGAAAGCCCTTAATGAACGCGGACGCAATGACATTTTAATCGTCGATGATTTAACAGACGGTCGTAAGATTCGCAATCTTCAAAGTCTAGATTATTTAGATTACATTGACTGTGATGATTTTGATGCCGCTATTGCAGACGGTACTTTTAATGTAGGTCCTATTGAAGTCATTTTCCATGAAGGCGCATGTGCAGATACGATGGAATACAATGGCAAATATATGATGAAGAACAACTATGAAGGTTCTAAAAATCTATTCCACTATTGCCAAGATCGCGCTATCCCATTTATCTATGCATCCTCTGCATCTACTTATGGCAATGGTACAAATGGATTTGTGGAAACTCCAGAAGCAGAAGAAGCATTGAATCCATATGCATATTCTAAGCTTTTATTTGACCGCTATGTGCGTAAATTTGAAGGCGAATATACAGCACAAGTTGTAGGTTTGCGTTATTTCAATGTATTTGGCCCTAATGAAGCACATAAGGATAAAATGGCATCTCTTGTACGCCAAATGTTCTATAAGAATCAAGAAACAGGCGTTATCAATTTGTTTGAAGGCACAGATGGCTATGAAAATGGTGGCCAAACACGTGATTTCATCTATGTAAAAGACGTGGTAAATGTAAACTTCTATTTCTGGGAACACCCTGAAATTTCTGGTACATTCAACTGCGGTACAGGTCATGCACATAGCTTTAATGAATTCATGCAAGCCGTTATCGACTACAATGGTAAAGGTCGCATTGAGTACATTCCATTCCCAGAAGTATTGATTGGTAAATACCAAAGTTTTACCGAAGCAGACACCACTAAATTATTGGCTGCTGGTTATGATAAAGGTTTTACACCATTAGCAGATGCTGTAAAAGAATATTGTGAATTATTAGATAATAATGAAGGTTATTTGCGCTAATTCCAGATAATAGATTGGTGCAAATCCTTTTATGTATGCAAAGGATAAAGAATGAGAAAGGTGTTGTTCCTCGATAGAGATGGGGTTATCAATAAAGATGTTTCCTATCTTTATAAGATAGCGGATCTTCAATGGGTTGATGGCGCTAAAGAAGCATTAAAATTAGCCCATGACGCTGGCTATGAACTTATAGTGGTGACAAACCAAAGTGGAGTGGCACGAGGCTATTATAAGGAAACTGATGTTCAAATTCTTCACGATTATATGGGGAATGAATTGTTTAAGGCTGGCGCACCTATCTTGCACTTTTATTATTGTCCACACCATAAAGAGGGCACCGTAGATCGCTATGCTGTTGACTGTGATTGTCGAAAACCAAAGCCTGGCATGATTTTACAAGCTATTAAGGATTTTGATGTAGATGTAACACATAGTTTTCTTATCGGAGATAGTCAACGTGATGTTGATGCTGCTGAAGCTGCAGGGGTAAAGGGATACCTCTTTACAGAATCTAATTTGCTAGATTTTATGAAAACTATCTTGAAGAAATAAATTAGTTTCTCGTTATGATTATGTTTGTGTGTATTCTTCATGTACGAAGGGGATATTATGAAAGACTATTCTAATATACTCATTATAAAAATGAGTTCTTTAGGTGATGTCATTCACGCATTGCCGACTTTATATGCATTGCGCCAAAATTTGCCGCATGCAAAAATTACGTGGGCTATACATGAACAATTTGCTAGCCTCTTACCAGGCACCCCTTGGGTAGATGAAGTAATTATCATTGACAAGAAACAACTCAAATCACCATCCTATTTATGGAATCTTCGTAAAGAGTTACATAGTCGTCATTTTGATATGACGTTAGATTTACAATGTATTGCCAAAAGTGCCATTGTATCGCTATTATCGGGCGCTCCTGAAAAATACGGTTATTGGGAGCTTCGAGAGGGTAGTCAATTAGTTAATAAAGCTCTCGTAGGAGCTCATAAATATGACCACGTTATTGAGCGCTATCTCGATACCGTACGTGCCTTAGGTGGCGAAGTGGATGGCGTAGAATTCCCAATGCCTCATGACCATGCAGCTGAAGGGACGATTCGTAATCGGCTATCTGAATTAGATGTAACCGATGATTATGTCGTTGTTGTACCTGGAGCGCGATGGATTGTTAAGGAATGGCCATTATTGAATTTTGGTGAACTTTGTATACGCCTGTGTGAAAGTGGAAAAAAGGTCGTCATTGCAGGTTCGCCTGATGATGCTGAAAAGGGGCAATTTATAGAAAATTATGTGAAGAGTGATAATCTCATTAATTTAGTTGGTCAAACGACTATGGCTGAGTTGATTGAGTTGATTCGACACTGCCATATTTTCATCAGCGCTGATACGGGACCATTACATATTGCGAATGCATTAAAGAAACCATTGATCGCTTTGTTTGGTACCACATCACCGCATAGAACGGGTCCGTATGGTGGCAGTCATGTGCATCTTATTATTTCCCCTACATCAAAGGCTACACCTGAACAGCCATTGGTAGATGATCCCCACTGTATGGCTCAAATTCCAGTAGATGCGGTGTGGGATGTATATTCTGAAATGTTGAGAAAGGATTTATGATGGAACTTGATTACAAACGTATTGTCGTAACCTTTCTCATGCATTTAGGTGATGTGGTGTTAACGACTCCATTTCTAGAGGTGTTGCGTAAAGCAGCACCTCATAGTCATATCACATATGTGATTGATGAAAAGTTACAAGATGTGATGAAATACAATCCTTATATCGATGATTTGATTACCGTTGATAAAAAAGGACGTCATAATAGCATTAAAGGGTTAAATGAAATCGCTCGTCGCATTAACGATCAAGGTCGTCCAGATATCGTTATCAATTTACATCCTAATGAACGTACATCATACTTGGCGTGGAAAATTCACGGTAAGGTGACGACGGGGATGAGTCATTTTTTATTTAGACCATTTATGACGAAATATACTCGTCTTGATCGCAAGACACGTCACGCTGCTGATATGTATATTAATGTATTAGAACAATTAGGTGTCACCGATGTGGCTAATCACGGATTACATATAGAAACCTGTAAGGAATGGAATGATGAGGTTTCTCGTTTTTATGAAAGTCAGGGTATTATGCCTTGCGATAAGATTATTGGATTCAATATCGGCAGTGCAGTGCCAGAGAAACGATGGCCTGCAGAGCGATTTGCTGATGTAGCTGATTATTTTGGCAATAAGGGTTATAAGATTGTATTTTTCGGTGGCCCCATGGATTTAGATATGGTTAAACCTGTTGTGGAGCAGATGAAGACGTCACCAATCGTGGCTACAGGTGCTTTTAAATTGGGACCTTTAGCAGCGGCCATGAAATGGTGTGACTTGTTGATTACAAATGACTCTGGTCCTATGCATGTAGCCATCAGTCAAGGTGTTCCAATCGTAGCCCTTTATGGACCATCCAATCCATTTTTTTATGGTCCATACCAAGCAAAATCTATTGTGCTTGAATCGATGGACCATTACGAAATTGGTAAAAGCATGAAACAAGTCATTAAAGAAGGTAAGTATAAAGGCATTTCTGTTATTACCGAAGAACAAGTGATTAAGGCAGCTGAAACATTACTGCAGGAATCGTAAGTTATGGATTATATTATTTTTGATTTAGAGTGGAATCAACCGTATAGCAACGACATTAGCTTTATGAAGCGAGCTCGGATGCCGTTGACTGGTGAAATCATTCAAATCGGAGCTATTAAGCTCAATGAAAACTTAGAGATTGTGGATTCCTTCACAATGTATGTAAAACCTAAATATTTACCACATATGCATAAGCATGTGAAGGCCCTTACAGGGATAACAAATCAAGATTTGAATCGCGGTGTCCCCTTTAGGGTGGCCTATAGTCATTTTCAACAATGGTGTGGCAAGGATTATATGCTTCTGTCTTGGGGCGCTGACGATATTCTTATATTGCGAGAAAATTTATTACTCCATAAATTAAAGAGTATCGACTATGATTCTTGGGCTGATGCACAGATGATATACAGCTATCAACGATATGGCACGACACAACAGTATTCCGTTGCTCATGCGATGGAGGATTTACATATATCATCTGAAGAATTATCTGCTCATAATGCACTTCACGATGCTATATTTACGGCACATATTTGCCAAAAGCTAGATTTGCCAAAAGCACTGTTGCATTATGATTCCATACGAAAAGAGGCGCCAAATCCATTTTTATATCCACCGGGTTTGACCTTCTTTATGTACGATAACTTTCAAGAAAAGAAACGTATCGTTTATGATAGACGGGTGCGACTATCCTTTTGTCCTTATTGCCAATGTCGGTTGGAAACGACACGTCCTGAGCGGATACAAGGAGATAAGCATTTATCGATAGGCGTTTGTCCGAAACACGGAGAATTTGCCATTCAGTTAAAGGTTGGAAAATATACGATTAAGTCAGGAATTACTAAGTTTTATGTAACAAAGGTATTAAGTCATAGTACTGATGAAATCGGTAAATTATATAGAGAAAAATCGGAAATTAACCGAGAGAAAGAGCGGCTTTATTATGAGCGCCGTCAAAAAGAATTACTAGAAAAATCAAAAGCATAACACACTATACAATGTGCAGTATGCTTATATAGAAAGGAATGAAATTATGGAACGTAAATATGCTTGGCATAATTATGATGAACAAACATTACAAGATGTGATGTCATTAGGTGACTCGTATCGTCAATTTTTAGATAATGGGAAAACAGAACGCGAATGTGTCATTCAATCAGTAGCAGCTGCAAAAGAGGCAGGCTATGTTGACTTAAAGGATTTAATCAAGTCAAATACGCCAATTAAAGCGGGAGATAAGATTTACTATACTCATATGGATAAATCTATTGCGCTATTTAATATCGGTACCGATGATTTAGACCTTGGTATGAATATCCTTGGTGCTCATATCGATTCTCCGCGCATTGACGTAAAACAAAACCCTCAATATGAAGATAGCAATTTAGTATTTTGGGATACACATTATTACGGAGGTATTAAAAAATACCACTGGGTAGCTATGCCTCTTGCTATTCATGGGGTTGTAGTCAAAACGGATGGTACACGCATCAACATTAATATTGGTGATAAAGAATCTGATCCTGTATTCTGCATTACAGATTTATTGCCGCATTTGGGGCAAGAACAAATGCAAAAGAATGCGGCAAAGGTGATTGAAGGTGAGGCTCTAGATCTTCTCATCGGTAGTCGCCCTGTTAAAGATGAAGAAAAAGAAGGGGTTACTAAATTTATTAATCACCTTCTTGAAAAAGAATATGGGTTCGTAGAACGCGATCTTTTATCTGCTGAACTTGAAATTGTACCGGCTGGTAAGGCGCGCGATATGGGCTTTGATCGTTCTATGGTATTAGCATATGGTCAAGATGACCGTGTATGTGCTTATACATCCTTGGTGGCCATGCTCGAAGTCGATAAGGTAAAACGTACAACTTGTTGTTTGCTTGTTGATAAAGAGGAAATTGGTTCCGTTGGTGCTACAGGTATGCAATCTCGGTTCTTTGAAAATGCTGTAGCAGAAATCTTAACATTGATGGGCAAACCTAATTCAGTAAATGTGCGCCGTACATTGGAAAATTCTCGTATGCTATCCTCTGATGTTAGCGCTGGGTACGACCCATTGTATGCATCTGCCTTTGAAAAGAAAAATGCTTCCTACCTTGGTATGGGGGTCGTATTCAATAAATTTACCGGCTCTCGTGGTAAGTCTGGTTCTAATGATGCTAATGCGGAATATATGGGCTTTATCCGTCGTGTAATGGAATCAAATAATGTAACATATCAAACGGCTGAATTAGGTAAGGTAGACCTCGGCGGTGGTGGTACCATTGCGTACATTATGGCATTGTATGGTATGAATGTTATCGACTGTGGCGTTGCTGTTCTTAGCATGCATGCTCCATGGGAGGTTACATCTAAGGCAGATATTTATGAAGCAAAACGTTGTTATGTGGCATTCTTGAATGCAGCTGATGAAACAATCTAGTATGATGGGGCTTTCACCATTGGTGAAAGTCCATGTTATGTGAGGTATAGGATGAAACAAACGGAATTAGGTGCTGCTATCGAGGCGGCAAAGGGAGAGGCAACAGAGGTTAAGACGGTAAAGGTCGATATCTTTGATATTCCTGAAACAAAGGCAAAAGAATATATTTCTACCCGCGAAGAGGTGGCTATGGCCGCTATGGAGGTTATGAAACCATATTGTGTGACCGTTAAACGGGAAACATTAGACGAAGATGAAGGAGAAGCCGTAGTAGGCTATTATGTAACAGGAGAAATTTTAATGTGCGTCATTCTTGACCCATTTGAAGTGCCTGTTATGAAGGTTGCCCTCGATAAGGGGACATTAAAAGAATACATTTTAGCAGCCAATGAATTGACAGAAGACATGCTAGCTTCTCTAGATAAATAATAAATCTGTAAGTATGCAATATGTGCTCTACATAAGGACAAATGTAAAATACTTTAGTCTGATACATTGATGTAGTGCTCAAAGTTGTTTATAATAGAAGTATTATTATTTCGAATATAGGAAGGAAACCCCATGAACTTGAAAAAAGGCATTGCCCTCGCGCTCACGGCGGCAGCATTGATGGCTTTCACAGGCTGTGGCACAAATGGAACTACATCTAATGGAGAATATAAGGTTGGTGTTGTACAACTCGTAGAACATCCAGCACTAGATGCGGCAAACAAAGGTTTTGTTGATGCTCTTAAGGAAAAGGGCTTATCTGACAAAATTACCTTTGACCAACAAAACGCACAAGCTGACCAATCTAATTTGAACAGTATTGCACAGCGTTTTGTATCTGATCGTAAAAATTTGATTTTAGCGATTGCTACGCCAGCGGCTCAATCCATGGCGAACGCAACTCATGACATTCCTATCTTGGGTACAGCTATTACTGATTATGAGGCGGCTAAACTTGTTAAGTCTAATGAACATCCAGGCGGTAATGTATCCGGTACATCCGATATGAACCCAGTAGAACAACAAGTAGATTTGATTTTAAAAGTATTGCCAAATGCAAAAACTATCGGTACCATTTATAGCTCTAGCGAAGTGAATTCTCAAATTCAAGTTGAGAAGATGAAAGCTTACGCAGCTACAAAGGGCATCAAGGTTGAAGAGGTTACTGTTTCTAATGTAAACGATATTCAACAAGCTGCACAAAATCTTGTATCTCAACATGTGGATGCCATTTATGTACCAACAGATAATGTGGTAGCATCTGCTATGAGCAATCTTGTGGCAATCACTGACCCTGCAAAAATTCCTGTATTCGGCGGTGAAGATAACCACGTAAAAGGTGGTGCGGTTATGTCCTTGTCTGTAGATTACTATAAACTTGGTTACCAAACAGGCTTGATGGCGGCTAAAGTGTTAACTGGTGAAGCTAAAGTCGAAGATATGCCGATTGAAATGCAAAAAGAATTCAAATTAGTTGTAAATAAAGATAAATTACAAAAATTGGGCATCACCTTACCAGAGGATTTGATGAACAAAGCAACTATGATTTAGTACTTAACTGGTAAGGAGTTACAAATGAACTGGAAAAAAAGTATTGCAGTGGCACTTAGTGCCATCACTGTTATGGCAATGGTAGCTGGTTGTGGTTCTAATACTACTACTGGTGAACAAAAGAAAATTGGTGTGATTCAATTAGTAGAACATCCATCTCTTGATGCTGCTAATAAGGGCTTTGTAGATGGTCTCGCATCTAAAGGTTTTAAAGATGGTGAAAACATTAAAATTGACCAACAAAATGCACAAGCTGACCAATCTAATTTGAACAGCATTGCTCAACGTTTTGTGTCTGACAAAAAGGATTTAGTATTGGCCATTGCTACTCCTGCGGCGCAAACAATGGCGAATGCAACCCATGACATTCCTATTATGGGGACAGCAATTACTGACTATGTAACAGCTAAATTAGTTCAATCCAACGAACACCCAGGTGGCAACGTAACTGGTACTTCTGATATGACACCTGTTGAAAAAGAGGTTGATCTTATCATCGCATTAGTACCAAATGTAAAACGCATTGGTGCTATTTATACATCTTCTGAAATCAACTCCCAATTACAAGTGGAAAAAATGAAAGCTTACGCAGCTAGCAAAGGTATCACTGTTGTAGAAGCAACTGTTTCCAACGTAAACGACATTCAACAAGCAGCTACAAATCTTGTTAACCAAGATGTACAAGCTATTTATACACCAACAGATAATGTATTAGCATCTGCTATGGCTAACTTAGCACAAATTACAGATGCTGCTAAAATTCCAGTATTTGCAGCCGACGAAGGTATGACAATGACTGGTGGTGTAGCTACCTATTCTGTAGACTACTATAAATTAGGTTATCAAACAGGTTTGATGGCTGCCAAAGTTCTTTCCGGCGAAGCGAAAGTTAGTGATATGGCTATTGAAACGCAAAAAG
>CAUTOY010000055.1:0-9124 GCA_963539855.1 uncultured Veillonella sp.
CACCAAATGAGACCAGAAGGTGAAAATCATCAAATGAGACCAGAAGGTCAAAATCACCAAATGAGACCAGAAGGTAAAAATCATCAAATGAGACCAGAAGGTCAAAATCACCAAATGAGACCAGAAGGTCATAATCATCAAATGCCACCACAAGGCCAGCCACCTCAAGGTAATCAGCCTAATGGTAATGCTCCACAACCACCAATGGAGCAAGGTGCACCACAAACTACACAAGACCAATAATAGTCTTATTGGATTATCTCTCTGAATACTAAAGAGAGACGTGGTCATGAAAGTGCATTCATGGCCACTATAGAGCCACACACTCTATACTGATACATTTGTATCAAAATCTCTCTCTTACACACAATAACTACACACACGCAAAAGGAGTTCCTCCTAGGAGGAACTCCTTTTGTGTATGAAAAATTTGTATAGACAAAGCCCTACACATAATGTGTAGGGCTTTGTAGACTATTTAATATGTTTAGAACCACGCTCTGTCATAGCTACGCCTTCTTTACAGAGAGGGCATTCTTCTGGTTTGTATGTTGGTACTTCAAGGTTAAGTAATGCTTGTACTTTTTCTTTTGGTACACCGAATTCAGCTTTGCCACCGGAACGATTAACGAGAAGGCCTACACCTACGATTTCGCCACCAGATTGGTTAACTACGTTAACAACTTCCTGTACAGAACCGCCTGTAGTTACAATATCTTCTACGATAAGTACGCGTGTACCTGGTTCGATTTTAAAGCCACGACGCAATGTCATAACGCCTTTTTCACGCTCTGTAAAGATGGCGCGTGTGCCTAGTTCTTTACCTACTTCGTGAGCTAATAAGATACCACCAGTCATAGGTCCAATAACGAGCTCTACATTTTGATCGCGGAAGCGTTCAGCCAATTCTTTACATAATGTTTCAGTGTATTTTGGATGTTGTAATACGTTGAATTTTTCAACGTACATAGGGCTATGTAGACCGGAAGTCAATAAGAAATGACCTTCTAAAATTGCTTGAGTATCGATAAGTAATTGTTTTACTTGTTGTTCTGTCATCATTTTGATACACTCTCCATTTCTTCAATAATCAAACGTACCGCCTCTTGAGGATTTTCCGCCTGTGTAATCGGTCTGCCAATAACGAGACGAGATGCACCATCTTGTAACGCACTTGCTGGTGTAGCAATGCGCTTTTGGTCGTTTGTAGCTGCAAAGGATGGGCGAATACCTGGTGTAACAATAAGGAAATCTGGTCCACAGGCTTCACGAATCATCTTAGCTTCTAAGGCGGAACATACAACACCGTCCATACCGGATTCTTTTGCAAGTTTTGCAAGGCGAATGACTTGGTCCGCAATTGGTAATTGACCACCAATAGATGTCCAAGATTCATCATCAAAGCTTGTTAATACGGTAATCGCTAATAATTTTGGTCGTTCGATGCCTAGTTTTTCAGCGCTTTCACGAGCAGCCTTAGCGGCAGCTTTCATCATAATAGGGCCACCTTGACCATGAATGGTAATTAAATTGGCGCCTAAACGAGTAAGGGAAGATACGCCATGGGCCACCGTATTAGGAATATCATGTAATTTCAAATCGAGAAATACATGTTTGCCGTGCTCTTGCAAATAGCGAACCGTTTGGTCCCCTTCGGCGTAGAATAATTCCATCCCTACCTTGTAGAAACTAACGGAGTCCCCTAGTGAGGACACGATAGATTTCATCGCATCCATTGTGGATACGTCGAGGGCGACGATTAATCTGTCATCTGCCATGTTATAACCTCCATAGTACATATATATCTAAATAATTTTCACATAGAATAGGGCGTCCTGTCAATGAAAATCCGTTGTGAAAGTCGGCTTAAGAACTGCTTTTATACATCGATTTTCTTCGCGTTCATGATATAATAAACACAGAAGTGAAGATGATTCCTAATATAAGTTGATATATGTATATCCGACGTATGTATATAATATGTTGTTAGTAGCTAAGAAAGGATTACCATGTTAGATTTTGTAGCATTGGATTTTGAAACAGCTAATAAATATAAAAATAGTGCCTGTTCCCTAGCGGTTATTACCGTTGAAAATGGACAGATTACTAAAAAAGCCTATAGTCTTATTAAACCACCATTTATGTCCTTTGATCCAGAGTGCATTGAAATTCACGGTATTGAGCCTAAAGAAGTGTTGCATGAAAAGACATTTGATCAGTTGTGGCCTGCCATTTATGAAAATCATTTGAAAGGGAAAATTATGATTGCTCATAATGCTAAATTTGATATGAATGTGTTGCGAGCTACACTTGATTATTATAAAATTCCATGGCCAGAACTTGAATATGCATGTACTGTAAAAATTTCTCGTGCCGTATGGCCCGATTTGGTAAATCACAAATTGAACACCATGGCGGCGTATTTAGGTGTAGAATTTAAGCATCACTATGCATTGGATGATGCTGAAACTTGTGCCAAGGTTGCTATCGAGGCAGCTCGCTTGAAAGGGGCAAACTCACTACCTGAACTACTTTCAAAAATAGGAGTACCTCTTGAATCATTTATCGATGAAAAAAATAAAGCTGCACAAGCAGAATTACATAAAGAACCCGAACCAGAGCAGATGTCATTCTTCTAAAGACTGCTCGGTTATGATTGGAACTAATCCTGATAGAAAAATAGATTGTTTTGGAGGTAGTCATGTTAGGTAAAGAACTATTAACCTATGTGGACCATACATTATTAAATCCTGTCGCCACATGGGATGAAATTAAGGCTATATGCGAAGAAGCGTTAACATATGGCACAGCATCTGTATGTATTCCACCAGATTTTGTAGGATCAGTACATAATGCATATCCGGAATTAAATGTATGTACTGTTGTAGGTTTTCCTTTAGGCTATCAAACAACAGAAGCTAAGGTGGCGGAAACAAAACAAGCAATAATAGAAGGTGCCTCAGAAATCGATATGGTTATTAACTTGGGTGATGCTAAGCAAGGTGATTATCGAGCTATAACAGAGGAAATTAAAGCCCTTAAAGCGGTATGTGGTACTAAAATCTTAAAGGTTATCATAGAGGCATGTTTCTTAACGACTGAAGAAAAAATTGAACTATGTCATTGTGTCACCAATGGAGGTGCTGATTTTATTAAGACATCGACTGGATTTGGAAGCGGTGGCGCTACATTAGAGGATGTGCAATTGTTTAAGAAGTACATTGGTCCTCATGTACAAATTAAAGCTGCTGGTGGTATTCGCTCCGTTGAGGCCATGAAGGCGTATATTGAGGCCGGATGTACACGAATTGGTGCAAGTGCTGCTGTAGGGCTATTAAAAGATCGATTGAATGAAACTCTATAGATTACGTAGTATATAACGTATAGAAAGGGGGCTGTAATGGAACTTACATTATGTAATTCCTTACAGCCCTTTGTAGGTAACATATGAGAATGTATGATGTGATACTCAAAAAGCGACAAGGAATTGAGTTATCTGACAAAGAAATACAGTGGTTAATACGTGGTTATGTAAAAGGAAGTATCCCTGATTATCAAATGAGTGCATTTCTTATGGCCGTTATGTTTAAAGGCATGACGACAAAAGAACTAGGTACGTTTACTATGGCTATGGCCCATTCGGGAGATATGGTTAATTTATCGGCCATTAAGGGTATTAAAGTAGATAAGCATAGTACCGGTGGAGTAGGTGATAAAACTACACTTGTTATTGCATCTCTGGTCGCAGCCTGTGGTGGTGTAGTCGCTAAAATGTCAGGTCGTGGGCTTGGTCATACGGGTGGTACCATAGATAAAATGGAATCTATACCAGGCCTTAAAACAGAACTTTCAGAAGAGGCCTTTAGGAATCAAGTTAACAATATTGGTGTTGCAGTCATTGGTCAATCTAGTAATATTGCGCCAGCGGATAAGAAAATCTATGCTCTACGTGATGTAACGGCTACAGTGGATAGTATTCCTCTTATTGCATCATCGATTATGAGTAAAAAACTCGCTTCAGGCGCTGATGCCATTTTATTAGATGTTAAAGTTGGCAGTGGCGCGTTTATGAAATCTTTAGATGAGGCTCATACATTAGCACAGACGATGGTAGATATTGGCCGGGAAAATAATCGAATTGTTAAAGCTGTTATTACCGATATGGATCGACCATTGGGGCATGCTATTGGAAACGCTTTAGAGATTGCAGAGGTCATTCAAACCTTAAGAGGACATGGACCCCGTGATTTGACTGATGAATGTCTTGTCATGGCCGCTCACCTATTAGTGATGAGTGAAAAAGGCGATTATGATACATGTTATGCTAAGGTATCAGATGCATTACGGAATGGTGCTGGTTTAGCTAAATTAAAAGAACTTATTATAGCTCAATGTGGAAACGGTCAAGTCGTAGATGATATATCCTTATTGGGGAACGCACGATTTACTTATGATATTAAAGCACCTAAAGCAGGGTATATAACTCATATGAATACAGAAGCTTGTGGTATCGCATCGGTTATGCTAGGGGCCGGTCGAACTGTGAAAGATGGCCCTATTGATATGACTGCTGGAATTGTAATGCATAAGAAAACCGGTGATGTTATAGCAGAGGGCGATGTAATTGCCACGTTATATGCCGATGATGAAAGTTTATTTGAAGGTGCAGCGCGTGCCTATGTACAAGCTCTGACAATTGGTTCAGAAAAACCTGTAAGCCGAGATACTATATTGGCTGTTGTAGAATAAAGGGGGAATTGATTGTGATAAAACAAGATGTACAGCAGCTAATAGAGTGTGCCATAGAGGCTCGTAAACAATCTTACAGTCCCTATTCTAATTTTGCTGTAGGGGCGGCACTTTTATGTGAAGATGGTACTATCTTCAAAGGGTGTAATATAGAAAATGCATCTTATGGACTTACTAATTGTGCTGAAAGGACCGCTGTTTTTAAAGCTATATCGGAAGGCCATAGAAAGTTTAAAGCCCTTGCCGTAGTTGCAGATACGGAAGGGCCTTGCGCACCATGTGGTGCTTGTCGTCAAGTCATGAACGAGTTTAAAATTTCAACGATTATCATGGCAAATTTGAAGGGGAATATGGAAATAGTATCTATTGAAGATCTATTGCCATTTAGTTTTTCTGAATTCGATGTAATTGATAAATAGAATGTAGTATAAGAAAAAGGCTGGAGTCACGTGGCTCCAGCCTTTTAGTGTAAGATAATGATCATTAGAATGCAGGAACAATTGCACCTTGGTATTTATCTTGAATGAATTTTTTGATTTCAGGGCTATGAAGAGCTTCCATCAATTTCTTGATGCGAGGGTCATTTTCATTGCCTTTAAGAACCGTTACGATATTTACGTAAGGGGAATCGTTAGATTCGATGAACAATGCATCTTTGCCAGGGTTAAGACCTGCATTCAATGCAAAGTTTGTGTTGATAGCTGCTAATGCAACATCGTCGATGGAACGAGGCACTTGAGCTGCTTCTAATTCTACGAATTGGTAACCATTAGGGTTAGAAGCGATATCTTGTACAGTGGATAAGATATTATTGGAGTCTTTCAATGTGATAAGACCAGCTTTTTGTAATAACAATAATGCACGACCACCGTTTGTAGGATCATTAGGAATAGCGATTTTTGCACCCTTAGGAAGGTCTTTTAAATCTTTGATTTGACGGGAATATAAGCCCATTGGTTCAAGATGAACGCCACCAGCAGATACTAGAGGAAGGTTATGTGCTTTTGCGAATTCGTCCATGTATGGTACATGTTGGAAGAAGTTAGCGTCGATTTCCTTATCACCCAATGCAAGATTTGGTGTATTGTAATCAGTGAATTCAGTGATTTGTAAATCGATGTTATCTTTCGCTAAAATCGGTTTTACTTGTTCTAAGATTTCCGCATGTGGTACTGCAGTAGCACCAATTTTTAATACTTGTTTGTCACCGCTGTTAGCCGCTTTATTAGTATCACTGCCGCAACCTGCGATTAGTAGCGCACCACCGAGAACGACAGTAGCCGCTAATGCTAAAAATTTGTTCATACAAACACTCTCCTTTTCGAGAAAATTAAATGTAATTCAATACGTTAATAGTACTAAATTATTTCCTATTTCGCAACTATGTATTATAAGCTGTTATCCATAACTAAAAGTTATATAGAAAGAGGAGCTACTACTCAAAACCGACTTTGGCCCTGCGGAGGCCGAAGGCCGAAGTCAGACCCGGCCGGTGGAGGCTTTGAGTAGTAGCTCCTCTGTTTATCGTCTTTTAGTTTGGTTAACGGCTTATAATGAGCCCTATACCTAATAGTAATTGGTATAACATGGCGGCACCAGCAGTGGTACCCATGGCTTTATCTAATTCGATTTCGTCTACATGGGTATAGAATGTTTTGATGGTTTTAAATGCTGGAATGATGGCTAGTAATGCGAGTAATGCTGGGATTGGGAGAACTTTCAAATAGATCCATGCGCCAATCCAGAAGAAGTTAAAGATATAGGTGATGCTCATTAGGCTAATGGCGCGGTCGCGGCCTAATACAATTGGTAATGTGCGACGCCCGTGTTTTTCATCGTTTCGAATATCTCGAATATTGTTGGTAAGCATAATGGAGCCTACCAATAATGTGGCTGGAAGGGCAGGGATTAAGAATGCTAGTGAAAGTTCACGCGTCCATGCATAGCCTGTAATGAGGACGATAGCGAAACCCATGGCGATGCCAGATGAGATTTCTCCAAATGGTGTGCGAGAAATCGGCTTTGGGCCGCCTGAGTATAGAAAACTAATTAAAATACAGATGATGCCGGCTGGAATGTACCACCATGTAATGGTGGCTGATAGGTAGAGGCCGATAATGATAGGTATAATCATAAGAACCTTAATCATGGTGGAGATGAGTTTAGGCGTTACCGCACCACGTGTAAGGGAACCGGCATTACCTATTTTTTGCCCCGCATCAAGGCCGGATTTAAAATCTTTCAATTCATTCCATAAATTGGCGATGATTTGGGCTGATACGACGGCTAAAAATATAAGAATTGTGTGAAATATGGCGAGCCCTGTGCCATGAAGTGCACCGAAGGCATAATAACTAAATGCGGCACCTAAGATGGTTGGTCCTAGTGCAGCGGCCAATGTGCGAGGTCTAGTGAGCGGAATTAATTCTTGTATCATAATGGTGTGGCGAAATGCCAACTCCTTTCTGTTAGAAATACGTTTTCTTATCACTAAGTATTGTATAGTACATTAGGAGAAATGTAAATTTGGTGTACCTATCATGTTAGTACAATTATATAGTATAATACTATATGTGTATTTAAAATTCTTAATTTAAACTTACTTATATAATTCAATGTATATATTCACGAGGTGAGACTATGAAAATGTGGAGTAAGAAGGTAATGACGCTAGCTTGTGCCACTTGCTTAACGGTAGGTATGGCGGCTGTAACCTGTGCCGATACAATCGATTTAGGCTATGGTCAATACGCTACCACTAATAATGGTGTACACGCAACAGCTATAGACACGATTCCCACAAATCCTACTTTCAGAACAATGGAACAAAATAAGGTGATTCAAACTGCTAATGAACAAGTTGTAAAATCTATGAATGACCGTATAAAAACATCCTATCCAATGGTAAAAGAAGAATTTAAAGGTACTGTTGTAGACGGATATAGTTTTTATCAATTGTCTGGCGATAGTGCATTAGGTCATCATACGGGATGGTTGTTTACGTATAATATAAATAAAGATGCAATTAATTATTTAGATCGCACAACTACTCAAATTGTTAACGCAGCAATGGCCGATAAACAAGTGAAAGTACAATCTGTTAGCGAGCCTTACACAAAATCTAATGCAGAGAAGTTTATCTCTAAAATGGCCATGGTTACGCTTGACCGCAAGCTATTAGAACCTCAAATAGCAAATCTAAATGCTACTATGCATCGGGATATGATTAAAACAATACAACAAAGTGCTATGCAGGATGCATCATTATCACAAAAGGACAAGGAAAGCATTCAAGAGAGTGTAGATTTTCTTAAGAGAGTCATTCCTAACTTTACAATGGATGCCACAGAAATATCATCTAAACCGTATACATCTAAATTTGGTACTATAGCTGGTATGAATATGCGCGGCAGCTTGCAGTATGATGGCTTTGTGTTGCCAGGTGCCTTAACTATGTATGCAATACCACAAAATCAAGGCCTTACAGTGCAAATTTTGGCCACCGAAGATACGAGCCGAGATTATTGGTCGGGTCAGTTTGAAACCATGTATGGCTTAAAATCCTTAAAGGGAGGCAATAAATAATGAAACCATTAAAAACTCTTGTATTAGCAGCGTGTTTAGTTGGTGCTGTGACTAGTTTTGCGGGTGCAAAGGATGTAAAAACATTAGCAGGGACAATGTCTGTTCCTAATACCGTTACGGTGGCAACCGCATCTAATACAGATTCTGTGGATATTATTAAGGATTTGCTTATTAAGGATAATGCGAAACCATCTACGAAGAAAAGTACACGTCAAAGTAATGATGAAGTATTATCTGCGCTTAATTATATGGGAGTTTCCTATGATGTATATCAATTACAAGGGGAAGACAAAACTGGTCAAAAGGACGCATTATTGGTGGCCGTAGATCTAAAAACGGCAGCCAATGCTTTGTTTGATAACCCTAAGGCTAATGCGTCTGTCCTTCCTGTATTAGCCATACTCAATAATGGTGAATTGGATCCGATTACAGAACAGCTCATGTTGACTACGGTTAATAATCTGTTGCCAAAAGAATCTAAAACATTTACATTGCCAGATAAGAATGTTCCGGGTTCTGTATATGTGAGTGCTGGTAAAAATCATAGTGCTGCCATCGGTGTCGTTGGTGAAAGCAAACAACCTACTACAGTCACTGTTGAAAATACAGAACAAATGGAGAAAATGAATAATACAAAGTATCAAACATATACCGTAGGTTCTCGCGTTTTAGTTGATGCGGAAGGTATCAAGTTCCCATATTATGCAAAAGCTACACTTGTAATGAACCCACAAAAACCAACATTGTTCTTGGCATTGACTAGCGATGTACAACGTCAATACTTTATGCC
>CAUTOY010000056.1:0-8970 GCA_963539855.1 uncultured Veillonella sp.
ACGCTATCATCCATAGTAAATCGATTATTATGGTGATCAAAGGTGGCGCCAACCTCTGGGTTTTGGATACCAATAAAAGCAAAACAGCCTGGTTTATCTTGTAAATACCAAGCAAAATCTTCACCTGGCATCACCTTGCGCATCTTAGACAGTTTTTCCTTACCAAGTGTGTCGATAACAACACGTTCTGCTAATTCACTAGCAGCCGCATCATTAATGGTTGGCGGTACTTTCTTTTCATATATCAATTCAGCAGTAGCACCATAAGCTAATGCAGTATGTTCTACCACACGACGTATAGACTCTACATAATACTCTTCTTGCTCTGGATCAAAGAAGCGAATGGTACCTCCCATTTGGGCTTCTCCGGGAATCACATTCCATTCAGAGCCAGAATGAATATTACCAATCGTGAGTACAAGGGAATCTAATGCACTTACATTGCGTGATACAACGGTTTGTAAATTCATCACAATAGCACTTGCTACAACAACGGCATCAATGGCTTGATGCGGTTGTGCACCATGGCCTTGTTTGCCTTTCACATTGATTGTAATTTTACTACTCGCGGCCATACGTGGCCCTTCTTCAACAGAAATAAGTCCAGCTGGCAAATCGATCCATACATGACCACCAAAGATAGCATCAATTTTCTCAAACCAATCGCCAAATTTCATAAAATCTGGAGCACCCGCCCCTGTTTCTTCTGCTGGTTGGAATGCAAGGTATACATCACCTTCAATACGGTCTTTCATAGAGGTAAGCATCTTAGCAGCGCCGAGCAAAATCGCCATATGGCCATCGTGGCCACAAGCATGCATCTTACCATCTACAGCAGATTTAAAATCAAATGTATTATGTTCTTGTACAGGCAAGGCATCAATATCTGCACGAAGGGCAATCGCTTTACTAGATTTAGCACCATGAATAATGCCGATAAGTCCGGTTCCACGTTCTTCATCAACGTGAACCTCTACGCCCATAGACTCTAATTCTTTTGCCAAGGTTTTTGTAGTTTCAAATTCTTCATTACTCAATTCTGGATGTGTATGAAAGTACCTACGCCAGTCTTGGACATAGGACTTATATTGTTCAATTAAATCGCGACTATGCATCATATCGCCTCCTCACCTTCGGTATGAAACCGAACGACAATTTTTAACGTATATTTTCCTACCAAATCCCTATTTTAATGGGAATAACAGGGTAAATGTAAAAGAAAACGACAGGCAACGCCATGTCGTTTTCTTTATGCTTCTTATCGATTGCGCAAGAAAGCTTGTACCCCTAAGGATACAACAGCTGTTACTACTGCTACAGCTGCTGTAATTTTTGCAGTTGTGCAGAGCTCATCTTTTGTTGGTTTTGCCTTTGCTGCAATATCTAATGTTTTAGCAACAGCAGGAACCAATACATCATTACGTAAGGATTCTGTATTCATATTTACTCCTCCAATATAGACTATTTATTCTAGGTTATCACGAATAGAATATAAAGTCTACATATTCATCGGATTTTATCTATCTATTTATCAATTATTCATTCAAAACGAATGAATCTGTCAACGTAAGACTATTTACTAGCCAATTCACCAATTACATCAGCCAAGATGGTAATTGCTTTTTCTAGTTGTTCTTGAGGGATATTAAGCGCTGGCAACAAACGAACCTTATTTTTAGCAGATAAGCATACTACGCCCTTTTCTAGACATTTAGCAATGACGTCTTTAGGATCTACTGTTGTTTCGATACCAATCATGAGGCCCATACCGCTGACGCCAACTACACCTGGTTTACCTTCTAAGGCATGTTTTACGTAATCACCTTTAGCTTTCACAGTAGCCAAAAATTCTGGTGTCAACCGTTCGATGATCGTACAGCCTGCAGCGGCACAGATTGGGTTACCACCGAATGTGGTTGCATGAGCACCGGCAGTTAGAACATATTGTGTTTTTTCATTAAATAATGTAGCACCCATTGGTAAACCACCAGCTAAGCCCTTAGCGGTAGACACGATATCTGGTTCGATACCAAATTGTTCATACGCATAGAGGCTACCAGTACGACCATTACCAGTTTGCACTTCGTCGATTAGTACGAGTTGATCATGTTCGTGAGCGTATTTTGTAACGGCTTGTACAAAGTCTTTATCAAGAGGCATAACGCCACCTTCCCCTTGAATAGGTTCCATCATGATGGCACAAACTGCTGGATTGTCTAACGCTTTCAACGCCGCATCAATATCATTAGCAGGCGTATGAACGAATCCTTCTGTAAATGGGAAAAAATGTTGATGGAACACATCTTGACCTGTAGCAGACAAGGTTGTTACCGTACGACCATGAAAGCTATTAACAAGTGTAACGATGACATTACGACCATCCCCGTATTTATCATGGCTATACTTACGAGCCGCCTTGATGGCACATTCGTTAGATTCTGCACCAGAGTTACAGAAGAACACCTTCTTCATGCCCGTCCGCTTACATAATAATTCAGCCAATTTAATTTGTGGTACGGAATAATATAGATTAGAAATATGGTTTAATGCATGAGTTTGTGCAATAACCGCCTTGGACCATTCATCATCGTCTACACCAAAGGCTGTAACGCCAATGCCAGAACCAAGGTCGATGTATTCTTTTCCTTCTACATCCCATAACAAGGAACCTTTGCCTTTTTCAAAGCAAACATTAAACCGGCCATACGTATTGGCTATATATTCTTTATCTTGTTGTTCAAAATCTAGTGTCTTACTCATCATATCCTCCAAACGTACGGCCTAGCCGCCGTCTATGTATACGCAATGTAACGATGGCAAATGATGTTACCATCGTTATATCTACTATATTACTTTACAAACATTGTGCCAAGACCTTCATCGGTTAATAGTTCGATGAGGATAGCGTGTGGAATTTCACCATTGATGATGAAAACCTTTTGAGCCCCTGCATTGATAGCCTCTAAGCAACAGTCTACCTTTGGTATCATACCACCAGCAATGACGCCCTCTTTTTTCAACTCTTCAGCTTCAGCAAGGGTAATCTTTGAAATAAGGGAATTAGGATCGTTTACATCCCGTAGTACCCCATCAATATTCGTCATGGCCACCATGGTCTCCGCATTGAGGGCACCTGCAATTTTTGCGGCCGCCGTATCAGCATTGACATTATATACATTGCCTTCTGCGTCACAACCGACGGAAGAAATGACCGGAATGTATCCCTTACTGATGACATCATCAATAACCTTTGGGTCGATTTTATCTACTTCCCCCACATAGCCAAGTTCTTCATTTTTCTTGTGTACTTGAATGAGTTCACCATCCACGCCACAAAGGCCGATAGCACGGCCACCAAAGCCGATAAGATCTGCCACAAGGCCTTTATTGACCTTGCCAGCAAGCACCATTTGAACTACATTCATCGTTTCTTTATCGGTAACACGCAAGCCATTGCTGAATTTCGATTCAATATTCATAGCCTCCAAGGTGCTATTAATATCTGGCCCACCGCCGTGAACGAGGACTACTTTTACCCCGACTAATTGGAGTAGTAACAAATCGTTCATAACTGATTTTTTGAGCTCTGGATCTGTCATGGCATTGCCACCGTATTTTACGACTACGTATTTATCTGTATATTGTTTAATATATGGAACGGCCGCCGTTAAGATGTGCGCCCGCATTGCATTTGTTACAGTGTTCATAATGAAAGCCCCGTTTCTTCTGGCAATCCAAGTGCAATATTCATACATTGTACGGCTGCACCAGACGCACCTTTTCCTAAATTATCAAAAATAGCATGAATGACCATTCTGTCATTATTGCCTGTCACAGAAATGACCATACCATCTGTATTACTTAATTTATTAGCATTTAACAATTGCTTATTATCTTCTTCTAAATTAAGTGGCGCCACGTTTACAATATGACTATGTTTATAAAAATCTACTAATGTAGCATGTACATCCTCAACAGTTACAGGTTTGGCTAGTAAGCGTGTATGTAGTCCAACACTAACCTCCATACCACTATAGTAATCGTCTACAATAGGCATAAAAATTGGCGCTTCTGTAAGGCCACATACATGAGTTACCTCTGGTAAATGTTTATGTTGTTGACTAAGCCCATATTGACGTGGTGCATACAGAAAATAATCTTTAGGTTCTGATTCATATTGATTAATCATTTTCTTACCGCCCCCGCTATAACCCGTGAGGGATGTAATGGTGAAAGGATAATCTGCTGGGGCAATACCTGCTTTTACTAAGGGAGCAATGCAAGCAATCATACCACTAGCATGACAGCCAGGGTTTGCAATATGCTTCTTGCTTTGAATATCTTGTTTATAGCTTTCACCTAATTCAGGAAAACCATACGCCCAATCAGCGTCTGTTCTGAACGCTGTGGATGTATCGATGATTTTGCAAGGATAGTCACCAATGGCAGCCACCACCTCTTTAGAGGCCGCATCAGGCAAGCACAAAAATACAATATCCGCATTCTTGGCAATGCTGGCAATAACATCTATATTTTTACGATCTTCATCAGAAATGGATAACAATGTAATGTCCTTCCGATTTGACAACCGTTCGTGAATTCTAAGCCCCGTAGTGCCTTCATGGCCTACGATAAATACCTTATATGGATTCATTCTATAACCTTCCTTACTATACGTACGAAATGACCTCTCCTGTCATCTATATGATTCATATTATTTCATTGGATAATCGCTAAATGTGGCAACCATAACAGCTTTAATAGTATGCAAACGGTTTTCCGCTTCTTGGAAAGCTAATGAATTTGGGCCTTCAAATACATCTTCTGTTACTTCGATACCATTCATACCAAATCGTTCAAAAATATCTTTACCAACTTGTGTTTCCGTGTTGTGGAAAGCAGGTAAGCAATGACAGAATTTTGTATTGGGATTACCGGTAAGGGCCATCATCTCTGCATTGACTTGGAATGGTTTAAATGTATTAATCCGTTCTTCCCACATATCGTAGGTATCACCCATTGTTACCCATACCCCTGTATAAATAACATCAAGCCCTTTCACACCTTCTGCTACATTATCAGTACATGTAATAGTGGCGCCAGTTTCCTTTGCTACTTTCAAGCACTCTTCATAGAATGGACCTGCTGGCCAAAATTGTTTAGGACCGATGAGGCGAAAATCCATCCCCATTTTTACAGCACCACTCATCAATGCATTACACATATTAGATTGTCCATGGCCCACATAGGCATAAGAAATTTCATTCAATGGTTTGTCGATATTTTCTTGTAATGTAAGGAAATTCGCCAAGGTTTGTGTAGGATGATCCATATCTGTTAGGCCATTCCATACGGGTACTCCAGAATACTGTTCTAATGTATCCACATCTGCTTGATCAAAGCCACGGAATTCAATACCATCAAACATAGAACCAAGCACGCGCGCTGTATCCTTTAACGATTCTTTTTTATTCATTTGAGATCCAGTTGGACCAAGGTACGTAGTATGTGCCCCTTGATCAGCGGCACCTACCTCAAAGGCGCACCGTGTTCTTGTAGAATCCTTTTCGAAGATGAGGGCAAAGTTTTTACCTTCCATCGTTTTAATTTCTTTGCCAGCCTTCTTGTCTGCTTTTAATTTAGCAGCTAGTTCCAAATAGTATTTGATTTCTTCTGGTGTGTAATCTAGCATCGTTTTAAATGATTTATTATGTAAACTTTTCATGATAACTCCTTCAAATCTATACAGTGTTACATATATGTCTAGTTTTGGGTACTAATCTAGTACATATTGTGAAAGCTATTGTTTTGGTTGTAAATATTCAGCAGCAATGGCAGCCATCATAGTAATACCTGGCTCAAGAATCGATTCATCAATACTAAAGCCTGCATTATGAAGTGCAGGATTACCATCAAATCCAGTTCCTAACCAAAGGAACGCACCTTTGATTTTTTGTAAATATGCGGAGAAATCCTCTGCGGCCATCGATGGATGTTCTGGATGGACTACTGCCTCTTTACCAAGATATTTTTCTACAATCGATGTGGCATAATCAATAGCATCAGGATCGTTGGTGGTAGCACCATGTCCACGTTTATAATCCAAGGTACTCTTTGTCTTAAACATCATATCAAGAGCTTGTAAGCTTTCACCTAACCGCCGTTCAATATAATCCCGTTTTTCTGGTTCATAGGTACGACATGTACCTTCCAGGTATACATCACCACAGCCCACGTTATAGCGATCACCACCGTTGATGACACCGATGGTGCACACGAGGTTTTCCATTGGATTTGTTTCACGAGCTACTATGGATTCCACATTAACAATCCAGTTAGCAGCAGCTACAATGGCATCAACACCATTATGAGGCTCTGCACCATGAGTCGATTTCCCTTCAATATGAACAAGGAAATGGTCTGATGCAGCCATTAGATGACCTTTTTTTAGACCTACCGTTCCTACCGGTAGTTGTGGCCATACATGAAGGCCAAAGATTTCATCAACATCGTCAAGAATACCACTATCTACGATACCTTGTGCACCTGGATTTAAAGCCTCCTCTTCAGAAGGTTGAAATACAAGTTTAACCGTGCCATGTAATTGATTTTTTATAGATTGTAAAATAGCAGCTGCACCAAGCAAAATAGATATATGACCATCATGGCCACATGCATGCATAACACCTTCATTTTGAGATGCAAATGGCAATCCTGTTATTTCATGAATAGGCAACGCATCTATATCTGCCCGTAAAGCTATAACAGGGCCTGTATGAGCACCTTGTATTTCACCGATAACTGCATAATCAGAGATATCATTTACAAAAGGGATTCCTAATTCACCAAGAACCTTTTGAATGAATAAGGAAGTTTCTTTTTCTTGACCTGATAATTCTGGATGACTATGTATATGTCGACGCCATGCTATAACTTGTTCTTTATATTTTGACGCATAGTCTTTAATTAAATCTTGTAATGTATCCATTATGCCATCTCCTATATACACTATATGCATATTTTATACATACTTAGTGTATTTTTATAACCTATGTACGTATTATAATACTATTACTTTTATTATTCAAGTTTTATACATTATTTCTGTATTTTTATTTGTTATAGTATGAATTAATTTTTATCATAATCCTCAAAACTGTAATTTGGATGAACTTAATCAAATCATAGAAGATAGTATGTATCAACACACAAAAAGACACCTCCCAATGAAGGTGTCTTTAACCTATATTATCTTATTTAGTCTCATATTCTTATTTTTCAATAATTGATTCATCTAACTGTGTGCCGTCAGGTAAGAATGCTTTTACTATTAATTTATTCGGTGTAACAGTCATCGTCATATAGTTATTCTTGTCTCGATCTGGTGCAACATATACATCTAAAGGATGTTCTTTCCAATTAGGGCGGCGAGCATCTCCAGCTATACCTGTAAGAATATATAGGGGGCCTGACGCGTCTCGAACAAAGTTGCGTACATGACCTCGATTACGATACGAATGTAAATGAGCCGACAATACTAAATCTACATTAAACTCATCAAAGATAGGCATAAATAATACACCTTCTTCATTAAAACCCACATCACGACTTTCACCTGGATGATCAAAAGCATATTGGAATGGATCTCTGTGCATGAGCACTACAGTCCATTTCTTCCTATTAGCCGCTAAATCTTGTCGCAGCCATTGAACCTGTACATCGTATAAATCAGGATGATGTGTATCATGATTGTCCTCATGATTACTTTCATATAACATGGTATCGAGCACAACATAATGGACATCGCCATAATCATAGGAATAGTAACGTCGATTAAAGGTTTCATTCCCATTAGGTGGTACTGCAAAGTAATTCAAATACGCATAAGGCTCGCGCATTTTCCAATCTAACGTGTACATCTCATGATTTCCTAAGGTAGGGGCCAACGGAATTCGAGCGCTTAATGGTTTAATGGAATTCAGCCAAGTCCGCCATTGATAGGCTTGTTCCCCATTATCTACAAGGTCGCCCATGCTGATATACAGCGCAGTCTTTGGATTGCGTTGTGCTGAATCCTTAACGATTTGTTCCCATCCGGAATAATCACCCGACTGGGAATCTGGATAAACGAGAACATCATACTCACTAGCCCCTGCTGTTTCTAAGGGATACCAATCACTACGACGATCTGTTCCATAACCAACGCGATATTCATATTTAGTATTAGGTGTCAAACCTGTCACTGTGGCCTCATGAATATACGTAGTGCTACCATCATCTGTGAAAGCAGTATCTGTAGCACCTATCGTTTGACTATATTCATCCCCTGCCAGACGATACTCTATTACCACATCAGCTTCGCTACTATCTGATTGCCACATAATAGTACGGCTCGTGCTATTATCTTGAGCTACGATTTGTCGAATGTAACGGCTTTCAGAATCAAGGAGGGGTTTAATCTCTTGACCACTCACAACAGCTACAGTCCGAGCAATTCGACTGTATATAGTATCTTTATAGACATAGCCTCCAGTAACTAAAGCAACTATTGCGACAATAGCTACAACTATTTTTACTAATCTATTTTTCATCATAAATTTCTTGATAATCTACTTTTCATCATAAATTTCTTGATAATCTACTTTTCTATATCTAGACGAAACAAAACCTAGTATATTTATTTGAGGTTTATTCCATTCATTCCGTAAATAAATTCCACAGGTAATTTCATCACCTAATGAACTATTAGCTATAAACTCATATCGCCCTAGTTCCTCATTAGACGATACTCTTTCAATATTGGATAGACTCGTATTACTAAAAAATTGACTAAACCCTTGCCAAATAGCTTCGGCATCATGTGGACATAATTCAACCTGTAGATTATATGTTACGCCAACTTTACAGCGTTTTTTTAAGCCCTTTTCGTCAGCACTACAAACCTTAGTGGAACCTTTATCAAAAGACCAT
>CAUTOY010000057.1:0-8770 GCA_963539855.1 uncultured Veillonella sp.
AAGCTCAATTGGAAGAAGCTGGCGCAACTGTAGAATTGAAATAATTCTAGCCATAGTAAAAGGCGTACCTAAGGGTACGCCTTTTTTGTATTTATTATTATTGATATGACTGATATATACTAAAGAAATGGGAAAGCGCGCCTTATGAGCGCGCTTTATTAAAATGATATTGACTCTTTTACTTGATACATGATAGCGCCATCAGTTTTACCTAATTGTTTAGTAATAATGAAAGCTGGTGAGCTTTCAAAGTCTTTTATATTTCGATTGGGTACAATTATGATAGCATTTGGTTTTTTTAGAAGTTGATCTAAAAACTCATCTTTAGTGATTGTAGGCATAATATTTCTTGCTTTAGCCCAACGTTCATCATCAGTTTTGTTCAAATATACTTGTGTTGGTATATGGTCTGTATAATACACAAGAGAAGTATAATATCCTCCATATACAAAGATTGGTTGATTTGTATCTTCTAGATACGGTTTGAATTGAATCCCAGATTGACTTGTTAATATTGGTGCTACTGAAATGGTAACAGCTGTATATAGTGCTAATATTGGAATTAACATTATAGCTTTAAGCTGTGGAGATGTTTTTATATAGAGACTAGCTATTTTAAACAGTAGAGCTCCTAAGCTAATTATGATTATATAATCTAAGATGTAGTCACTAGCACTGAGGGCAATGCCGATTCCTAGAATACATGTATATATGCCCAAGGGTAGTAATACTAAATAGTTAAAGTGTTTAGATAGATTAGATTGCGAAAGCAAGCTGATAATCGCGTCTCCACCCCATATGATACATGGAATGATTGCAGGTAGTGTATAGGTTAAATACTTAGTGGCTACAATAGAATAAAATAGTAAGATTGTAACAAACCAGATAGCACCAAGTAGGTTTAGTGGGTCTTTCCACTTTAACTTTCGAAGCTGGTATATGATAACAGGTGTCCAGGGCAATAAAGCAAGTGGTGTAATGACGAGATAGTAATACCATACATCGAATTTTGGATGTTCTGATATAAGGGCACGCCCTACATTTTGAAGACCTAAAAAGCCATTTATAAAATCTTGCCCGTGTATTGTATACATTGCCAGGTACCAAGGGCTAGCAATTAGAAAAAATAGTAAAATACCAAGTGGATTAAAAACGATTTTTAGATTCTTCGCTATTTTTGATTCTATATCTTTCGGTTGTAGTATTTTTCGTAAAATTATAAATAGCAATAAGATGAGCCCTGGTAATAATATACCGATAGGTCCTTTTGTTAATACTGCTAATGCGGCGGCTACATAGGCTTTTACCATAGACGTTTTATCGTTGTTTGTAAAAGCTAGGTAAGCATAGGCGAAGATGGCTAAATTAAAGAAAAATAAAAATCCATCTGTCACAACCGCATGTGATATATACCAAAATTGTAATGTACTCATCAAAAGAATGGCACTAGCTGCCGCAATTGGTATAGATTGTTTGATACGATATACTACATGATACATGAGCGATACACTAGCCCCTGCAATCAATGTATTGGGAATTCGTGATACAAAATCGGAAATACCAAATAACTTATAACATATCATAAGTGCCCAATACGTTAACGGTGGTTTATCATACCATACGTGATCATAAATCATTGGAGAAATCCAGGAATTGTGATTCAACATGGTTATGGCGCTTAATACATAGTTAGACTCTACTGGATCCGTAATTGGTAGATACGCATTATAAAAACCATAGCTTATAATTGTAATTATAAATAAAGCTATGATTTGTGTTCTGTAACTAATGTTAATTGTAAACAACTCCTTTATATTAATACTACATTCCTATATTTTATTATACGTTGAATGGTTCAGATATGATATGAAATAAATTATATAGAATATTGTTTATAAGGAATACATTAAATGACTTTTATGTATACAAAATACATGATATAATAAATTCAAAAGAAAGACCATTTTATACAATGTAATTTGAATGCATTTAGCATTCAGAGGAAAGAAGGATGGCTATGAGAAAAGAACATGATTTCCTAGGGGAATTGGAAGTTGCTGATGAATTATATTATGGTGTACAAACAATCCGTGCATTAGAAAATTTCCATATTACAGGTAAACATTTGGACCAAGACTTTATTAAGGCGTTGGCTATGGTTAAAAAGGCATCTGCTTTGGCTAATATGAAAACAGGTCGTCTTAATGTATCTATTGGTAAAGCTATTGTTCAAGCCGCAGATGAAGTCATTGCCGGCGAATTTGCAGATCAATTTCCAGTCGACCCAATTCAAGGGGGTGCAGGTACTTCTGTAAATATGAACATGAATGAAGTATTAGCAAACCGTGCTTGTGAAATTTTGGGTCATCCAAAAGGATCGTATGATATCGTAAGCCCTAATAACCATTGTAATATGGCGCAATCTACCAATGATGCGTTTCCAACAGCTATTAAGGTTTGTGCGATTTTGAAATCAAAACCTTTACTTGAAGCGTTGCAACGCCTTGTGGATGAACTTGAGAAAAAGGCTAATGAGTATAGCGAAATTTTGAAAATGGGGCGCACTCATTTACAAGATGCGGTGCCTATTACATTAGGACAAGAAATGGGTGCTTATGCATCAGGCGTTCGCCGTGGTATTAGACGTATTAAATCTGCTGTTGAAGGAGCTCATGTTATCAATATGGGGGCCACTGCCGTTGGTACAGGTCTTAATGCAGAACCAAATTACATTCATGATGTGGCATATGAACTTAGCGAAGTCGTAGGCGAGCCATTCTATACAGCTGATAACTTGATTGATGCTACGAACAACACGGATATCTTTGCTGATATCTCTAGTGGATTGAAGGTTACAGCTCTCGTATTGATTAAAATGGCCAATGATTTTCGTTTGATGGCATCTGGCCCTCGTTGCGGTATCGGGGAATTGAAATTACCTGCTCGTCAACCGGGTTCTTCTATTATGCCTGGTAAGGTGAATCCAGTTATCGCCGAAGTATTGAATCAAGTATGTTATCAAGTTATCGGTAACGATCTTACCATTTCTTTGGCTGTAGAGAACGGCCAATTTGAATTGAATGTAATGGAGCCTGTATTGGCATACAATTTGTTCAATAATCTTTGCTACCTTAAAAATGGTGTTAATACATTTGTTGATAAATTACTTATAGATCTTGAAGTAGATCGTGAACAATGTGAATATTGGTTGAACCGCTCTGTTGGTATCGTAACTGCATTGTTGCCTCACCTTGGTTATGAAACTGCTTCTGCACTTGCAAAAGAAGCCTATACATCTGGTCGTGCTATTCGCGATATTATACTAGAAAAAGGTTTATTGACCGAAGATGAAATCAATCATATTCTTTCTCCTAAAGAAATGACACGCCCTGGTATTGCTGGTGCTGATTTGTTAAAACACAAAGGAAATTAATTTCTATTAATGAGCTTTGTTATATAATGTGAACAATATGTGAAAATATGAAAGCTGTCAGCCAAAATGTTGACAGCTTTTTTCTATGATGATAGAATTATAAATTGCAAAAGTAGCATTTTCTACTTTTCCATGTAGAAGCTATAACTTACGTATTAAGGGTTTTCTTCCAAGGTTGTGCTTGGATAATGAACAGAGCAAGGTTATTTTTAAATGAAAAAAGGACCTTGCTTATTTGGCGTTATTAAAGCAGGAAAACTGAGACCTGTAAGATGTCTTTTCTATGCCGTTATAGAAATATGGTGGACCAGTGTATTTGAAGGAGGGAAAGCACATATGTTCAAACCTGAACAGGTAGGCAAACGGACTCGTTATACATATGCAAAAATTAACGAAGTTATTAAGATGCCGCATTTGTTGGACATTCAGCGTAAATCGTACGAATGGTTCTTGGAGAGCGGTTTACAAAATATTTTCAACGATATTTCTCCGATTAAAGACAATTCAGGTAATTTAGTACTTTCTTTTGAAGGTTTTAGCTTAGGTGAGCCTAAGTATGATATTAATGAGTGCAAAAATCGTGATGCTACATACGCAGCACCACTTCGTGTAAACATCCGTTTAGTTAATAATGATCCTGAAAATATGGACATTAAAGAACAAGAAGTGTTCATGGGTGATTTCCCATTGATGACGGATACAGGTACTTTCATTATCAATGGTGCAGAACGTGTTATCGTATCTCAATTAGTACGTTCCCCTGGCGTTTACTATGGTAAAGAAATCGATACCATGGGTAACCGCTTGTATGAATCCACAGTTATCCCAAATCGTGGTGCTTGGATTGAATTAGAAACAGATGCTAGCGAAGTTGTAGCTGTTCGTATTGACCGCAATCGTAAATTGCCAGCGACTGTGCTTGTTCGTGCATTAGGTTGGGATACAAACGAAAGTATTCTTGATCTTTTCTGGAACGGTCAAACAGATGAAGATGGTTTACCAGTATACGATGAACGTATCGTTCGTACATTAGAAAAAGATACAACCCAATCTGCTGATGAAGCATTGGTAGAAATCTATAAAAAATTACGTCCAGGTGAACCTCCTACTGTTGAATCTGCTCGTAATTTATTCGATAATTTATTCTTCGATGCTCGCCGTTATGATTTAGCGCGCGTAGGTCGTTATAAATTAAATAAAAAATTAGGCTGGCGTCAACGTATGTTGGGTCAAACATTGGCACAACCAATTGTTGATACTGAAACAGGTGAAATCATTCTTGATGCAGGTGTACAAGTTGGAGAAGAACAACTTGATATCGTTGCTAAGAGCGGTGTATTTAGTGGCGAAGGTTTTGCTGAATTCTATATCACTAATCCAGATGGCGTAGTATCCAAAATCATTTGCAACAACTGTAACTTAGAATTTAATCACCGTACAGTTACAAGGGAAGATATGATTGCTAATATCTCCTACCTCTTGAATCTGATGGATGGTGCTGGTCATACAGATGATATCGACCATTTGGGTAACCGTCGTCTTCGTTGCGTCGGTGAATTGTTACAAAATCAATTCCGTATTGGTTTGACTCGTATGGAACGTGTTGTACGTGAACGTATGACAATTCAAGAAATTGAATCCATTACGCCTCAAGCGTTGATCAACATTCGTCCTGTTGTAGCAGCGATTAAAGAATTCTTTGGTTCTTCTCAGTTGTCTCAATTTATGGACCAAACAAATCCATTAGCAGAATTGACACATAAACGTCGTCTATCTGCCCTTGGCCCTGGCGGTTTGTCTCGTGAACGTGCGGGTTTCGAAGTTCGTGACGTGCATCACTCTCACTATGGCCGTATGTGTCCTATTGAAACCCCAGAAGGTCCTAACATCGGTTTGATTAACTCCTTATCCAACTATGCGAAGGTTAATGAATTCGGTTTCATCGAGGCTCCATACCGTAAAGTTGAAAAAATTTACGGCGAAGGTGCTGATGCGGATAAGGTTGTTAAAGTACGCGTATCTGACAGCGTTACTTATATGACTGCTGATGAAGAAGAAGGCATGACAATTGCCCAAGCGAACTCCCCTCTTGATGCAGATGGTTATTTTGCTAATGACCATGTAGCATGTCGTCGTGGTCATGACGTATTAGAAGTAACACCTGATAAGGTTGATTACATGGACGTTAGTCCAAAAGAAGTTGTATCCATCGGTACAGCTATGATTCCATTCCTTGAAAACGATGATGCGAACCGTGCCTTGATGGGGGCGAACATGCAACGTCAAGCGGTGCCTTTGCTCCGTGCTCAAGCACCTTTAGTTGGTACAGGTATGGAATATACAGCGGCTACTGACTCTGGCGTTTGCGTATTGGCACGCGAAGCTGGTAAAGTCGTACGTTGCTGGGGTAATGAAATCCACGTTCTTCGCGATAGCGATGGTCGTGTTGATACATACCGTTTGAATAAATTCCTTCGTTCTAACCAATCCACATGTTTTAACCAAAAACCAATCGTTAATCGTGGTGATCATGTTGTAAAAGGTCAAGTATTGGCCGATGGTCCTGCTACTGATGGTGGTGAATTGGCTCTTGGCTTTAACGTTCTTGTAGCGTTCATGCCTTGGGAAGGTTATAACTACGAAGATGCTATCTTGCTTAGTGAAGAACTTTGCAAAGAAGATATCTATACATCCATTCATATTGAAGAATACGAATGTGATGCACGCGATACTAAACTAGGCGCCGAAGAAATCACTCGCGAATTACCTAATACTGGTGATGATACGCTTAAAAACCTAGATGAAGATGGCATCATCTGCATCGGTGCAGAAGTACATCCTGGCGATATTCTCGTTGGTAAAGCTACACCAAAAGGTGAAACTGAATTAACACCAGAAGAACGTTTGTTACGTGCTATCTTTGGTGATAAAGAACGCGAAGTTCGCGATACATCTCTCCGTGTGCCTCATGGCGAATGTGGCAAGGTTGTAGACGTAAAAGTGTTCACTCGTGAAAATGGCGATGAGTTACAACCAGGTGTAAACAAACTTGTTCGCGTTTACATCGCTCAAAAACGTAAAATCCACGAAGGCGATAAAATGGCCGGCCGTCATGGTAACAAAGGTGTCGTTTCTCGCGTTATGAGAAAAGAAGATATGCCATTCCTTCCAGATGGTACTCCAGTACAAATCGTATTGAACCCATTGGGCGTACCTTCTCGTATGAACATTGGTCAGGTTCTTGAAACTCACTTAGGTTGGGCTGTTCAAGGCTTGGGCATGAAAATTAAGGCTACAGATCTTCATATTCAAAATGTATTGAAAGAAGCGCGTACTGATGAATCCTATTGGGAACAAATCGATGCAATTCGCAAATTATATGCTGAAATTGAAGAGTTAGAAGCTAAAGCAAAAGAGGATGTAACAGTAGCTCACTTTGATATCGATGAAAAAATCATCGATTTAAAATCCCAAATCTTAGGTCACGTAGAAGAAGCAGCTCAAAAGAAATTGGCTGCACTTGGTGGCGAAGTTCGTTACAATGAATTGAAAGCATTAGAATCTAAATACAATGCACTTCACATGGAATATTTTGGCACTGAAGAAGAAGCGCCTGAAATGGATCCAACCCTTGTTGAAGAATTAGAACGCATCAACAAGGTACGTGCTACATTGAATCATATTGAAGAAGCTCGTGCTAAACGCGTTGAAATTCGCAACGATTTGGAAAAATTAGGCTATGATTACGATACCTATGGTATGCCAAAACCTGATGTAGCTGGTATTCATATCGCTACACCTGTATTTGATGGTGCCCATGAAAAAGATGTATTCGAAACATTGGATATCGCTGGTCGTCCAGATGATGGTAAAACTGTATTGTACGATGGCCGTACCGGTGAACCTATGGATAATCGTGTAACGGTTGGTTACGTATACATGTTGAAACTTCACCATTTGGTTGATGATAAAATCCATGCGCGCTCCACAGGTCCGTACTCCCTTGTTACACAACAACCATTGGGTGGTAAAGCTCAATTTGGTGGTCAACGTTTCGGGGAAATGGAAGTTTGGGCCCTTGAAGCATATGGCGCAGCCTATACTCTTCAAGAGCTATTAACTGTTAAGTCTGACGACGTTGTTGGTCGTGTGAAAGCATACGAAAAAATCGTTAAAGGCGAAAACATTCCTGAGCCAGGTGTGCCTGAGTCCTTCAAAGTATTGCTCAAAGAACTTCAAAGTATCGGTCTTGATGTAAAAATCTTGAACGAAGATCAAGAAGAAGTTGTTATGAAAGAACTTGATGACGAAGATGAAGTGGTAGAAACTGGTATTGAAGATGTTATGGACGGCGATGCTGTTGAAACAGATGAAGTAACAGTTGTAGACCCAGAAGCAGAGGAAGAAGTATCTAATGGTGGCGATGATGATATTCTTAGCCAATTAGCATATCCAATTAGTGAATCCTCCGCAGATGAAGACTGATACTGAATATTAGGAAGGGAGCGATAGTAGTGCTAGACGTAAATGAATTTGATTCCATGCGAATCGGTTTAGCCTCTCCAGAGCAAATTTTAGAATGGTCTCATGGGGAAGTTAAAAAACCAGAAACAATTAACTACCGTACGTTAAAGCCAGAACGTGATGGTCTATTTTGCGAACGCATTTTTGGACCAACAAAGGACTGGGAATGTCACTGCGGTAAATATAAACGCATCCGCCATAAAGGCGTTGTCTGCGATAAATGTGGCGTAGAAGTAACACGTGCTAAAGTACGTCGTGAACGTATGGGCCATATCCAATTGGCTACACCAGTATCCCATATTTGGTACTTCAAGGGTATCCCATCTCGTATGGGCCTTATCCTTGATGTATCTCCACGTTCCTTGGAACGCGTATTGTATTTTGCTTCCTATATCGTAGTTGATCCTGCAGGTAGCCCGTTGGCAAAACGCCAATTATTATCTGAACAAGAATACCGTGAATACGAAGCTCAATTCAATGAAGATGGATATACTATCGGTGGTAAATCCGTAGTTATCGAAACTGTGGCACAACGTAATGAACGTTTGGCTATCGTTCGCGAAGCACAACGTAAAGAACGTTATAATGCAGCACTTCGTGAAGATGCTACAATTCCAGAAGCTGATAAAGAATATGAAGAATTAACTCGTGAAGAACGTTACGAATTAGGTGCTACAGAAGAAATCTTATTCGTATGTATCGACATGGGTGCAGAAGCGATAAAAGCATTATTATCTGAACTTGATTTAGAACAATTAAATGCTGAATTGCGCGAAGAGTTGAACACTGCAAGTGGTCAACGTAAAATCCGTG
>CAUTOY010000058.1:0-8720 GCA_963539855.1 uncultured Veillonella sp.
ACACTAATAGTCACCCCCGTGACTATTAGTGTCCTTGACAAATTATAAAATATCAATTATAAAATTTTATTTATCATCATATCCCTTTGGATGAGATTGATGCCAACGCCATGCATCCTCTATGATTTGTGATAATCCCCTTTAATAACTACAACTTTTTCATAGCTTGAAGTTTTGGCCCAATCAAGCGTTTATAAACTTCAACACCTGGTTGATCAAAGGCATCAACGCCGGCTAAAATCGATTCAAAATACACCGCCCAACAATGCATAAACATGATTTCTCCTAAATGGAATGCATTTAATGTTGGTACCGATATGGTCATATTAAAACGATTATCTATCGATAGTGCCTCACGATTCGCATCAAGTGCACTATTTAAAATATCACTAATAGGTATATTACTTATAGCATCAAGTTTATCATACTCACTATACAAATTTGGAACAACCAATGATGTATTCCAGTCTCGTACTTTAATAAATTGAACCACCTTATTAAGACGACCCTCTTGATGTTCTTGTACTTGTGCATGCATATCCATTGTGCCTACTGCAGGAACAGGAGTACGTCCATAAGGAAGACAGGTATTACTCATTTTACCTAATGATTCAGATAAGAGCTGTACATACCAATCGGATAAGGAATGTAAAGATTCACCATAAGGCATGAATACCTCTATAATACGTCCATATCGCTCAGACGCAATATATTTCAATAATGCACTAAATAGTGCAGGATTCTTGAACACGTCCTCTTCTTGGCAAGCCATGTCCATTGATGCGGCACCAGCTAAAAATTCTTCGATATCAAATCCTACAAGAGCAGCTGTAACAAATCCTACCTCAGTAAAAACGGAGAATCGGCCCCCTACACCATAAGGAACGGAGAAGGTTCTCCATTGATGCTTGATAGCCATATCATGAAGAATGGTAGGATTAGCATCATCATTGGTATCTGTAACAACAGTGACTTCATAATTAATAAAATTATCTTCAAGTGCTTTTTGAAGAATCATAAAATTGGCCATCGGTTCAATGGTAGAACCAGACTTTGATGTAACTACAAGCATGACCTTATAGTCACTGCCTTTCTCATCAGCTTGAGATACTAAGGTTTTAATTAGCCCTTCTAAATATGGACCATCTACATTAAAACCAGCAAAATAAAATCGCGGATAGCCGTTGCGTTCTTCATCAGTATAATTATTCCAAAATGAACCACATTGTACGTCAAATAGTACCTTACTACCTAAGTAAGATCCGCCAATGCCAATAGATACAACAGTATCAATATGTTCACGAGCATACTCACCCAAGTCATGTAAACGGTTCATCATATCAGGCGTATTAATACCATCATCAGAAATATATGGTAATTGATAAAACAAGATGGGCTCTGGTTGACCATCTTTAGATAGATGGCCTTCTTCATAACCTGTGGATCGCAAAATATTAGTATGACGCCATACATTTTGTATGGCCCGTTCAAAGTTTTGTATATCCCTTGCTTGTATGCAACTTTCATTATAGATATTGTTATAATCTAGCTCAAATCCAGAATCTAACTGTAACATCAAGTATCTCCTTTATGCACCAATCCAACCATAGCCATAACCGATACCAAATACGGACCAAAGAATAGCGATGGGAATTAGTAACTTAAATTTCAATTTTGCTGTTTTATGATGACATAGTACCATGCCTAATAAAGCGCCTAAACCACCAAAGGCAAAGGCTAAAAATAGCAATGTAAATTCAGAAATCCGCTCATACCCCTTTATAGCAGACAACTTATCATATCCATATATACAAAAGACAATACAATTCCATACGACCATGGTAACCAGAAAATACGTTTCACTCATAATCCTATATGTTATTTCCCCTTAAAATATGAGAGGGTATCACCCAACCCACGTTCTAAACTAACAGCAGCTTCAAATCCAAAATCCCTTTTAGCTTTTTCATTACATAAGCGAGAATGGCGTATATCACCAACTCGTTCTGCTTCATAATTAGTAACAATTTGTTTACCACTAATAGATATAAAATAGTCTACCAATTCATTGACAGATGTACTCGTATTAGTAGAAATGTTATAAATTCCTGTTAAATCAGGATGATTCATAGCTTTAATATTGGCTTCAACTACATCATTTACATATATAAAATCCCTAGTTTGTTCACCATCTCCAAATACTGTGATTGGCCTATTTTCATTAACAAGGCGGTTGAAAATACTAATTACGCCACCTTCCCCACCATCACCTTGACGCGGCCCATACACATTGGAATATCTAAAGCACACTGTCTTCAATCCAAAAGCTTGTTCATAAATTCGCAAATAACCTTCCGCTGTCAATTTAGTAAGGCCATAAAATGATGTCGGTTTACCAGACATTTCTTCCGTGAGAGGTAATGTATGGAGATTGCCATACACTGCAGCAGAGGATGGCATTAGAAAATGTGAAACATTATGCTTTCTAGCTGCTTCGAGCATATTAATTAATCCAATGAGATTCACATCACAATCCATCTTAGGATTCTCCATAGATGCAGGTACCATCGTTTGTGCTGCTTCATGAAATACCACTTGCGGTTTAAACTCTGCAAAAATAGATTCAATTTTAGCGTCACGTACATCCACCTCAGCAAATGTAGCCGCAGGATTTACAAACTCTCTTACCCCAGTTGAAAGATTATCAATCACCAATACAGTATGACCTAATTCTATGAGTCGATCAACTAAATGGGACCCTATAAATCCGGCGCCCCCCGTTACACAAATACGCATTATTTTCCCCTTTTAGATTATTTACCTTTCGCTGCCCCTGCCTTTGCAAGTTGGTCAGCCATTTCATTATATGTATCTCCAGTATGAGCATGTACCTTGTAAAAGTACACTTTCACATGTGGAAATATACCTTCACAAAATGCTGCATATTCATTGGTTAATACATTATTTCGTTTCCACTTCTTCGTAGCCCACATTTCTATTCCCATATAATCATAATATAAGGAGCACTTAGGAATCCCATGAGTTAAAGCATATTCCATAACATGCTTGGCCGCTAATAACTCACCAGACACATTCCAAAACTCTGTATATTTCGCATCTTTTGTGCCGAACGAAAATGTTTCTGTATTACCATTTAGAAACATTATACCACCGGAACCTACCGATTGATTATATTTATCATAACTACCATCGATATATGCAATTAAATGATTGGGCTCTGAGAAATCAGGAGCTATAGAATTTTTTACACCAATTGGTTTTGATGTCTTTGAAGAAGCAAAATAGTCTCCGATGCTCATACCTTCATCGCCTATAAAAGCCTGAGCTTCTACCTTCGTAGGAAACGATTTATAAATGGCACCACCAAAGCCTTTAACCTGTTTTTCACAATCGCTCCATGTCTCATAAATACCTGGCGTACGGCCTGCTTTTACAGCATAAAATTTCTTCGCCATACAACCTCCTAATGCTTCATGGTAAGCGGTACAAATTCAGCATTCACTACAGATTGTAAATCTTGTGGATTCACACGCATCTGCATTCCTCGTAAACCAGCACTAACATATACAGCCTCTTGAGATTGCATCGTTTCATCAAAGTATGTATGAAATTGCTTTTTCATTCCTACTGGGGAACAGCCACCACGCAAATAACCTGTTATACCTAACAAATCTTTTACGTGAATCAATTCTACAGATTTATTGCCACTGACCCGAGCGGCTTGCTTCATATCTAATTCTTCCGCCACAGGAATACAGAATACAACATATCCAGTTTTATCACCCTTGCCAACTAAAGTCTTAAATACTTCTTTTTCATCAAGACCTAGTTCATCAGCTACATGAACCCCCTGGCCTCGTTCTTCAGACCATTCATATTCACTAATCGTATATGCTATATGATGAGTATCTAATATGCGTAATGCATTTGTTTTTTTATGCTTTTCCTTACTCATATAAGAGCCTCCTATTTATTAACAATTTTATTTATATTCTTTAATTCAATGCGTAAAGTACCATCATCATTGGTTTTAATTTCGATAAACTCTCGATTTTGCATATATTCTACAGGGAACGAAATTTCTATGCCTGTATCGGTTTTAATCTTATGATGTTCGCCTACCTTCGTAGCAAATTCACGATTCACAGGTAACGGTCGCATCATATCCTGTTCAGCTAACTCCTTTTTTGCAGCTTCTTGTTGAATAGGGTTAGACTTAAATACCTCTTCTACAATACGAACAGGGTTAACCGTATCAGATACTTCTGCATTTTTAGCAATCATAGACTTTACCATCGCCAGCTCTGCTACACCATCGGATTCGTGCGCTTGAGCCACCTTATCTATAATGGTTTTTACCTTTTTAACAGTATCTCTAGAGGATTGATCTGTACCGAGTTGTAACACCTTATCTGCTATGATATAACACACTTCACCGTCATATTCGCCCTTTGGTTCAAAGATACGTACAGATAAATCCAATGTATTTATGGCAACAAAAGCTCGCAACTTTTGTGTCGGCATCGGCAATACCGCCTTATGAGGTACAAGTTCTGTCGATAATGATCCATCATCTTCACTAAATAGTTGATGCGTAAAGGCGTCATGAGCCTGACATAATAACATACAGATATAGGATGTGTCTGTCACAACATCGCACACGATAGTATCAATAACAATGCCTACTGTGGCTTGTTTCATATAGTCAAAGGTTTTCTCCCCTAACTCTTTTGCTAACGTAATAAAGGATATGTCACCAGATTTATATTCACCGATTCGCTTTCCCATAGGGCTATGTGCATGTAATGTTCCTGTTCTCGCACCAGGATCTTTAAAAGCTTTCGTTACATGCCCTGCAATATAGTCATGTATGTCTTGCTCACCTATTTTTAATTCATGTTCAGAATAGACCGCTAAAGATGATGTAAAATCAAAAATCTCTAAGGCTGCTTTATTAATTTGCATGATAACTCCTAAAGGATAAAAATATTACTCTTTATTATACCATTCTTTTAGCAATTCTTTATCTATTTTTGAACAATCTGTTAATGGTATGGCCTCAATATATCGTAAATATTTAGGTTGCTCCTCATGAGGAATAGCTCTACGCACATCGGATTCTACCTCAGATGCTGTAACACCCTCTGCAGGCACGATAAAAGCGGCTACCTCTTCTCCTCGTAGTAGATCAGGCACACCTATGACTGCAACATCCTCTATAGTTGGTAAGACTTGCAGCTGAGATTCTAAGGCTAATACAGCAATCTTATAACCACCTCGGTTTATAATATCCCCATTGCGGCCATCAAATATAATGTAATCTTCACACCAATGACCCTTGTCACCAACAGTTATCATTCCATCGAGTCCACATATACCAAACCGTGTGGATACATAAATATAATCATCTTTTATCTCAACAGTGACTCCTGGAAACGGACGACCTACGGTACCAGGATACGTATGCCATTCATCACCAGTACAATAGCTAATATAGTTTAGCTCTGACGCACCATAGTACAGAATGAATTCCATCGTTGGATATAGCATATGTAGAGAGTGTAACAATTCCGTATCTACAACTTGTGAGCCTGCAATAATATATTGTACACAAGAACAGGTACTACTATTCCATCGTAATAGTAAACGCAGTTTAGTAGGCAACATATAAATATGAGTGCATTGATTGGAATGAATCAGTGATTGCCATCTTTTCGGTTGCATTTTATCACTCGTTACGATTTGACCACCAGCCCATAAAACAGCTAACATCATATTCGTATTGCCTGTAAAGCTAAAACTGCCATGTACAAATATACGCGTAGCATGATTAATATGAAAGATATCATTTTGTATATCAAAATAATCAGCCCAGGATTTTTCAGTTCGCCACAAAGGTTTGGGCATGCCTGTTGTTCCAGATGTAAGAACGCCAAACTGCGCTTCTATCGGAATATCTATGTAACTAAGTAAATCCACTAAGCGACTGTGATATGTATTATCCATATGTGGATGAAAAACAATGGGAATATATCCACAATATAAAGCAGCTAACCACAATATAAGTTGTTCATATACAGACTCTGTATCTATAAAGATAATATGACGTTTACCATTTATAATTTGTGTAGTACAGTTGTCATTATCTATTCCCTGTACTCTATCAATAATATCGTCATATAAGTCCTTATAGGTATGTTCAATCTCATCTACAATAATTGCAGTATCCAATTTCTGCTTATGACCATGATTAAATATGGCCTGTAATATCATATTCATCGTACGATCCTTATCTATATACGTTCAATAATCATAGCCGTTCCTGTACCACCAGCTCCAGCAATAGCACATAATCCATAATGACCTTTACAGTACTGTAAAGCTGCCATACAATGTATCAAAAGCATAGCACCAGAACAACCATAGGGATGCCCATAAGCTAGTGCACCACCAAGTATATTATATCGGTCAATAAGCTCCGGATATTCTCGTCCAAACAAGGCAGAGATGACAGCGAATGCTTCATTCCATTCAAATACATCAATTGCGGTTGGTGAAATACCAGTCGCATCTAATATTTTTTTTGTACTTAACAAAGCACCTTCTGGACTATATAGAGGATCTCCTGCCCAAGGCATGGCATGCACAATCCTAAATGGACCCTCCTGACTACTCAATGTAACAAAGGCTGCACCATCATGAGTAAGACAAGCATTGCCAGCTGTCGTTATAGAGTTAGGACCCAATAAAGGCTTCATACGATTTAACAATTTTTCATTCATAGATGGGCGTATCGATTCATCAATACAAAACTTTCCATCTATTTCAATGTCCTGTATATATGGTGAAAGTATACCATTGTCTCTCGCATATTGTGCACATCGATGGCTCCTAACAATATAGGGGTTTAATTCATCTCCTTTTATATTATGTTTCAACATGGTACGTTCAGCACCTTCTAACATTGCTAAGGAAGATAATTCCTTGGGAGAAAATTGTGCTACCATATAATCACCACTGCGATCATCATGCTCAGCATATCTTCTTAAGGGTTGTAAGGACGAGCTTTCAATACCACCAGCAATGACTGTATTCATCATTCCAGATGCTATATGAGCATAGGCCAGCTCAATGCTCATCATACCTGATGCACATTGCATATCTATCGTAACCGCAGGTATCGTATTCGGTAATTTACTATAAAGCCCCATCAATCTTGCAATATTCCCACCAGTACCAACTGCATTGCCACAAAAAATGGCATCTATAGAAGATGCATCTATTGAGTCATATAGCTGATTCAACACCTTGGCGCCAAGTAATTCAGGACGTATTGATTTATATTGTCCGTTAACAACACCAATCGGTGTGCGTAATCCATTATAAATAAAAACAGACATAGTAGTACTCCATATAAATAAGGAGGTGTATTATCAACACCTCCTACACATAATATAATTATATTTTTATTTTTGTAGCCAACCAAGAGGCAACTAAACATTTAACAATGTCACCAGGAATATATGGAAGCATCACAATAGGTAGAGATGCCCAGAATGGAGTACCTGTAACAATCATAAATCCAGCTACACCAAAAATATATACTACAGGGATTGTGATGGCTATAGAACGCCAGCTATAGGATAAGAAACTTCTAGATTTACCTTTGCAGATACTCAACAATGTATACGCTATTGGCCAAGAGAAAATAAAACCGCCAGTAGGTCCGAGCAACTTACCCAATCCAGATGTACCGCCTACAAAGACTGGTAATCCTACGGTTCCAAGCAGTACATACACGATAAATACAATTAATGTATCCTTAGGTGATAGTAATAAACCTGTCAATGTAGCTACTAATGTTAATGCTGTTACCATAGCAGGGCTAAATGGTAATGGGAATGAAATCCATGCTGATACACACAATAGCGCTGTTAATAAAGCCATTTTTGTTAAACGTCTTGCTTCCATAATATACCTCATTCACATAAAATCTTAATTCGTTCTATGCTCATCATGAAGACGAGCCTTAAAAAGAATCATATCATCTAACTTGCCAACTAAGACATTACCTTCACGTTGACTTTCAATAAAAACACAATCATTAGCAAGCATAGGTGTTAAAAAACGAATAGACATACCTGCCTTTGCATTACTGTTTAGCATATAAGTCCAAAGATACTCAAGTATAAGTAACCCTGGCACGATATAAGGAACTTCACGATGAATACGATTACGATCATTTACAGCCTCTACAAATTGTATAATCTCATCCTTTGTAAATGTAATGTTCTTAACTCGAGCATCAACTTTAGGAATCTCACGAAGTTGTAAAGGTTTCGTTAATTGTAATAAATCAACCCATAATGTACCACTTGTATTAGACATACAAACAGATATATGACTGCCTTTATACTCTACATCATGAAACACAGTTTCATCTGTACCTTGCGTATCAAAATAAGCCTTTGTAATAACACAATTAGTAGGTAGATTTAATGTTTCTTCATCCGTCAAAAGAGCTAGTAAATCTCGCATATGACTCCTTATAATTTAATCAGTATAATAACAGTTTTATACCATTACTATTAAATTATAATCAACGAACACACTATAGTCAACCAGCTGCCTTATATAAGTTAACAACAAAAGGGGCTGTAACAGAATGCGGTTTTACCGCATTCTAGTTGCAGTCCCTT
>CAUTOY010000059.1:0-8491 GCA_963539855.1 uncultured Veillonella sp.
TTTATTTGTCACCTTGAATCATTCCTTTATTAAATAGTGCATTGGCAAATTCTTTTGCATTAAATGGACGTAAATCATCCATACCTTCACCAACACCAATCCAGCGTACTGGTACACCTAATTCCTCTTTAATAGAGATAACTACGCCACCCTTTGCAGTACCATCTAATTTAGTAACTACAATACCATTAACAGGTACGGCTTGACCAAATAATTTGGCTTGGCTTACCGCATTTTGACCTGTAGTGCCATCGAGAACGAGCAATGTTTGATGTGGAGCACCCTCTACATGATTGTTCGCTACGCGGCCCATCTTTTTAAGTTCTTCCATAAGATTTACTTTTGTATGAAGACGACCAGCCGTATCGACAATTACCATGTCTGCATTACGAGCTTTCGCCGCTTCCATTGCATCGTATACAACGGCTGCAGGATCAGCTCCTTCTTTATGTTTTACAATAGGCACACCTACGCGATCAGCCCAAATAGATAATTGGTCAGCCGCAGCAGCACGGAATGTATCACCAGCAGCGATGATAACCTTTTTACCTTCTTTAGTATAATAGTTAGCCAACTTAGCGATAGTCGTAGTTTTACCAACGCCGTTAACGCCTACTACAAGAATAACTTCTGGATGATGTAATGTAATTTCATCCTCTTGGTCAACAAGCATTTCTGTGATGCGGTCTTCCATAAACGGCATTACATCACCGGTATTATTGATAATACCTTCCGTTACACCACGACGGATTTCCTTCATCAAATACTCTGTAGTCTTAGGACCAAGATCGCTAGTAAGCATAACTGCTTCTAAATCATCAAGAAAATCATCATCAATTTCTGCATAACCAATGATTACTGTTTCTACATTTTTTACAAAGGACTTACGAGTTTTTTCTAAGCCCTCTTTAATTTTATTAAAGAATCCAAATGCCATTATGCCAGATCCTCCTTCACATCTTCAAATGAAACCGTTAACAATCGAGATACACCGCGTTCCACCATGGTCACTCCTTGTAATACTTCGGCAGCTTCCATCGTTTTCTTACGATGTGATACGACGATAAACTGTGTTTCCTTATTTACCCGATTCAAATAAGAACTAAATCGCTCTACATTTGCTTCGTCCAAAGCAGCATCAACTTCGTCAAGCACACAGAATGGAGCTGGACGATAGTCGAGGAACGAGAACAATAAAGCAATAACTGTAAGAGCCCGTTCACCACCAGACAGCAATGTCAGTTGTTGACGCTTTTTCCCTGGTGGTTGGATGTAGAAATCAATACCACCAGTCAAGATATTTTCTGGGTCGGTAAGTACGATTTGAGCCGTACCACCACCAAATAATTGACTGAATACGTGTTGGAACTGCTTACCTACCACATCCAATACATCGTAGAGTTGTGTGCTCATGGCCTTATCCATTTCGGCGATAACCGCCTGTAGTTGCTCTTTTGCCGTATCGAGATCTGTTAATTGATTCGATAAGAAATCATACCGAGTTTTCGTCTCCTCGTACTCTTCTACAGCATTAGGATTTACAGATCCAAGTTCTGCGATTTCAGCCATCAAACGAGCTTGTTCCATTTTCCAATCATTCACAGAACCGGCAATATTTATATGCTGTGCATCTTCTAATGAATAGCCTAATTCATTCAAATCCTCTACAGCACGATCACAATCCATGCGATAACGCGTCAATTTACCTTCTGCTTCAACTAGACGATTTTGAACCACCTTATACCGTTGGTTGAGTCGATCTTGTTCAGCTAAAATTAATTCAATCTCTTCGCGTGCACCAGCAGTCGATTGATACGCTTCATCGCGTAAAGCGCGAAGTTTTTCCACCTCTCCACGAATCACTGCAAGCGACTCGTTGGCAACTCGAATTTGTTCAGGAATCACACTATTCAAACGCTCTTCACTAGAATGTAATAACTCCATGAGAGGATTCAAGCGAGATGCTATAGTTTCCAAACTTTGCTTTCGTTGCTCTTGTTGTACCTTACGTTCTTCTATGGTGCTTTCTAAACGTTCACAAAGCAATCTAGATGCAGTAAATGCTTCATATGCCTCTTGCTGCGCCTTTTGCAATGCATTTAATCGTTCCATAATCGCCGATTGATCACCTTGTTGTTCAGGTGAATTATGTAACGCTGCCAATTCGGATTCAGATTGTGAAAGCACATGTTTTGTTTGCCCCATGTCTACATCAATTTGAACGATACGTTCCTGTTCATCATGAAGCACACGCTTTTTACGTTCTAATTGGTTTTCAATGTTCTGAATCTTCGTTTGACTGGCTGAAAACAAAAGATTGGTATGTTGATAGTGTTCATCCAACACACTTCGCTCTTGTTGTGCCCGTTCAATACGATTTTCTTCATCCTTAATTTGTTGTTCAAGCTTGGTTGTACGCTCTTCCACAGAAGCTAATTCAGCCTCTAAACGAGCCGCCTCTTCACGACGACTTAACAAGGAACTCCGTTTTTTCTTCGTTGCACCACCAGTTAAAGAACCTCCTGGTTGGAATTGTTCACCCGTCAATGTAACAATGCGTAGCTGCTGATTATATTTCTTTTGTAACGCAATAGCCCGTTCCATTGTTTCTACAATTAATGTACGGCCTAACAAATATTGAAAAATATGATTATAGGCAACATCAAATTCAATGCAATCGACAGCCGTCCCAATGACACCATCTTCCGACAATGCAGGCGTATCATAAGGACGACCTTTTACAGAATCCATAGGTAAGAAGGTAACACGTCCTCCTTGAATTGATTTAAGGAATTGAACGCCTTCTGATGCGGCTTTGGCTGTCGTTGTCACAACATGGTTAACACTACCACCTAATGCGATTTCGATAGCAACAGTAAAACGATTATCTACGGTAAATAGATCACCTACCGCCCCTTTAATCGCTTCACGCCAAAGGCCCTTACCGTTAAGGATGTTCTTAGTTCCTTCTAAGTAACCTTCATGTTGTTCTGCCCATTGTGCTAATAATTCTAATCTGCCCTGTGCTTTTTGCACATCGTTACTCATGCGATTTAATGCTTTTCGAGCTTCTCGCAACCGTTCTGATGCAGACCGTTCTTCATCAACTAAAGACTTCCTTTTATTAGATAACTCATTAAATTGAGTCTCTAAGGATTCATGTTCAGATTTTGCTGCCGCTAAATTGGATTGAACCTCTTTAATTTCTGTTTCTAATGTTTCTACTTGAACGGCGGACTCAGATTTACGAGATTCTAAATTTCGCAATGTAGCCTTCGCAGTTTCAATACTAGCAACTAAATCTAATTGGTGCTGTTGATAGACTTTCCTGTCGCTTTCTAACGACTTCCATGATGATTGTTCCGCATCTAATTGAGCAATGGCCTTATTATAATTATCCTCTAACACTACGAATTGAGTACGTTCAGATTCTAATTGAGCCGTTTCATCCTCAATAAGGCGATCCAAAATGAGCAATTGCTGCTCTTCACCCTTTTTAGACGCTTCTGCTTCGCTAATACGCAACAAAGTATCTTCTACTTCGCGCTTAGTTGTACGCAACTGTTCTTCTAGTAGTGTTACAGTGCCATTGATGCGTTCTTCTTCTCGTTGTTTTTCGCTAAACTGTGCTTCCCAAGATTTTAATTGTTCTTGATCCTTTGCATTTTCAGCTTGTAATGTATGACGTCGTGCATCGAGGGTAGATAATTGAGTTTGTAGTTCAATTTCCTCATCCTTCAATGCAATATTATCATTTTCTGCACGTGTTAATAATCTATCAGCGGTCTTATAATTGTGAAAGCCGATAATACCATCATATTCGCGTTTACTACGGCTTAATGCCATATATTTTTTCGTCGTTTCTGCTTTTTCTGCAAGAGGTTCTAATTGTTCCTCAATTGTCGCCATAATATCGCGAACGCGTTCCATATTCCGGTCTGTGCTCGCAATACGACGCAATGCATCTTCTTTATTAATTTTAAAACGAGAAATACCTGCAACGTCTTCAAATATAAGGCGACGTTCTTCTGGTTTACTATTAAGAATAGCATCGATACGATTTTGCCCAATGATAGCCATCGAATCTTTGCCAAGGCCTGTATCAGCTAATAACAAGTGAATATCCTTTAGACGGCATGTTCGTTTATTAATAAGGAATTCACTTTCACCAGTCCGATAGATACGACGTGTAATAGCTACCTCTTGCATGTCTACATCGAGTTGACCATCTGCATTATCAAATACAAGGGTAACCTCGGCGGCACTCATCGGTTTTCGTTTTTCTGTGCCAGAGAAAATAATATCCTCTGCACGTTGGCCTCGTAAATTACGCACATTGGATTCCCCTAAAACCCATTTCATAGCATCCGTAATATTACTTTTACCACTCCCGTTAGGACCAATAACGGCAGTCATCCCTGGGGAGAATTTTACAACTGTTTTATCAGCAAAGGATTTAAACCCTTTTAATTCTAGCCGCAGTAATTGCATGACTGCCTCCTTTCTTAGTATAACCCCATTAAACCATATCTTTAATTATACCACATATACCATGCCATCTATACTGCATTGTACTGTATCAATATCATTATTTTCTCGCCATGTGAAAGTTATATGTTCATATGCTCGTTCAAAATATGTAACATTCCGTTTTTTTAAGCCCCTTACCTTAGATGTAAGATTCCGAGGGTAAGAGATAATAATAGCGTTTATAGGATTATTGAAATACTCCATATGCTCATCTACACAATATTCTATGCGCTGCTTCCACTGTTCATTAGTCACTAGTTCTCCCATGGCAGGCTCATAAGGACCTGCCAATAGACTAGAACCTGTATCGAGTTCTTCAGTGCTTTGCAATCCAGTCCGAATAACAGTAATATGATGCGATTCAAACCAGCTCTTTAAAAAAGCGCAATACTGTAATGCCAATTCCAATGACAAGGGCTTATATGTACCCATTTTATATTGTTCCGCCAATTCTGTATGATCTATAACAAGAACGGGATAAATTCGTACAAAATCAGGCTGCAATGCAGTAATTTCAACAGCTGTTTGTATTATCGTGCCCCATGAATCGCCTAAAAGCCCCGGCAATAGTTGTAGTCCTACGGTAAATCCAAACTTTCGTAATTGTGTAACAGCCACTTTTACATCATCAGAGGTATGACCGCGTTTAGCTAAGGATAGTACGGTATCGTTCATAGACTGAACACCAAGTTCTATGGTCTTCATCCCAAATGAACGTAGTAATTCTAATTGTCCATCGCTTACAGCATCAGGCCTTGTAGAACACCGAATACCATCTATAATACCCTCTTGTAGCACTTCATAAGCAGGTGCTAATAATTGTTTTTGTAATTCTGGATCAATAGCGGAAAAGGAGCCTCCATAAAAACAAACCTCCCAATATTTATCCTCTCTAGATGCTCCTACATAGTCTCTAATGGTCGATGTAATATATGCTGGGGTCAAATATCCTATGCCGGATGTTTCTGTAATACGAGACTGATTACAAAATGTACACACGTGAGGACAGCCCACATGAGGGATAAAAAATGGAATCATACCATATTTCATCAATATATCCCCTCCCTAGTACTAATTACGATTCAAATTACATATGTTTTGCTCTTAATGTCTTCATATTAATAGTTGCTATATAAAAAGCGCCTTGCGGCGCTTTTTATATAGCAGCCATTAACCGTTCTAGTGTCAATTGTGCTGCATGTTGTTCTGCTATTTTTTTACTTTTACCAGTACCTGCCTCATACGTAACCCCATCGATGGATACCTCCATCATAAAGGTCTTTGCATGATCAGGACCAGATTCGCTGATAAGACTATAAACTATATGTTTATCACCATCACGTTGCACAAATTCTTGTAACAATGTCTTATAATCTTTACCACGCTTACCTTCTAATGCTTGCTTAAGATTAGGAGCCAACTGATGAAGAACAAAGTCTCTTACTGTTTTATAGTCAGTCGTTATATATAACGCACCAATTAGAGATTCAAAGGTATCTGCTAATATGGATTTTCGATCACTACCTCCTGAAGATTTTTCCCCATGGCCGAGTCGTAAATAATCACCTAAATGCAATGTACGACTGACGGTGGCTAATGAATCTTCGCAAACTGTGGCCGCCTTAATCTTGGTCAAATTACCTTCAGACATATCTGGATATGTTTTAAATAAATATTCACCAATAATTAAATCCAATACAGCATCACCGAGAAACTCTAAGCGTTGGTTATGATGAATATGCTTAGATTTATGTTCATTCGCATAAGATGTATGAGTAAAAGCACAATCTAAAATCGAGATATCAATATTCGGTATATGTAAACGACTAACAAGCTCATGAAGAGATTCTTCACGAGCTTGCGTCATTATAGTATTCTTATGCGATACGCGACGCCCCATTAGTCTTCATAACGGCGAATACAAAGTGTACCGTTATGACCACCAAAACCAAAGGAGTTGGAAAGAGCTGCTGTAACATGTAAATCACGAGCACCTTCACGTACATAATCAAGGTCTAAACCTTCATCTGGATTATCACAGTTAATTGTTGGATGAACCTTACCTGTTTCGATTGCCATTGCCATTACAATGGTTTCAATCGCACCAGCAGCGCCCAACAAGTGACCTGTCATAGATTTTGTAGAGTTAACAGCGATATCTTTTGCATGATCGCCAAACAATTCTTTAATAGCCAATGTTTCGTTTTTATCATTCAAGCCTGTAGATGTACCATGAGCATTGATATAGTTAATTTCGTTAGGATCAATACCTGCATCTTTAATTGCTAGTTCCATACATTTACGAGCTTGTACACCACCAGGAGCTGGAGCTGTAATATGATAAGCATCGCCATTAGAGCCATAGCCTACTACTTCTGCGTAGATATGAGCACCACGAGCTTTAGCATGTTCCAATTCTTCAAGTACAACGATACCTGCGCCTTCCCCCATTACAAAACCATCGCGGTCCTTATCAAATGGACGAGATGCTTTTGTAGGTTCATCATTGCGTGTAGACATAGCTTTCATAGCTGCGAAGCCAGCTACAGCAGCAGGAGAAACAGCAGCTTCAGTACCACCTGCGAACATGATGTCTGCATCACCACGTTGAATAATGCGGAATGCATCACCAATTGCATTAGTACCGGAAGTACAAGCTGTTACGTCTGTAATAACAGGGCCTTTCAAGCCTAGGCGAATGGATACACGTGCAGAGGACATATTTGCAATCATCATAGGAACTGCAAATGGGCTTACACGACCAGGACCTTTTTCGAACAATGTTGTATACACATCATGGATAGAGTCAATACCGCCAATACCTGTACCAACTACTGTACCACAACGGTCCAAATCTTCTTCATCAAGTGCCAATTTTGCATCATCAGCTGCCAAAACAGCTGCACCAATTGCAAATTCAACGGAACGGTCCATACGGCGAGCTTCTTTTTTATCTACGCCATATTGAGTAATATCAAAATCTTTTACTTCGCCTGCAATGCGTGTTGCATAGTCAGATGCGTCAAAGCGTGTAATTGGTCCAATACCAGATTTACCCTCTAACAACGCATTGTAGAAATTCTCTTTACCGATACCTACCGGAGTAATCGCTCCTAATCCAGTAATTACTACACGTTTTTCCAATTATTCCACCTCTTATAGCTATATAGCCCCTTTAATTAATCGATTTCTGCTACTTGTTGTTTTAACTGTGCAAAAATATCTTTTACTGGCATAATCTTATCAACTTTTCTCATATTATTGCCAGAGAATACTAACCCCGTTTCCACATCACCTTGTTGCGCTCTAGATAAAGCACGGATAATGCAGAATTTATGGGAACAATGTTTTAAACAATTGTCACATACTGTTGGTGGCGCTACAGTGCCATCAAGAACAGATTCAGCAAATTTATTTTTAATAGCTTGACCTGGTAATCCTACTGGACTTTGAATCAATACAATATCCTCAGGATTTGTAGCACGCACATACATTTTTTTCAATTCATCAGACGCATTACACTCATCTGAAGCAGCAAAACGACTGCCCATTTGAACGCCATTGGCACCCAATTTAAACATATCTACGATATCCTTACCATCTAAAACACCACCAGCTGCAATAACTGGAATATTTTTAACGGCTGCTACAACTTCTGGTACGATTTCACGAGCAGAACGATCCGTTCCCAAGTGACCACCAGCTTCGCTACCTTCTACGATAACTGCAGCGGCACCTAAACCTTCAGAAATGCGCGCTAATTTTGCAGAAGAAACAATAGGTACAATTGGAGTACCAGACTCCTTACCCATTGCGAACATATCTCTTGAAAAACCGGCACCTGCCACTACAAGATCAATGCCCTCTTCGATGGCAGTTTTTACAAGCCCCGCAAATTGTGTTGCGGCTACCATCGCATTTATACCAATAATACCCGTAGGTGATAATTTTCTAGCTAATT
>CAUTOY010000060.1:0-8428 GCA_963539855.1 uncultured Veillonella sp.
ATCAATATTTTGATTTACTTTATTAATGATTGTTGTATTGTTATTTTCAATCTTATTATTAATCGTTTGATCAATGTTTTTATTTACTTGATTGATAATATTCTTATTATTTTCTTCAATTTTAACATCAATCTTTGCATTTATATCATTGTTTACTTGATTAATAACATTGTTAGTAACCTTGTTGATAACATTTTTAGTTACATTATTTGTAACCTTATTTTCAATGTTTTTCACACTGTTATTAAGTGTATCAACTTTTATATTAAGATTATTAATAGCTAATGTATTTTTAGATACTTTATCAGCTAAACAATAGAATTTACTGTTTAGGCAGTTAACATTATTATTCAATACACCGATATTATAAGTGTTTTGATTAACTTGATTCTTAATATTAGTCAAATCAACAATAACTTTACCAGATCCTTGTTTTTGGGATTGTTGGCCCCATTGTTGTTGCTGTTGCCATTGTTGTTGGTCTTGTTGTTGCCATTGTTGATTTTGTTGTTGAGACCATTGTTGTTGATTTTGTTGATTTTGTTGGTCTTGTTGATCTTGTTGATGTAAATCAATTGGTTGTTGTTCAACTGCTTGACTACCTTGGCCAGGTGTTAACCATTTTTGACTACCAATAAGATCAGTTCTATACCAATCTGCAGGTGTGGATGCAGAAGCAATGCCTCCACCCAAACTGGCACTTAACAAAATTGCAGCTACAATTGTAGTTGCTGTTTTTTGATGCGACTTAGCTAACTCAGATGTTACTACATATGCATTCTTTGTCGCACTCCATACTACTTTGAATACCTTATTCATATTAAGTTCCCTCCCAACTTATGCGGCTCTCACCCCGCACAGATGAAATAAATGAAAAATACCGGAATATGCTTCACTAAATATTCACAATATCTAATTAAATACTAGCACAAGATATTTTAAATTTAAAGCGTTTTTTTAATAAGTTAAACTTATGCTTCATATTTTACTCATCATTTTATATGGTAACAATCTTGAAAAAGCCTTATTTATTAGTTTTTTTCGATATTGAAACATTCTCTATCATTTTATATCTAATTTATTTTTTTGCTTGTATTTTTATTTATAAAGATAAAAAAGGCCTATTAATGTATATGTATACATTAATAGGCCTTATATATTTTATCGTATATTAATCTAATTAGAATTTAGATTCAATAGCACCTTGTAATTCACCTTTTGGCAAGAAACCAATTTTACGATCTACTACTTCGCCATCTTTCAAAATTACAAATGTAGGCAATACTTCTACTTGTAAATCACGAGCCAAACTTGGTTCTTCATCAGCATTTACTTTCACAAAGTTTGCTTTACCTGCTAATTCACCAGCGATTTCTTCGATAACCGGCATCATACGTACACAATAACCGCACCATGGTGCCCAGAAATCAATAACTGTTACGCCACCTTGATTAAGAAGATCTTGGTATTCTGCTGTTTTTAACTCTTTTAATTCGCTCATTATTTCCTCCTAAGGCAATTGAACTAATACACAATCTTGAATGTAATCCAAACCTACCTCTTTAGCCTTAGCTAAGACTGCTGGTTTATCCGCACCTGGTTGTAACCAGATTGTCTTAATTCCCAATTGCTTACATTCATCAATTGCTGCAAGCCCAGCTGTTTCTGGCACTACAAAATCAACAACACCAGGAACAACTGGCAACGCAGATAGACTCGGATAACAAGTATCGCCATCGATACTCGTTACATTTGGATTAACCGGATAGACTTCATACCCATGCTCTTTTAAGCACTTATAAATCTTATATCCAAACTTATCGGTTTTATGAGTGGCACCTATTACAGCCCAAACTTTTTCAGCTAACGCATCTTTAATAGTCATTCTTACCACCTCTTATATACTATTATATATCAATATCGAAAACTGTCAATATATTATATCGATTATTTTAAAACAATATGTTCACAACGTAACTCTTCTGTTCGCGCTGTATACGTTAATAATGATTCTAAGGAGATGCTTGGTGCATCACATTTAGGAATAAATCCTGCTAATACGGCTAATTCACCTAAAATACGTTGTGCTGACCATCCCAGTTCTCTCAATTCTTTTACTGTTATACTCTTTTGCCGTTTTGAAAGCCTATGTCCATCGTTATCCATGAGTAGCGGCGCATGACCATAGCAAGGCACATCCGCATTCAATATGCGATATAAATGCATTTGTTGAGCTGTAGTTTCCAGTAAATCGTGCCCCCGAATGATTTCAGTAATCCCCATTGCTATATCATCAAGTACGACCGCCAAATTATAGGCATACATGCCATCTCCACGACGCAATACAAAGTCATCAATACCTTGGCATAATACAAAATGCTGTGACCCTTGGTATATATCGTTGAAATCCATAGTAGAATCAGTCACCTTAATACGCATTGATGGATTCTTTTCTAATCTCTTCAACCTCACCGTAGTGCTATCTAAACTGCGGCAATGTCCATCATAATGATGAACTACTTCTCCACGATGAGGAGCAGAAGCAATTGATTGTAAGCGAGTACGATTACAAAAACAAGGATAAATTAGACCTGCAGCCTCTAATCGTTGTAAGACCTCATCATACATTGGCAACCGTTCACTTTGCCAATACGAGGATTCCGGTCCACCCACACGCGGGCCCTCATCCCATTCAAAGCCAAGCCATTCTAAATCATCTAACAGGGCTTCTCCAAAAGAATGCTTAGAGCGCTGCAAATCGATATCTTCTATGCGTACCACATAGGTACCATGCTGGTTACGGGTCGATATATACGACAAAAGGGCGATCCATACATTCCCTAGGTGGATATACCCCGTTGGGCTAGGTGCGAATCGTCCTTTCATAAATAGTATCTCCTTATATAGCACTCTAATAATACACTATTATATTAATACATTATTATATTAACACATGGTGAGGATGTACTCAGTTTACAAACTATGCATTATCCAAGGGATACAATGCTATCAAAGACACCGCTGTCTTTGATTTTTTGTTCGTTCCCCATGGAACAAATATGATTATCCTTTAACACAGGTTCTACCACATCTGCAAGGGCTACGATGTCTTCTGGCTTACAAGCGATAACTTGTTTTCTAAATGCTACCTTATCTTCAATATTGGCACCACTAAAGTATAAGCCCATGGCACGAGGGCCACGCAATGCAGGTGTCATCGGTAAATCAAGTCCACTCATAGTCCCGATAATATATTTACGCATTTCTCGATCTGTTAATGTAAATTTGCGCAAGTATTCAGGTAACTCTTTGTACACATTAAGTGTTTCCACAAGATTTGGATCTCGATAACTACAGAAAATCATATTGCCATCGTCATAGAAGTTAGCAAAGGCGCCATAAGCCCCACCTTGTACACGGATACGAATCCACAAGTATTCATAACGCAAGATCGTTTCTAATACGCTCATAGCACCAACATGGGTATATCCATGATCAATAAAATTACCACCTTGTGCCACATATTGAACCTTGCCAGCAGTGACAATGCCTTCATTGCTCGTTGTATGTTCTATGGTCAATACATTATTTGGCAATACCTCTGCATTCCATGTATTGAGCAATGGCTTCATTAACTCTGTAAATGGTGCTAGTTCTTGTTCTTCACCAACGAATAAGATTTCTACATTATTAGAGCGGAAAATCTTGCGAGCCACATCAGCTAATTTTTCTGGCAATAATGGTAACGCAGCTGGATTAGTAGCTAATTCACTAATTTTTTGATAATAACCTAAATTACCATCATCACGGAATTTACCAACCTTTGATACCTTAGCCATTACCCGTTGACTAACGATTGTATTTCCTCTACGGAACGCCTCATTATCCCAAATTGCTTTGCCTTCTTGTACAAGCTCTGTCAAACGCGTTACATCAGTGTATTTGGCATCGTGAATAACTTCATTGACGATATTGCACAATTCAGGTAATTTAGCATGCAATGCTTTACTACGTACAACCATGAGAGGTACGAACTCATCCCGTTTGCCGGCTTTACTAATGCCTGTAATATCAGCACTCAAACCACCAAGATTAAGATTGATTAATTTTGCCAAATCTTCATAAGAACGTTTGGATGTATCTACGCGGCCGATGATATCACTTAAGATATCTGCATAGAATAATTCGTCCTCAGTGAGGCAATCTAGTTTAAAATAGTAGGCCACATAGTTGATGCCCTTTGTGAAAGTAGGCACAAAATGAATTTTTGTCTGCCCAATCATACTTTCACGACGTTCTACATCTTCCACTTCTGGACTTAAATCAGATAATTCTAAAAGTGGAATAGTAGCTAACGCTTCTTCACTATCTGGTGTCTCTTGACGAAGTTTAAGGCGTTTTGTTTGTTCTACGATAGATTCTAACTCATCTTGTGACATAGAAGCTTTGATAGCTGCTAATTGTTCCTTAACCTCTGCATCCTTTTTATCTTGCAAGCCTTGTTCAGGATATAAGGATACGAGAGACTTATGATGATTATCCAATAGGGAATGACGAATCAAATCCTCAAAGTAAGAACCTTTAAGGCCTTTACGAATATTAGCTAATGCTTCTTCGTAATGCAATAGCTCAATCGGATCCTTGCCGTATAGCCAATTATCCATAATGCGGATAACATAAGCTAAACCGATTGGACGGCCCCCAAAATCGCTTTCACGAAGAGTAAACTCAATGCTATTAAGAGAAGCTTCTAATAGTTCCTTATCGATACCATCCTTACATAATTGTTGTAATGTGGATTCAACAATCTCTTGTAGTTGGCCTTGTTTATCCATGTTAGAACCGCTGGCTTGAACAACCCAAATTGGTTGACGGATGCTATCTAGGTAGTAACCAGATACATCAGAACCAATGCCGGCTTTCACCAACGCTTGTTTTAAAGGTGCTGCAGGAGATGTCAACAAAGCATGTGTTAATACCTCAAAAGCAAGGCTTTGTTCTGGTGTTACATCTGGCAATACATACGAAAAAGCATGCAACGTACGATTATCCATACTTTCATCAGAACCAACACTATAAGGATATGTAATCACTTTACCATCCTTAAACGGAGCTTGCTCTGTCACCTCAGTATCGATTTCAATAACATCGAAATGGCTCAAATATTCATCGTTGATAAAGCGCAATTGTTCTTCGATATCCATTGTACCATATAGGAAAATATAGCTGTTGGATGGGTGATAATATACATCGTAGAATTTCTTGAATTTTTCGTAGGTCAAGTCCGTAATATTATCTGGATTACCACCGGAGTCAACACCATATGTTGTATCAGGGAACAAGGAATGCATCAATTCGCGTTCTAGTACGGAATCTGGAGAGGAGTAAACCCCTTTCATTTCGTTGAATACAACGCCCTTATATGTTAACTCATCATCAACAGAATCAAGCTCATAATGCCAACCTTCTTGCATCATAATTTCTGGATCCTTTGCTGCCCGTGGATAGAAAACAGCATCGAGGTATACATCCATCAAATTATGGAAATCTTTGTCATTCTTACTTGCCACAGGATACATCGTTTTATCCGGATAGGTCATAGCATTTAAGAATGTATTCAAAGAACCTTTTACAAGTTCTACAAATGGCTCTTTTAATGGAAATTTACGAGAGCCACAAAGTACGGAGTGCTCCATAATATGAGCGACGCCTGTGCTATCTTGAGGAGTCGTTCTAAAGGCAATATTAAATACTTTATTAGTGTCTGGTGAGTCAATATAAATAAGACGAGCACCAGATTTTTCATGTTTCATTTCATAGGCTGTGCCATTGATTTCGTCAATACGTTCTATGCGATCAAGGCGAAAACCAGAATATATTTTATTCAGTTCCATAGATACCCTTCTTTCTAATTTTTTTATAATGTATATATATATATGTAAAATCTTAATCTATCATTGACTATCTATTATACCACATTACGTAGATTTACACGAATTTTCAAGAATTATTATCAAATTACAAGGATTATCTATAACTTATTCTTATTCATGAGATATAAATGTCGCATATAATAACAAAATAAATCAGGACACCCATGTAGGAGTGTCCTGATTTTATTATTTATCTTGTTTGATTTGCCACTTTTGATTGCGTCGACTTGTCAAAAGACCTTCGAGAACAACCTCAAATTGGCGAAAACTCAATGTATAGGGAGCATACATATCTGGTACCACCTTATAAGATATGGTCACCTCTGACGCATCATAATTATAAAATATACCATGTAAATTGCTCACTGTTGTATAGCCTGTCTGTGCTTGCTCTAATGTAGGGATAGGTTGCGTTTTTAAATTCGCTAATAAATCGCTAATAAAACCTTCCTTACGCCCTTGATCATCGAGCATTTCGTCCATAAATGTACGTAGACTATCCATCATGTATTTTAGCCTCGTTCGTTTAACAAAAGACCATTATGAATAACACGAACTGCATCTTTTACGCGGTTTTGTGCAACCAAGCAAGAAATACTGATTTCCGAAGTACTGATGATTTCAATATTGATGCCTTCTTTACTGAGGATATCAAACATTTGAGCAGCTACGCCAGGTTGACCCAACATACCAGCGCCAATAATGGATACTTTTGCCATATTTTCATCAATATTAACAGCTTCGATATCAACAGTTTGTTGTAATTCTTTCAACACTTCACGTGCCAATACCACATCATCAAGAGCAACTGTGAAGATAAGGTCAGTTTTAGGTTCACCTACGGAACGAATAGATTGAACAATCATATCCACATCAACATTTTTTTCTGCTAATGCTTTGAATACTTTCGCTGCAATACCAGGTTTATTTTCAACGCCCACAAGAGCTACTTTTGCGGTATTTGTATCATCGGCTACGCCTGTAATTACGTGTTTATTAGATTCCACGGTATAATCCTCCCGAATAATTGTGCCTGTATTATTACTGAATGTAGAACGAACATGAATTGGTACACCATAACGGAAACCCATTTCAACTGCACGCGGTTGCATTACGCCTGCACCTAAACGTGCCATTTCAAGCATTTCGCCATACGTAACTTCTTCTAGTTTGAAAGCTTCCTTTGCTACGCGAGGGTCAGTAGAGTATACACCTTCTACATCTGTAAAGATTTCACATACATCGGCTTTCATAGCACCTGCTAAAGCAACAGCCGTTGTATCGGAACCACCACGGCCCAATGTTACCATGTCACCGTATTCTGTAATACCTTGGAAACCTGCAACAACAACGATATTTCCTGCATCCAATGCTTCGAATACACGATTAGGATCCACACCTAAAATACGACCCTTATTAAAGTTATCACTACTTGTAATACCTGCTTGATCACCAGTTAAAGAAACAGCCTTTTGACCGCGTTCATTAAACGCCATAGCCATCAATGCAATTGTTATTTGCTCACCAGTAGATAATAAACGGTCCATTTCACGACCATATGGTTTAGATGTTACTTGTTTTGCCAAAGCTACCAAGTCATCTGTTGTATCCCCCATAGCAGATACAACTATTACAATGCGATCGTCCTCTTTCTTTTCATGAAGGACACGATCAACGATATTAAATATTTTTTCAGGTGTTGCAACAGAACTGCCACCAAACTTTTTGACGATTAATGCCACTATTATCCCTCATCTATCATTGTACTAAAAAATAACATGCATATACTTTACCACAAAACAAACCGCACTGTAAAGGGATATACAGGTATTTTTCCACCATATAAAAACAAAACTCTTTTTATAGCGGACATATATTATATTTATAATCAATAGCTAATGTTCGTAACTTGTCATACTCTCCATACAAAAAAGACCAGCCCTAAGGCTGGTCTTTTACAGTCAAATACAATCTATTATTCAACTACGATAGCTTTTTCAGATTCCCATAAACCATGGATATTGCAGTAAGATACAGCAATCAATTTACCAGATTTTTTCAAGGATACTGCTAATGTACCTTCAGAAACCGCTACTACAGGACCTTCATTTGCTGTTGCACCGTCACCATGTACGTTGAAGGATAATTCGCCAACTTCGTAAGGCAATTGAGTTCCTTCAGCTACAAAGTACAATTTAATCCATTCAATGTGATGTTCTACAGTATTTGGATGAGCAATATCTTTACCTACGGACAAGTTTACGTGGAATGTTTCACCAGCTTTTACTTTATCAGCAGCTTCGATAACAGGAACGTGTTTTTCAGTAGCGAAATCGCCAGATTTAATGTAATCATGTACAGCCATAATTAACCTCCTGATTATAGTTATATACATACTTAATGTCTTAGAATATTAGCACCTTGTGCTTATGACTATATTATACATTTTCGATATAGTTTAAGCAAGGACTTTTTCGAAAATTTTCTATTTATTT
>CAUTOY010000061.1:0-8265 GCA_963539855.1 uncultured Veillonella sp.
ACCTTCGAGTTCACCGTCCTCTAAGGTGATGACGATATTGTGGTTCTTTCTTAATTCATTCAATGTATCTGTGTCTAAACTAGAAATACAAAGTGGTTTTACAAGCGTCGGTGAGATATGCATGGTGTCATGTATTGCGTGGCTAAGTTCGACAGCCTTATGGTAGAAATTACCAACACCTATGATGGCAATCGTGTTACCTGATTGGGTTATGTTACACGATGTTACAGGGCATCCTGTTGTATTGGGGTGACTGGTTTCGTAAACCGGTAATCCTACAGGAATACGGATGGCGATAGGATGATTGTGATGTTCTAATCCATAACGAATGGAAGATTCTAATTCCTCTACTGTTGTAGGCGCCAGGTACATGAGATTTGGCATGTTGCCGAGCATGGTAATATCGTTGAATCCAAGGTGTGTCATGTCCTTGTTACCATAAATGGATGCGCGATACACGAGGATTAGTGCATTGCTATTGTTAATACATAGATCGTTAATAATTTGATCATAGGCACGTTGTAAAAATGTACTGTAAATTGGTAAAATCGGCGTGCCACCGTTATGGGCAATGCCAGCAAGTAATGTTGTAGCATGTTCTTCTGCAATGCCTACGTCGATGTATTGAGCACCTAATTTTTCACGTATATCTTTGGTTAAACAGAAACCGCCAGGCGTGGCAGCTGTAACGATACATGCAGCTTTATTTTGCTTTAGTGTATCAATGAGTTGTTTTGCAATGATAGATTCATAGCTGTTGGTATAGCGTTTTTTTGTTTCCCCAGTGTCAATATCAAATCCGGAGGGGTTGTGAAAGCTTTCAGGATTGGCAATAGCCTTGTCGTAACCGTAGCCCTTTGTTGTATGGATGTGAAGTACTATTGGTGTTGTCTCTGCTTTACATTCTTTTAGGGCTCTGATTACGGTTGGCAACGAGTTGCCATCGTCAACGTAGCGATACGAAAAGCCTAGAGCTTTAAAGAGATTATTAGGACTTTCACCATTTGTGTCGCGCAATTGTTGAAGATGGCTATACAAACCGCCATGATTTTCTGCAATAGATTGGTCGTTGTCGTTGATGATAATTAAACATTGAGAGGATATTGTAGATAAATGATTTAATGCTTCATAAGCCTCGCCACCAGAGAGCGCTCCGTCGCCGATTAAAGTAATAATTGGATGCGTTTTATGCTGTAAATCGCGTCCAATCATGAGCCCACAAGCTAAACTGAGGCTTGTGGATGCATGGCCTAAGTGAAATGCGTCGTACGTGCTTTCATCAGGATTACTATAACCAGATACGGTGTGAAATTTGTCCTTATTTCTAAAGCCTTCGTGGCGGCCTGTTAAAATCTTATGAGCATAACTTTGATGGGATATATCAAATATAAATTGAGCATCATCAAGGCCGAACACATGATGCAAGGCAACAATAATGTCAGTGGCTCCTAGGGAGGACCCGATGTGACCGCCAATGTGTGATGTTCTATGGAGGATTAAGTTTCGTATATGTTGTGCGATGACCTCGAGCTCTGCTAGTGAGCAGTCGCGCAAATCGCTAGGAATTTGAATGTCTGTCAGTTCCATAGGTCTCCTACATGATCCATACTAATGGATAAATCAATTACAGTTAATGAAATATATGACTCATTAATGGTTATTATAACACTATAGGGTGAAATTATTTATAAATAAAAAGAAAATTCGATATATTTAGATATATCAATAAGTAATAGCTGTGTTTCTCATCATATGTATTATAGTCCTTCCTTTTTATCTTAGAATGTATCTTTACACACAATATTTTTCATTCTAAAGTGGTATAATAAAAAATACGCAATATCCAGAGTTCTATATATTTTATTAGGAATAGTCATGTTCTATATACCACATTGGAATATGGTAAAACCTAGAATTAATCTCTGTTTGTTGTATAATATATTTGATATTTAATTTTTTAGATGTGTAGTTAAAAACTTTATTATTTAACTTTTACTTACATGTATGAAGAAAAATGGTGCGAGCGTGCCAATTCTTCATTTTTTTCAAGAGAGGTATATATGCAAAAATCCTTACGTATGGGGATCGATGTTGGCTCTACAACGGTCAAGGTCGTTTTGTTGGACGAACAAGATCATTATTTGTATAAAAAATATATCCGACATTACGCCAATATTTTGGATACTGTTCATACATTGCTACAAGAAGCTCAAGTGGGCTATGAAGATGCAAAAGTACATGTAGCAATTACAGGTTCTGGCGGTATGGCGATGGCTGATAAGGTGCGTATACCTTTTGTACAAGAAGTAATTGCTGAAACAAAGGCGATAAAAGCATTGTATCCACAAACAGATGTTATTATCGAGCTTGGTGGTGAAGATGCTAAGGTTACTTACCTAGGGCGTACTGCAGAACATCGCATGAATGGTTCTTGTGCCGGTGGTACAGGTGCTTTCATAGATCAAATGGCAACATTATTGCAAACTGATGCATCTGGCCTTAATCAATTGGCGATGAATGCGGATACTATTTATCCAATTGCCGCTCGGTGTGGCGTATTTGCGAAAACAGACGTACAAGCATTGCTAAACCAAGGTGCATCTCATGAAAATATTGCAAAGTCCGTATTCCAAGCCATCGTTAACCAAACGATTGCAGGCCTTGCATGTGGTCATAAAATCGAAGGGAATGTAGCATTCCTCGGTGGTCCATTGACATTCTTATCCGAATTACGTCAATGCTTCTGTGACACCTTGGAACTCGATGAAGCACATCGTATCATCCCTGAAAATGGTGAGTTGTTTATTGCCCTAGGCGCAGCTCTTATGAATGATGAATGTCGCGATATTACAGTAGGTGAGTTGACGAAAGAAATCGGTGCGCTTATTGGTGTACCAATGGAAGCTACCGATCGTGTTGATCCGTTGTTTAAGAATGAAGAAGAATTAGAGGCGTTCCGCGCACGTCATGCTAAGGCGGTAACACCGAAGGGTGATATTAAAGATGCCGAAGGTCCATGTTACCTTGGTATCGATGCGGGTTCTACGACATTGAAAGTCGTGTTAATCAATAGCAAGAATGAAATCATCTTCTCTCACTACGGTCCAAATCATGGTAAACCATTAGAAAAATCTCAAGAACTCATTGAGAAAATCTATAGCTTATTGCCAAAAGGGGCTTACATCGCTCATTCTGGTGTAACAGGGTACGGCGAAGCCTTTTTGAAACGCGCTCTTGGCATCGATATTGGGGAAGTAGAAACAATTGCCCATTATCGAGCTGCTCAATTCTTCTGTCCTGACGTATCCTTTATCTTGGATATTGGCGGTCAAGATATGAAGTGTACAAAGGTACGCGATGGCTATATCGAAGATATCGTATTGAATGAAGCTTGCTCCTCTGGTTGTGGTTCTTTCATCGATACATTTGCTACATCCTTGCGTTTGCCGATTGAGCAATTTGCTAAGGAAGGTTTGTTGGCACCTATGCCAATCGACTTGGGTTCCCGTTGTACCGTATTTATGAACTCCAAGGTAAAACAAGCGCAAAAAGAAGGCGCTACTGTACCTGATATTGCCGCTGGCCTTGCGTACTCTGTTATTAAGAATGCATTATACAAGGTGCTTAAGGTAAAAGATCCTAAGGAATTAGGTGACCACATTGTCGTGCAAGGTGGTACTTTCTATAATGAAGCGGTTCTTCGTGCCTTTGAAAAATTAATGGGCGTCGAAGTAATTCGCCCTGATGTATCTGGTTTGATGGGCGCTTATGGTATGGCATTGCTCGCTTCTGAAGCAGCAGAAGAGTTACAAAATCAACATAGCACATTGCTTGATAGTGAAGGCTTGAAATCATTGCAAGTGTCTACATCCATGCGTAATTGTGGATTGTGTTCCAATAACTGCATGCTTACCATCAATGCATTCTCCGATGGCCGTACCTATGTAACAGGCAATCGATGCGACCGCGGTGCAGGTGATATGATTCAAGAGAAACATAAGCCTGTTCCAAATATGGTAGACGTAAAATTACGTCGTTATTTTGATTACTTCCTCAAGAAAAATATTCCTGAGTTTGAGGGAAAATTACGCATTGGTATTCCTCGAGTTCTTAATATGTACGAAGATTTCCCATTCTGGTTTACCTTCTTTAATCAATTAGGTTGTGAAGTTGTATTATCTGATTATACGACGAAGGATCAATATAATAAGGCGATTGATACGATTCCTTCCGATACAGCATGCTACCCTGCTAAGGCTGTTCACGGCCATATTCGCGATCTTTCCAAAGCTCAAGTGGATTTAATTTGGTACCCATGTATTCAACATGGTCCGAAGGAATTTAGCCGCGACAATAACTATCATTGTCCTATGGTTATTTCTTATCCAGAGTTGATTCGAAACAATATGCAAGATGTGATGGGGAAAACACCATTTTATGCGCCATTCTTACCACTAGCAGATAAGAAATCATTGGTGCCTGCTTTGGTGAAAGCCTTAAAAGACTTGCCATTCTCTAAATCCGAAATTTCTAATGCCGTTGAGACAGCTTGGGCTGAACAAGAAAAATGTAAGTCTGACTATCGCGAGATGACAAAGAAAACTGTATCTCGTCTCGTAGCAGAACAAGTGCCTACCATCGTGTTGGCTGGTCGTCCATATCACTTAGACTCTGGTATTAATCATGGTATTCCAGAGCTTATTACCTCTCTTGGTATGGCGGTCCTTACTGAAGATGGTGTGGCACCATTAGGTAAGGATATTAAACATCTTCGTGTTGTAGACCAATGGTCCTACCATAGTCGTCTATATCATGCAGCCGAATTTGTAAGTCGTACAGAAGGATTCCAAATTGTTGAGTTGAACTCCTTTGGCTGTGGTCTTGATTCTATTGTGGCAGATCAAGTGAAAGATATCTTATCTGCAAAGCATAAGATTCATACATTGCTTAAAATTGATGAAGGAACAAACTTAGGGGCTGTTACCATTCGCTTGCGTTCCTTACAATCCGTAATGGAACGGAGTATGCGTAAACATCATAATCCAGAGGCTCCTGTAGAGACCGTTGTTGATGATACACCAGCATATGATTATGAACGCGTTGTCTTTACCGAAGAAATGCGTAAGACCTATAAGATTTTGGTACCTCAAATGTCACCTCTTCATTTCCAATTGTTGGAGCCGGTGCTTAAGTCTGAAGGTTATGACTTTGACATGTTACCGGCACCTACGCGTGAAGATGTAGAGGTAGGTCTAAAATATATCAATAATGATGCATGTTATCCTGCTATCATCGTTGTAGGCCAATTGATGAGCGCCTTATTATCCGGCAAGTATGATGTTAATAAAACAGCTGTTATCATCTCTCAAACCGGTGGCGGTTGTCGTGCTACCAACTATATTGGTTATTTGCGTAAAGCCCTCATCGATGCAGGTATGAAACAAGTTCCAATTTTGTCACTTAATGCGAGTGATATGGAACGTCAACCAGGATTTAAATTGACTAAATCCTTCTTGCATCGCATGATTCAAGCAGTAGTATACGGCGATGCGTTGATGCAATGTGTATTAGCTACACGCCCTTATGAAATTAATCCAGGGTCTGCAGATGCATTGTGCGATTATTGGGTTAAAAAATTACGGGAACGTATTACAAAAGCTAATATATTCCAATATAGTAAATATATTAAGAACATCATCGAAGACTTTGACAATTTACCAATCGATAAATCTAATCCGAAACCTCGTGTTGGCGTGGTAGGTGAAATCTATGTTAAATTCCATCCAAGTGCTAATAACCATATCAATGAACTTATAGAGAAAGAAGGAGGGGAGGTTGTAACCTCCGGTCTATTAGACTTCTTCTTGTATTGTGCTATGGATAGTACATATCGTGCTAAACACTTAGATGGTACATGGCTTTCTGGATTCTTTGGATCCTTGGCTCGCGAAGCATTAGAATTATACCGTTTGCCATATGCAAAAGCCGTTGCGGCATCTAAGCATTTTGATCCATTGCAACGGATGACGAAGGTTGCAAAAGAAGCGGCTCATTATATTGACCTTGGTAATCAATGCGGTGAAGGCTGGTTCCTTACAGGCGATATGATTGATCTTATCGAAAAAGGTGCAAAACAAGTAGTTTGCTTGCAACCATTTGGTTGTTTACCAAATCACGTCAGTGGTAAGGGGATGGTGAAAACATTATCTGAAGCATATCCTGATGTGCGCATTGCAGCCATCGACTATGATCCAGGTTCAAGTGCGGTAAATCAAGCAAACCGATTGAAGTTGTTGTTAGCAACAATGTTTGAATGATAATGTAATAGTCAATTATATAATCACTGAATATAAAAAAGCGTCTCTGCTAAATGTTGAGGTGAACACCTCAACATTTCACTAGAGACGCTTTTTTATGAAATTGATTAATCTTCTTTAATCATTGTATAGAAGCATACTAATGCTAACACAGCACATACAACCATAACAATCCCCATTGGGATGCCCGTATGACTTCCACCAATACCTACTAGTGGTGATACAAAGCCAGCTGAAAACATGCCTGCAAATCCTAAAATAGCTGAGGCGCTACCTGCTTGGCGTCCATATTTCGCCATTGCCATAGAGAAACCTGTTGATCCAAATACAGATACGGTACAAACTGTAAAGAATAGAATGACACTAGTTATAATAAAGGACCAATTAAAGTACATCGCACAAAGGAATAAGATAGAGCCAATCGTTAATTGCAATAGACTGGTATGTAAAATAGTTTTTATTTTTACAACATTGCTTACCTTAGCACTGATTATGCTAGCGAGAATAATACCGCAACTGTTAATCCCAAACATATAACTAAACTCTTGTGCAGATAAATTGAATATATTTTGATATACAAAGGATGAACCTGAAATATAGGCAAAGAAACTACCAAAGGCGAATAGTTGAACTAAAGACTGACCTAAGAAAGAACTATCTTTAAGTAGAGTACCGTAGTTTTTAAATGCTGTTGCTATACCACCGGATATACGCTTTTCTGAAGGTAGGCTTTCAGTAAAAATGAAAGAGCCAATAAGCAACACGGCAGAGAAAACGGCGAGGATAATAAAAATAAAGCGCCATGTAGAAAATAATAAAAGCTGACCACCTATAAGTGGCGCAACAACAGGAGCTAATCCGTTGATGAGCATGAGAAGAGACATGAGTCGCATTAATTCCTTACCAGATGCAAAATCTCGGGAGATGGCCTTAGCAATAACAACTCCAATGGAACCTGTTAAACCTTGTAAAAATCGTGCAACTAGTAAAATCTCAATATTGGGCGCAATAGCACAGAGTATACTAGCGATTATACAGAGGATATTACCAATGATGAGTGGTTTTTTTCGACCGAATGAGTCACTAAGAGGACCGCCAATTAATTGGCCAATAGCGATACCGAAAGTCATAATACCAATTGTCATCTGAATTAGAGACGCATTTGTATTTAGCTCGTGAGGCATGATTGGTAAAGCTGGTAAATATAGATCTGTACTAAGTGGTGTGATAGCTGTTAATAGTCCAAGAAATACGATGATAAAGAAAGAAGTTTTTCCTGTTGATTCCATATTATCTCCTTATATAAAAAAAGGGAAAATAAAAGCCTACGAATCGCACTTCGCAGACTGCATGTAATTGTTTTTATTGATAAAGGTATTGTATCACGCTTTTTGATAAAACTCTATAGATTTATATATGTATATATGAATATATAAAAATTTTTAATATATGTCTAAGAAGACAGGTATAATCTGGCTGGTTTTAATGTTTAGTATATCAAAAATTTTAGATTGATATATAGTATTATTATAGGATAAAATAGAAGAAACTTAAATTTGGTTAATTGTATAAAGGAGCTTATTATGAAGAAATTTATGAAAACAATGGTGTTAGCTGCTATTGCAGCAGTTGGCGTTACTGCATTTGCAGCGGCTCAAGGTGTTACTGAACAAGAGGCGTTAAATAGTGCATTAGCACGTGTACCTGGTGCAACAGCAGCTAATGTAACTAACTTCAGTCGCGATTATGATAATGGTCGCTTAGAATATGAAGGTGAAATTCGTTACAATGGCCATGAATACGACTTTGAAATCGATGCAGCTACAGGTAACTTCACTAAATGGGATGTTGATCGTAAGTGGTTTAGATAGACGCTATTGCATTAAATTAATAGCATTAAATTAATAGCATTAAATAAGGGATAAGGGGCTGTAACAGAATGCGGTTT
>CAUTOY010000062.1:0-8246 GCA_963539855.1 uncultured Veillonella sp.
TGTTCATGGTTTTGGTCGTTTGTCCAAAATGGTACCATTTTTACCTGTATTTGATATATTAACATATGCATTGGTTATTTATTATATCTATTGGATGATTAAACAAAAACAATACTAAGAATGTAGTATATATTTTTTATAAATCGAAGCTCTCGTCTATTTTTAAGAGATGGGAGCTTTTTTCATGCTCCGCCATTCTCTTATTAGTGCATAAGAGATGGTCTTTTTTGTGTATTTAGGATACAATAGATGGGTAAGTTAGCCTAAATTATATAGGTAAATATATTCTAGATAATGTATTTTAATTAATTGCTTGAAGGTTGTATGGATATTTCATGGAAGCGCATCATCTATTTGATTTGTGCTATACAAGTCGGTGCGGGTATTACCATTATCGGCGTATTATCATTTATACCTTTATATTTGGTAGATCTAGGACTGACAAATCAAGGTGAGGCCGCCATGTGGGCTGGTCTTGTATCTGGTGTAACACCTTGTATGGTAGCATTGAGTGCTCCGTTTTGGTCTCGGAAAGCCAATGAACTAGGACCTCGGCGTGTGATGATGTTCATTCTTGCCACTTTGATGCTAGCTGTAGGGGCTGCTGGTTTTGTACAAACGCCGAGTCAGCTGTTAGTGTTGCGTACCTTACAAGGCTTAGTGGGTGGTTTTGTACCCATTGGACTTGGTATTATTGTATTAATCACACCAGAGGACCATGTGCCATGGGCGATGGGATTGTACCAAGCCTCGATGGTGATGGGCCTCGTTTTTGGCCCTCTTATGGGCGGTCTTGCTGCCGATTTATTAGGCTATCGAGCTCCGTTTTTTATGTTCTCCATCTTATCCGGCTTGTGCTTATTGGGTGTGTACCTACTCATGCCTAATCTACAGCATACGCATAAGGTAGATAGTAATGAGTCCCAATGGTCGTTAATTAAATCGTTCCTTGCAATCCCTCGTGTACGATTGCTTGTGGTTATGCAATTTTTATGTAATTTTGGTATTACCGGTATAGGCCCTATATTGCCACTCTACATTAAACACTACATGCAAGTAAATGATGATTTTGTGGCTACCATTGTAGGTGTTATTATCTTTGGAGCCGGTCTGTTTAGTGCACTAGCATCGATTTCAATCGGTCGCATTACTAAATGGATGTCTATGCCGAATATATTATTGACGGCCACCTGTGGTGTAGGAGGATTTTTTATCCTTCAATATCTTATGCCAAATGTGTGGAGCTTAGGTATATTTAGAACCATTGCAGGGTTCTTTATGGGCTTTATTACGCCTATAGCGAATACCTTGATTTCAAAGTCTGTTCCCAAAGAGCGGCGAAGTATTGTCTTTGGCGCTGTATCAAGTGTAGCCATGATGGGCAATGTGTTGGGCCCTATCATTAGTGGTATGATCGCTAATTGGTTTGGTTACGGCATGGTATTTTGGAGTACTGCTGGTATCTTTTTTATAGCCGCTATATTCGTGTGGCGTAGCCTGTTGCGGGAGAGTATCTAGATGTCTAGATAGTGACAGGTTTATTGTTTGAGATTATGTGTATTGAGAGAGTTCATCATGTTATTAAAACAATTGGAGTATTTTATTTCTGTTGTAGAGCATAACAGCTTTACACAGGCAGCCTATGAGCACTATGTGTCTCAATCGGCTATTTCACAACAAATTAAATCCTTGGAGGCTAGCCTTGGCGTTCCATTGATGATACGTGAAAAGCGTAGCTTTCACCTAACACCAGCTGGTGAATATTTATATCGGAATGGTAAACAGCTGATGACGCGCGTTAAAAATTTACAAGATGAGACGGTGCGTGTCGGTAAGAATGAGCGTAAGTATTTGCGTATTGGTTATTTAAATCGCTATAGTGGCATTGCATTGCAGCAAGCATTGATGCGTACTACAAAACGGTATCGTGACCTCGATGTGCGCATGTATAGTGGTAGCCATTCTGAATTGAATCAAATGCTTGATGATAATTTGGTGGATATCGTTTTTAATGATTATTGGCAAATTAAGTCGGATAATGATTATATAGCATATCCTATTAGTAAGGCCACTGTTATAGCAGAGGTACCCAAAGGGTATACCACAGAGGGATCTGTAGAGTTGAAAGAATTATTAGATTTGCCGTTAATTCTTGTCTGTCATGATGACCAACTGTTAGATGAAGAGGAATACTATCGAAAATCGATGGGATTTATGGGAACGTTCCTACAGGTTAAAAATCTTGAAGAAGCCCGTTTTCTCGTTGGTGCTGGACAAGGCATATTATTGGTAGAGCGATTCAAGTATCTAGTGGATACCATTCCAGGTATTGAGCGAAAATGCATATTAAATAATGGTAAAACTATAGAGAAGGATTACTATTTCTATGTGAGTCCACAAAATCCTAATACCTATGCAGAGGCATTTAAAGATATTTTCCTACAGGTTCTCGATGAGTTTTAAATAACATCAGATATGAATAAAAACAGGTATCACCTAACATCACACAGCTTTATGGTGTAGTGATTTCAGGCGATACCTGTTTTGTGTTTATATGGACAGCATCATTAGAATGCCATCATAGACGAGTTTTATACCATATATGATTAATACGGTACCGCATACGCGATTGATCCACACAAGATGGGATATCTTAATTTTCTTAGCTAGTACATACATGGTTCCAGCAAGGAATCCAAACCAAATGGGTGTCATAGCGAGGAATCCAAAGAAGAAGTGATATATGCTTTCAGCAGGAATATTAGCGCGAAAGGCGCCGAGCATCATTGACGCATCGATGACGGCCTGTGGATTACCCCATGTAACGAGAAGTGCCATCAACAGAATATTTTTAATGGGAATGTTCGTATCAACCTTTTCGAGGGAAGGGGTAGTTTTACATGTTTTGTATCCCATGTAGGCTACGAGTAAGCCACCTGCCATGAGAATAATTAGGTTAAAGACGGGCCATGATTCGAGGAGCGCCCCAATGCCATAAAAGGCTGCCGTACTCAAGGTCATATCGAATAGCCCGATAATCGTGATGGTTAACAGAATCCGTGGCAATGGTTGGACAAGGGCTGTATTGATGATAAATAGATTTTGCATCCCAATCGGTGCAAACGTGGCGAGACCTATTAATAGACCTTGCAGGAAATACATAGATACTCCTCTTTACCATAAACCGATAACATGTTGCATCCCAAGGCTGACGAGGGCGATGCAAATCCAACATGCAGCGCCTAATGCAAGGGCACTACCACCGGATTTGATAAGCTTAACAAGATTTGTATTAAGCCCAATAGCAACCATGGCCATGGTGATAAAGTATTTAGAAATAGTTTTGAATATGTCTAAGAAGTGAATGTCTACATTTGCGTAGGACAATACAGTTGTAATGAGAGAACAAATTACAAAGTAAAGAACGAATTTAGGGAAGATAGCTGCAATATTAACAGGTTCAGCGGTATCGCTTGCCTTAGCCGCTTGTTTTGCTTTGTACACTTGGTAACTAGCGAGGCCTAAACAAATAGGGATGATTGCCAATGTACGAGTCAATTTAACGATGGTTGCATATTCAAGGACTTGTGTACCTGTGCCCTTCATGCTATCCCAAACAGCAGCAGTAGCTGTTACGGATGAGGTATCGTTAACGGCTGTGCCCGCAAAGAGGCCAAAGCCCATGTTAGACAACCCGATAGCATCGCCAAGAGGTGGAAACACGAATGCAGCAACTACGTTGAAGAAGAATACAACGGAAATAGCTTGTGCAATATCTTGATCGCTAGCTTTCACAACAGGCGCCGCTGCAGCAATGGCACTACCACCACAGATGGAAGAACCAACGCCAATCAAAACGGCTGTGTTAGAGTCGATATGTGTGGCTTTGAATATGATGAAAGAAACGATAAGTGATGTGGCAATGGTTGAGATGATAACTGGTAAGGAAACCCAACCTACATGCAATACTTGGGTGATGTTAAGACCAAAGCCGAGAAGGATAACGGCCCATTGTAGGATTTTTTTAGATGTAAATCCGATGCCGGCGCCCGTTTTTTCTCGTTTCCAAGATGTGAATAAAGAACCAATAATAATACCGAGGATAATAGCGAAGATTGGACTGCCAATAAAATGAAAATGCTGTCCTAATAGCCAACATGGAATGGCTAGGATTGCACAGAGCAATATGCCTGGCAGTGTTTTTGCATTGATACCCATTATAAAACCTCCTAACTGTACCTACTTGGTACATACATCGCTGTGGTATCGCGCAGGATGTATAAATAAACTACGACTTAATAGTAACATAATCGGGGGAATTAATCGAGGGGAGGCTCAATAAAGTATCTTGTATACATGGATTGTAGTATTGTATCTTATGGTGAAAGTTTTATATAATCTAATACGGGATAATTATACTTGATGAAATATGGTTCCTAGTAAAACACGTAGAGAACATCAACATGTCTCATGAAATATGCGAGGTGCATTATGATTGATATTAATGGTATCATTGAAAAAAACAAAGAATATGTGGCTAAACATCCTGAGCTTGCTCAAAAGGGTTTAACTAGTCATCCTACAAAGAAATTAGCTATTGTAACATGTATGGATACGCGCTTAGTGGGGATGCTCGAAGAATCATTAGGATTTGATCGTGGCGAGGTTATCACCATTAAGACGGCCGGCAACAGCGTAACACAACCGATTGATAACATCGTTCAAAGCTTGCTTGTATCTACATATGGTATGGGCATTGAAGATGTAATCGTCATCGGTCATGAAAACTGTGGTATGATTGATTTTTCCGCAGAACAATTTATGGAATCCATGAAAGCCAAAGGCATCAATGAAGATGCCATTCGTATGATTGAACCAGGTCTTATCGATTGGATGGATCGTTTCCACATTTCTGAAGAAAATGTACGCTATACAGTAAAATTCTTGCGTCAACACCCATTATTTCCAAGAGGCATGGGATTCTATGGGGGGATGATGGATCCTGATACAGGGGAATTCCGCTATATTGAGGTTTAATTATTTACTCGATGGGTCCTTATTACAATTCTACATTTAGGTTATCAAGAGCCGCTCATACTCTCTCGCTCCACCGGCCGGGTCTGTTCCTACGGAACAGGGCCAAAGTCGCTGCGAGAGTATGAGCGGCTCTTGCTATAACTGTAGATATAATTAGGCCCCATCGAGTTTATGTATAACCACAATATCTCGGAATTCCTCTGTATAGAATGAGCGAAAACACCGGCCGGGTCTGACTCAGGCCTGCGGCCTTCGCAGGGCCAAAGTCGCTGTGGAAAGGTGCTCTCTATTTCTATTTACTTTGCATGTAGATAAGCCTCATCGGGTTATATTCATTATCTCAATGTAGCGGAATTCCCTTGTATAGGGCTAAGAAAAATGCTTTACCGGTCGGGTCTTAGAAAATAGAATTGTTAACCTGCGTAGATTGTATATAGTTGACTGTTCTGTTTGTAAGTTTTATACTGTAATTAAATTGTCAACTAATTATATATACAAAGTTGTTAATACTAATTCGGTATGGTGAAGAGGTGCTCATATGAGACAGTTCGGGGTTTCTATTATTGGTACGGATACGGATGTAGGTAAGACGTTTGTTACAGGTTTGCTTGGTGCGTTAGCGGTGGATGATGGTTTTGATGTGGGCATGGTTAAGCCTGTGTCGTCTAGTGCGATTCCGTTTTCCCGATGCGGAACGATGGATGAAGATGAAATATGCATGGGTCTTGAAAGTAAGGATGCTACATATTTGATGCAGTCTGTAGGTATTCCTGAGTCGCGTCGTCGCGAGGTGAATCCTATTGCATTGGCTGGGGATTATTCACCGCGTTTGGCAGCAGAGTTGGCCGGTGTGGATATCGATTATCCAGAGATTGTACATCATGTGAAACAGGTCGTAGATCAACACGATATTACATTTGTAGAAGGGGCTGGAGGGATTACAACGCCTCTTACCAAGGATATGACGTTTACAAACCTTATGACGGATATTGCATATCCTGCCATATTGGTTGCTGATGGGCGTCTGGGTTCTATCAATCGCGTTGTGTTAACGTATGAGTATGCAAAACAGCATCATATTGATGTAAAAGGCATCATTGTTAATGATACGACTGTGGTGGATCCATTCTTATTAAAGACGAATATTGCGGATATGGAACGGTATACCGGTATTCCGGTGCTCGGTGTGCTCCCTCCATATCAAGGACCTGATCAAGCGCATATCAAGCTTGGTTGGGGTCGTTCATTCTTAGATTCGGCTAAGACGTGGCAAACTGTATGGGGCATTTAGTGAAAGCTCTATATACAAGCAATAAAGCTTTATATACAAGCAATCTAGGATTAAGTAAATAGTATAGATATAAAATCTTAAGTATGAGGTGTTATGATGGCAGAGAAACAACTTTCACAAATTGCACAATGGGACCACGAATTCGTATGGCATCCATTTACACAAATGCAAGACTGGTTAGCACAAGAACCTGTAGTTATTGAACGCGGTGAAGGTGTGTATTTGATTGATGACAAGGGTAAAAAGTATTATGATGGGGTATCATCCCTATGGGTTAATATTCACGGCCATAATCACCCTGTGCTTAATCAAGCGTTGAAGGACCAAGTTGATAAGATTGCACATAGCACATTGCTCGGATTGGTGAGCCCTCCATCAGCACAGTTGTGTAAAGAATTAGTTGAGCTGGCACCAGAAGGTTTGGAAAAGGTATTCTTATCCGATGATGGTAGTACGGCTATTGAAGTAGCTATTAAGATGGCCTACCAATACCGTCAACTAGTAGGTCAAACAAAGAAAACGAAGTTTATCGCACTCAATGCGGGTTATCATGGTGATACATTAGGTACTGTATCCGTAGGTGGTATTCAGTTGTTCCATCAAGTGTTCCATAATTTGTTATTTAAACCTTTAACATTGCCAAGTCCTGGTGTATATCGTGATGTAGCAGATCGGGATAAAGCATTTGAAGAGTCCTTAGTAGAATTGGAACGCATCCTTAATGAAGAAGGGGACGAAATTACAGCTCTCGTTATGGAACCATTAGTGCAAGCCGCGGCCGGTATGCTCGTTATGCCTCACGGCTATTTAAAACGCGTTCGTGAGTTAACTGCCAAACACGATGTATTCCTCATTGTTGATGAAGTGGCAACGGGCTTTGGACGTACAGGTAAATTCTTTGCTTGTGAACATGAAGGGGTATCTCCGGATTTCATGACCTTATCTAAAGGGATTACCGGTGGTTATTTGCCATTGGCCGCTACATTGACTACAAAACGCGTATTCGATGCATTCCTTGGCACATTTGAAGAAAAGAAAACATTCTATCATGGCCATTCCTATACTGGTAATGCCTTAGCATGTGCTGTTGCCTTGGCTTCGTTGAAAGTATTCCGCGATGAAAAAGTGATTGAAGGATTACCTAAGAAAATTGAAGCTTTTACAAAGGCACTTAAACCAATCGAACAGTTAAAGCATGTAAAAGAAGTACGTCAACGTGGTCTTATTGTAGGTATTGAACTTGAAAAGGATGTCGCTACTCATGAAGCATATCGACCAAATGATGCGGTAGGCGCGAAGGTTGCTGTTCTCGCTCGTGAACAAGGCTTGATTTGCCGTCCTATTGGCGATGTGGTGATTCTTATGCCGCCATTGGCGTCTACGGTGGAACAATTGGAAGACATGGTCCGTATCGTAGGTGAAAGTATTAAACGTGCCACAGAAGAAGAGGGCGTATTAGAAGATTTGAAGCCAATCATTTTATAATTGCAAGCATTGTCCTTGCATAATGTAAAATATATTCTTTACATTCTCAAAATACGATGATTATTCTGTATATCTATGATACTATATATGTATAGTATATATTCAAAGGAGGTCATCGTATGGACATCTATGTAGTTATGCAAGTCATTATATTGTTCGGTGCCATCTTCTTGGGCGTACGCCTCGGTGGCATGGGCATCGGCTATGCTGGCGGCCTTGGCGTTGTATTGTTGAGCCTCGGTATGGGCATGTTCCCAGGGCAAATCCCTTGGGATGTTATCCTAATTATTATGTCAGCTATTGCAGCGATTTGTGCATTACAGTTGGCTGGTGGTTTAGATTATTTAGTACGCATTGCGGAAAATATCTTGCGTAAAAATCCTAAACACATCAACTATTTAGCGCCTACAGTTACGTATTTCTTGACGATTTT
>CAUTOY010000063.1:0-8114 GCA_963539855.1 uncultured Veillonella sp.
CAGTTAAAGTTTACAGCTTGTACGGAACCAACTGTATCATTAACTTGTTGGCAAATTTCAACAACTTGTTCTCTTGGCAATGCTAAAATAGCCGCCATAGCACCCTTGCCCAATGGTACAGCTTCTTGCATATATTCACCACGTTTATGAACTACATACACAGCATCCTTAAAATCAAGAACACCGGCAGCGACTAACGCACTATATTCACCTAAGCTATGACCACCTACAATATCTGGTGTAAAGCCTTGTTCTTTCAACACTTCATAGCAAGCTACGGAAGCAGTTAATATAGCTGGTTGTGTATTAGCAGTCTTAACCAATTCTGTATCAGGGCCTTCGAAGCATAATTTAGAAATAGAATAGCCCAATGCTTCGTCAGCTTCTTCAAAACGTTGTTTAACGATTGGGTATGCATTGTACAAGTCTTGTAACATACCTACCTTTTGAGATCCCTGACCTGGAAATACGAATGCAGTTTTCATAGGATAGCCTCCTTATTTGCCAAAAGTTTGTAGATTTTTAATCACTGTTTCAGCTTCTGTCATAATGTCTGTAATGATTTCTTTACAAGGTTTTACATCGTGTAACATGCCTGCGATTTGACCAATCATAACGGAACCTTCTTTTACATCACCTTCAATAGCAGCTTTACGAAGTGTACCTGCGCCAAGATTTTCTAATTCTTCCTTGGACCCACCACTGAATTCAAGATTTTTATATTTATGTGCTAATTGATTATCGATAATTCGAACCGGATGGCCTGTTGTAAGACCAGTCATAACAGTAGAACGATCCTTTGCTTTCAATACAGCGTTTTTATAGTTTTCATGAGCGATACATTCTTCAGATAGTACAAAACGTGTACCCATTTGAACTGCATGAGCACCTAGCGCAAACGCAGCTGCTACGCCACGGCCATCTGCAATACCGCCAGCAGCAATAACTGGAACATCGACAGCATCTACAACTTGTGGTAACAATGCCATTGTTGTAATATCCCCAACATGGCCACCTGATTCTGTACCTTCTGCAATAATCGCATCAATACCACCACGAAGTAAACGTTTCGCTAAAAGAACGGATGCAACTACAGGAATAACCTTTGTGCCAATTTCTTTCAAAGCTGGGATATATATACCAGGATTACCCGCACCAGTTGTAATAACAGGAACGCGCTCTTCAACAACGACTTCCATAACTTCTTTTACAAAAGGAGACATCAACATAATGTTACAACCAAATGGTTTATTAGTACGTTCTTTTACTTTGTGAATTTCGTTGCGGAAAATATCGGGAGGCATATGTCCTGCACCAATTATGCCAAGGCCACCAGCTTCAGATACTGCAGACGCAAGTTCAGCTGTTCCTAACCAAGCCATACCACCTTGAAAGATAGGATACTCAATCTGTAACAAATCACAAATATCAGTTTTAATCATCTTGATGTTTCCTCCTTAATACCATTTCAAGACGAGACTAGCCCAGGTAAGGCCAGCGCCAAATCCTGCAAGTGCTACATTATCACCACGTTTTAAACAACCTTCTCTGTTTGCTTCATCCAACGCAATGGCCACTGATGCAGCAGATGTATTACCATACTTATGTAAATTTACAAATACCTTTTCTTTTGGCATATGTAAACGCTTAGCGGCTGAATCAATAATACGAATATTAGCTTGATGTGGGATAAAATAATCTAACTCATCTAAATTCATATTAGCTCGTTCTAGAGATTTTAATGTTGTTTTCCCCATTGTTTTAACAGCAAATTTATATACTTCTGGACCATCCATATGGATAAAAGTCAATCCTTCTTCTATGCGTTGATCATTAGCTACAACAGCTGTCCCACCAGCTGGTATACACAATGCAGAGCCGCCAGTACCATCAGAGCCTAAGTCGACCCCTTTAATACCATAACCTTCTGGAACCTCAGAAACAACAGCTGCACCTGCACCATCACCAAATAGAATACAAGTGCCACGATCTTTCCAATTAACTCGGCGAGACAAAATTTCTGCGCCTACAACGAGAACATTTTTGAATAATCCAGAAGCGATATAGCTTTGAGCAGTTATCAACCCATATACAAATCCGGAGCATGCAGCTTGTAAATCATAAGCTGCTGCATTTTTCGCACCAAGATTTGCTTGTAACATACATGCTGCAGAAGGAATCACCATATCTGGTGTCAATGTAGCAAAAATAATCATATCGATATCTTCCACATCGAGCTTAGCCATTTGAAGTGCTTTTTTGGCAGCTTCAGTTGCCATATAGGATGTATTCATACCTTCTGGTGCAATGCGTCTTTCTTCAATGCCTGTACGTTCTCTGATCCATTGGTCACTTGTATCAACCATTTTCTCTAAATCAAAGTTAGTCACCACATTATCAGGAAGGAAGCTACCTGTACCAATAATACCGACAGGTTTATTCATCATACTCATATTTTACGGCTCCTTCAATTTCCATTGTTTCTCGAATATGTTCAATTATTTTGCGTTCTACTAAATCGGCTGCAATGGTAATAGCAGTCTTAATTTCTTTAGCCTTTGAACTGCCATGAGCAATCATAAACACACCATTTACACCAAGTAATGGGGCACCACCATTTTCAGTATGGTCCACCTTCTTGGCCATTGGTTTCAACGCTGGTTTAATAAGCAACGCCCCAATTTTAGCTAATATTCCACCATTCATGATGCTCTCTTTAATGAGCTGTGTAAAACCAGTTACAAGACCTTCTGCAAATTTAAGAATTACATTGCCTACAAAACCATCACAAACGACAACGTCTACTGTTCCTTTTGGAATATCGCGGCCTTCTACATTTCCTTTAAAATTGATTGTTTTCATATTTTCCAAGATGGGATATGTAGCAAGCACAACTTCATTACCTTTAGTTGCTTCTTCACCAATATTAAGAAGACCTACCGTAGGATTTTCTTTACCAAGTAAAAGTTTTGCATACTCAGCGCCCATCAATGCACCTTGTACAAGATGTTTCGGCTTACTATTTGAATTTGCACCAGAATCCAACATAACGGTTATACCATTTACAGTTGGCATTGGCGTAGCAATTACAGGTCTATCAATGCCCTTGATACGACCTAGACCAAATAATGCTGCCGCTACAGCTGCGCCTGTACTTCCTGGTGCAATAACAGCTTCACATTCTTTACTTCTAACTAAAGATGTAGCCACCACAACAGATGCATCCTTTTTCTTGCGCAATGCTTGTCCAGGATGCTCATCCATTCCGATTACTTGGCTCGCATGATACACAGAAATGCGAGGATTATTTGTTTCATTATTATCTTCTAAAATTTTGAATATTTGAGTTTTATCGCCTACGAGTACAACATCAATATGTTCAGTTTCTCGCACTGCTTCCAAGGCGCCTAAGACGATTTCCAAGGGAGCAAAATCACCACCCATGGCGTCAATTGCAATTTTCATATACTACACCCGATTCTCCTCAGACTCCATGATAAATTTAGCTCTAAATACTTCTTTTATTTTATCTCTAATTATAACCCAAATAAAGTATTTATCTCCACGACGACGAACAATTTCTGCTTTCGCCACCAAATTAGTACCAGACTCTACTGGATTTTTATATTTAATATTCCCTACCTCTGCAGAGCAAAGGGTTGAACCCATAACTAGCTTAGCTAGGGAATTTGCTTGAGCATACAAATACTGTGGATCAATATAACCAAATCGATCTTCCATGTCTGGCGTCGTATGTAACATGGATAAAGCTTGTTTTCCTTCCGTTACATCGATGAGTTCACCTACAATTTCATGCTGTATTGGTTCCGGCTGTTCATCCTGTGCATGTTCCGTAGCCATCGCTTTAATACGCTCACGCAATTCAGGAATTCCCAATTCTAATCGATCGAGTCGAATTGTAGGTACACTGACACCAAAGTGCGATGCCAACTCTTCATCAGTAAGAAAAGGCGTAATATTCAGTTTTTCTATCAACTGTTTCTGTCTTTCTTGCTTCTTCAACCTACTCATGGGACCACCTTTTATGACCTAGTATTAATATTACATCTTAAGTATATATAATAATTCCCATATTGGCAAGGTTTTTCGCATATATAGCGCTATATTTTATGGTAATATACTAAATATTGCCCTTATTTTAAAATTAATTAATACTTTATACGACATATTAATATAAAACATATATTAGTCAACAGCTATCTATTTTTAGGCAGTAAAAAACACCTACACAAATGTGTAGGTGTTTTACACGCTCAATTAGGCTTTTGCAACTACTTGTTCACCTTTATAGTGACCACATGTAGGGCAAACACGATGAGGCATCATAGGTTCGTGGCATTGTGGACATGCTACATAACCAGGAGCTTCTAATTTCCAGTTTGCACGACGACGATCGCGACGGCATTTGGATAATCTACGCTTAGGTACTGCCATTATCTGCACCTCCTTAGTACAATCATTAGGATAGTCTATCATCTTTCTCATCAAGCAAAGCACGTAACTCTGCGAATCGAGGATCCACCACAAAGGATTCACAAGAACAAGGTGAAACATTCAAATTTGCTCCGCAATGAACGCACAATCCTTTGCAATCATCCTGACATAACACTTGAGAGGGCTCATTGATGATTAATGTATCCCGAATCAGTTCGGTTAAGTCAATTTCCTCTCCGTTAAAAGGAATCACATCTTCATCAGCATCTCGAGAATCACTAAAGATTTCCTCGAAGGAATCGTTACAATCATGTTCCGTAGTCGTTAAACAACGAGAACATTCGTAATCACCTTTAGAATTAATCGAACCTTGAACGATGTAGTTTTGACCATCAAACCAAAACTCACCACTAATAGTTATATCATGACGGCTCCAAGGAAAAGCAACTACGTCACTACCAAGTTCTTCACTCGGCATCGTATAGCTATAAGGAAACTTCTTTCCTATATGTTCTTTTGCTTGCTCTACTTGCAGTTTCATAATCTTACCTCGACTTATAATATTATAAACATGACAGTGTGCTTTGTCAAATAAAAAAGGCTATCTCAATATTGATTAAGATAGCCTTTCTAATGTATCAATTACATTTTTTCGAATTGATCTTTGCCAACGCCACAGATAGGGCAAACATAATCAGCTGGTTGATCTTCGAATTTAACGCCTTCTACAGCTTCATCATAAACCCAACCGCATACTACACATACGTATTTTTCCATGTCTATTTCCTCCTTCACTTGAGATTATATTAATGTGTTCATATCATTAAGATACTTTATCTGTAATATAGTATAGCAAAGATATCGAAACTTTTCAATACTCATTTTCCATTTTTCTATAAAATTTTCAATATCCTCTGAAAGCTGATATGAATTACGTTCACACTTATTTATGTAATGAAATCTATTATCAATTACGGTTTTATGATATACTATGACATAGATGACATAGTGGTTTATTATATATGCGCCACATTATAGATTTTATTTTCATATATAACTATATTATAGGAGGATTCATGAGAACAAAACTAACTGAATTACTAAATATCGAATACCCTATCATCCAAGGTGCTATGGCATGGGTTTCTGAGGCTACATTAGTTGCAGCTGTAGCTAACGCTGGCGCTACAGGTGTTATCGCCTTAGGCGGTCGCGATGCAGAATGGACTCGCAATGAGATTCGCAAATGCAAAGAACTAACCGATAAACCTTTTGGTGTCAATTTAATGCTTATGGCCCCAAATAAAGATGAATTAGTAGATATTATCATTGCAGAAAAGCCTGCATTTGTAACACTAGGCGCTGGCAACCCTACTCCATATATTAAGCCATTCCAAGAAGCTGGCATCAAGGTGATTCCTGTTGTACCTTCCTTAAAATTAGCAAAACGCATTCAAGATGCTGGTGCTGATGCTATCGTCGTAGAAGGTATGGAAGCTGGTGGTCACATCGGTTCCCAGACGACAATGTCTTTGATGGAAAATATTCTACCAGAAATTACTATTCCTGTTGTTGTGGCTGGCTCCATCGTTGATGGTCGTGGTTTGGCTGCAGCCTTATTAATGGGTGCTGAAGGTGTACAAATGGGCTCTCGTTTCTTACTTGCCGAAGAATGTAAAGCTCATCCAAATATGAAGGAAGCAATTATCAAAGCAACAGACACGGACTCCGTTGTAACAGGTCTTCTCTCCGGTCACGGTGGTGTACGTAGCTTGCGCAGTGATTTTACAGACCGTTATATTGCAGCGGAAACTGATGGCGTTACCACAAAAGAAGAACGTAGTAAAATGTCTCAAGGTACTAATAAATTAGCTGCTATCGATGGCGACGTAGTCAATGGTGCTGTACAAGTAGGCCAAGCGCTTAATAGACTTAATGAAATTGAACCTGCTCAAACTATTGTACTCTCTGTTATTAATGAAGCTATTATGGCCATCCGCAAAGCACAACGCTTTATCGAAGTAATTTAGTAGGAGGTCCTATGCTACCTTATCATGGAAAATATCCAAAATTAGATCCAAAATCTTGTGTTATGCCTGGTGCTGAGCTAGCCGGCGATGTAGAGTTAAAAGAATTTGCCTCCATCTGGCAAAACTGTGCACTTCGTGGCGATGTAAATAAAATTGTAGTAGGTCGTTATTCCAACGTACAAGATAACTCTGTGCTTCACGTTGATGATGATGAAGCTTGTATACTTGGCGACTATGTAACTATCGGTCATGGCGCCATTGTTCATGCGTCTACCATCGAGGATAATGTACTCGTCGGCATGGGTGCTATCGTACTAAGTGGTTGTCATATCGGTACTGGCTCTATCATTGCAGCCGGTGCAGTGGTAAAAGAAAATACTACAATCCCTCCCTACTCTTTAGTCGTTGGTATTCCTGCACGCATCGTACGCACTGATGAATCCCAAGTTGAAAGAATCCACAATCAAGCATTAAAATATAAACACCTTTGGGCTGTTGAATATGGTATGTTACCAGATTGTGGTGGCGAAGAATACGATAAAAACGCCAAAATTGTATAGCTACAATGTAAAAAATAAGGTTTTCTATACATAGAACCTTCACACAGAAAATAGCGACTAGTTGATTATATGGTATCAACTAGTCGCTATTTCTTTATCATCAGAATATCACCTGATGTAACATACAACTTATTTTATAATTGAAATCTTTCTTTTACAATTTGCTGAGTTATCAATGCAGAGCCCATAGCTAATGCCATTGGGAAGCACATTTCCACGGAAAATCGTGAAAGTTCTAACATGAACACACAAGATGTAAGCGGCATCTTTTGTGCCAATCCTAAGAAAATTACGGCCCCTATAAATGCAGCAAAGCCAAGATGTACAGGGCTGACCATAATGCTCCACAAGGCTGCAAAGGCTAATGCCAAAGTACTACCTAGCATCATAGATGGCGTAATTCGACCACCATAAGCCCCCGCCATTAAGGCAAGTAGCACAGCAATCCACTTAGTAGCCAATAAACCTAATGCATAATCCCATCCCACTAAATCTGTAAAGGTCAACTGATTACCAGCCTTACCATTACCGAGGATTTCTGGAAAATACATGGACATCACCCCAATAACAGCAAATGACAAAAGAGCTATGACAATAATTTTAGGGCTTTTTCTATCAAACTTAGGTAATAAGGATTGTGTTTTATCAAATAAAACAACGCCAATAGCAATGACAGCGCCAAGGACAATAGCAAATTCTTGATAGCTACCATATAAGGGTGGTTGTGGCATCGTATACTGAACAAGATCTCCTATGCCTGCATGACGAACGACCAATGTGGCTAGTCCACACGATAAAAGGGCTGCACTCATGGCTCGAACATTCCATGTGATAAGTAAAGTTTCTAACGTAAAAATAGCGGCCGATAAAGGAGAATTATATACGGCAGCTAAGCCTGCACCAGCAGCACAAGCAATAATAAGCGACTTGTCCTCAGGGCGCATATCAACATAACGCAATAATCCAGACATGATACCAGCACTAGCTTCACGAGGTGCTACTTCTCGACCAAGCGGAGAACCCATGCCGACCGTAATAATTTGCAATGTAGCATGAATAAATGTGGTCA
>CAUTOY010000064.1:0-7963 GCA_963539855.1 uncultured Veillonella sp.
TTACAATCTAATTTTCATTATATTAACAACCCTTTTACTTTATAGATATCTATTTTACTCGTAATAATGGTTTTACATGGTCTTGAATTTCTTGTTCATATTGATCGAGTAAATCATAGCGTTTACGATATTGACTACGTTTTTGTGACTTAATTTCCTCGATTGGTTTTCGGTATTCCTCCAATGGAATTTTGAAGAACCGTTCATCGCTACAAACTACACCACCAGATTCCTCCCATAATGGATCTAGCTCTGCAACTTTAGCACGATGACCGCGAACTAAGTGTGTATTAGCATAAAAACCTTCATCAGATACAGCATAGATAGATTCTACCTTACAAATGGCTGCTATATGACGCAAAAGGAACATAATAAAGTTTTTTGGTCGATAACCAAACATTTTCTTAGTAACTGTTTTAGCATTATCAAGGCCATCTTTATAACCTTGAACAGTTCCTATCCACATGGCAGGCTCCCCATTAAAACCTTTACCAAAGCGGAAGTTAGCATGATATACACCTTGTTTTCCCAATGTTAGTAACAAGGTCAAAAAACCTTCTTTTCGTTGACCTGGTCCGTAGTATAAGCGAGCTACCATATCAAGGTCTTCTGATTCCCATACTATGTAGCCACGATTCATACGGCTTACGTCATCATAAAAATTATCTGGATCTACAGAGTACATTTCACGAATAGCATCATCGGTAAATACAGTTTTTAAATAATCAAAATGATTAATAATAGCCTCTAATCGTTCCTGTGGAGTTGAGCTTTTAAACAAAAAATATCTTGTCATCAACTCAAATAAACCTACTTGACGGTCTAATAAGGTTGGGTCAGACGTGTAGTTTGCAAAATAGTTCTCCAGTGCCTCTATTTCTCGTTTATTTCGTATGGAGCGCATTGTATGAAGAAAAGTACGACGTGTCTCCCTCCAACTATGTTTGCCATATATCTTTCGGCCTTTCTCCCATTGATTTTGTATATACTGTAACACCTTATCACCTCAAATTACGAACTATCTTATCTATAGAATCAACCATCTTAGCAATAGTGAAAGTAGACTCCACACGTGTATACCCCTGTTCAATTATTGATGTTCGAAGCGCATCATTATTCATAAGGCCTTGAATAGCCTCAGAAATAGATTCACTATTAATCGTATCTATAAGAATACCAGATACACCATTTTCAATAATTTCTGCTTGTGCCCCAGATATGCTTGTTATAACTGGAACTTTACAATACATAGCCTCACACAATACAAGACCAAAAGCTTCCTGCACCTTAGAAGGTGCTACTAAACAATGGATAGAACGATACCATTGATTCATATTCTTTTGAAAGCCCACATACTGTACATATTCTGCCATCTGATGCTGATTGATATAGCAATTCATTCGTTCAATATCATTAGGCTTACCATCACCACATATAACTAAACGAATATCTTTCGTGTTGGTATGAATCACTCTAATGGCATCTAACAACTCAAAGATTCCTTTATTCTCAATAATGCGTCCTGCATAACCAACGATAAATGGTTTATTGGAAATACTGCTATTACTGTCAGAAAGCACCGGAAAACGATGTGTATTAATGCCATTATAAACAAGATAATACTTACTAGCTATGCTTGGAATAATTTGAGCATCATACACCTTTTTGGAAACGCATATAAAAGCATCTACTTCGGACTGTATCCAACGATGATACATATCGGTTTTCGCTTTTACCACATTGTGTTTATAAAATACAAGTTTGGCCCCTGTTAAACGCTTTAAAGCTATACATAATAAAATATATTTACCAGAGTGACATTGAATAACGGTGATATTCTGTTCTTTTATTTGCCTAGCAATAGATAAAATCGATGTAAAGCCTTTACAGGAATAAAGATTCCCTGTTAAAACCTCTGCTACTTGCTCAAATCGTTCTTGCAATTCATGATTAGAAGTATCAACCAAAACAAAAGAGGGTATATGTCGTCTATGTAGTTCGTCGCACATATCATATACATATTGCTCTCCGCCGCCCCAAACTTTGGCGCCTACTACGTTCAGTATCGACATAGATACCCTCCTTTAAATATTTACTATAGTTAACTATATATAGTTAATCATATATAAAATTATTTTTCATCTATTTTTTAGAAAACAATGTCTTTTCATGATTTATGAACCACATGGTCAACAATGTCCAATCCCGTGCATCACTTGCATGATTATCTATAGGTCGTATTGGTTCTACCGGTTTATACGTTGGTGTATTACTTTCACCATAATCCATACGAACATCGCCCATCATATGAGGCGTAATCCACTGATATGGTGTAACTAATGTATCTGGCTGTTCATCAAACAAAGACGGTACGATGGAATAATATTCGAAACCCTTTGGTGCAATAGCTTCAATAATGGTAGGCATGAGGCTCATATGCGTGCCAATTGGCGCCGTAATCGTATCTTTAGTGAAAGTAGGATGCTGCAACAATCCTACGGTACAGAATGTGTCGCGCAAGGTATAGTCTCGTTGAATTAATGATGTATTATTCAAAGAGCCAAATAGATTAGAATGGTCACCGGTGACAACAAATAAACTATCGGGAAAAGCCTCTTTCATCGCATTGACAAAGTTAAAAATCGCCTTATCACTATAGCGATAGGTAGCCAATTCTTTATTTCGTCTCTTATTGGATTTTAAATCATCCCCAAGATGTGGCATAACCTTCTCAGGATCATAATCTAGTAAAGAGTCCTCCATTTTATAAGGACCATGATTAGATGTGGTGTAAATAAAGTGGAATGTAGGATGTTCTAATAATTTAATTTTCTCTTCGATGTGTTCTAAAAATACATGGTCATAAACGCCTACCCAAGTCTTAGGTGCATCGGGGCCACAAAAAATAGAAGCGCTTTCTACGCGGTCAAATCCTTGAGCCTTACCAAAGTGATTAAAGTTACCATACGATGCATTGCCGCCATACCAGTAAATCGTATCATAACCTAAACGCTTCATTTGAGATGCCAAAGAAGTCGGCAATGGCTCATGCCAGAAGGCTTCCCGTTCATTGATTTCCATACCCGCATCATAAACGCCAGATAACAGACTCACAATAGATGGGCGAGATACATTACCGGCAGGCAAAAAATTAGGTACTTGCACCGTGTGAGGATTATCTTTAAAATCCCATAAACCAGGGCATATATTGAGATTTTTATAAGGTTCATCAAGAGACCACTGAGGGATACTTTCACCAACAATAAAGAAAATATGCTGTGGTTTATCAATACGAGGACCTGATGCAACGCGCTTGAATGAATGAAGCGGTGTACTCAAATCCTGCCAAGTATCTTTATATTCCTTAGGAACAATACGGTGAATTGCATCATCAATGTCCTCAGCAGATGCCGTATATTCATCACGAAGTGGATTTTTTAACACCGTTTCTAAGGCACATAAATCTGGCACCGTTGCACGAGCAAAGAATATATCCTCTTTTACTACTGTAGGAATCGTATCCCACTCAGGTTTATCATCATGAGATAATGTTCCACCATAGCGGAACCAATAAAACCCCAAAACAGAGGCTACTATAAGCCCTATATTCCAAGCCACAGTAAGCCAAGTTCCTTCAATAGTTGGATATGGTATAGATGGCAATGATAAAAAGAAATTTCCCATGTACCAGGATATAAATGCAATAGGAATCAATCCTAGGATGACAAGCATTCCTCGATCTTGATTAAAGAATACATCAATTAAATTATGTTTTTCCGCATGATTTCCATAATGAATCATATAGTTATACGTATCATGGAAATGCTTGTAGAAAATCATTTTGCCTGCAAAGGCTACATATAATACGCAGGAATAAATGGTTAATCCTACCAATCGTACCGTATCTTCTATTTGATGATACCCATCAAATAATAATGCAGGGAGCGTCACAAATACTAAGGGTATTAAAAAGACATAAGCATCAAAATCCATGCCCCACCAGAAGCCGTAACGCAATGAACCCAGTACAGATTTCCAGCGACCCTTCCATGTAGGGTAAGGATTATACACAATCATGAATATGATTCGAAAGATAGTGCTCAATATAGGAGCCCAAAGCATTAGTTTTATATTTTGTTGTAAGGATAGAAAAAATTGTTCACTCATTATGCTTCCATATCTACTTCAAGAACAATAATTCCCCATAGTAATTTACAATACTAAATTACTAATTATAATTGCCCATTAGATTTGTTTAAATAATATAATTTTACGTATTTTGTCATGGTGTACATCATATGATAGATAGACAATAGAAAACCTATTTTCCCATCTAATATGCCACCTTGCAAAATATATATCTTAAAAAATGCCCATGTTGGACGCAATATAATATCCCCAAAAAAGCTACAAGACTTCCCTTGTTCCTTGTATTTGTTAGCTGCTGCCGTCGTATACTTATTAAACTTCTCAAAGAATTGATGCCAGTTATCATACGTATAGTGATACAATTTTCCCTCTAATGTATCTTGTGGATAGGGACTGATAAAAGTTTCATGAACAGCACCTTCTACAGTTGCTCCCTCTCGAGGCATCAATCGTAACACCTTATCAGGTCTTACCACACCATGGGTTGCCTGATTATGATGGAATAGATTATATCTATGTAACCAATAAGCCTTTGGTTCACCTTGGATAGCTCGTTGAATAGACTTTGCTAATTCTGGTGATACACGCTCATCAGAATCGACAAATAGAATCCATTCACTCTGGGCTTGTGAAATACCAAAACATCGTTGTTGTGACCAGTCTCCATTTAAAGGATGCGGTATAACCTTTGCACCCAGTCCAGTAGCAAGTGATACTGTTTGATCTGTACTACCATCATCGATGACTAAAATTTCATCAGCAAATTGAATACTATTAATACAATCTACAATATGTTGTTCTTCATTGCGCGCTAAGATAATAGCCGTAATTGATGACATAAGTTTCCTCGGTATTCATATAATTTCAATCCAGATATAAAATTAATTACTTATTCAATCATAAAGATTTCTTGATTCGTTCTAATCCAAACATCATATGTCCATACAGTTTTGATATAAATGGAGCATGGAGTGCACCGTATAATAACACTTGATATTTGGCACCAATGGAAGGCATATCAGAAGACTGTTCCTCTTGTTTCAAGTATTCTAGCATATGTTTTACCTGTTTTTCTTGTAGTTCTGGTTTTGCTAGGTTAAAACCAATTCCCCCAACGGCACTGCGAATGGCTCTATGACGACAGTATCGGACAAAGTCTGTCATGCCTAATTCTTCAGCCAATGGTTGACGATATAAATAGGAACAAAATAATCCATATTTACTCTTTGCACTCCAATTACTTGTAATTGAATTTTCATTATCACAATTATAAAAGTAAAGGGGTTTTTGTAAATAGTATACAGACGAAAGATTTTTAAATACTAACGGCATAATCATAAGATCCTCAAAATCTGTATTTTCTTTTAATCGAATTTCTTTCCACGCATTCGCTTTAAAAAATTTATTGCATAAATAATTTGGAATTTTATCCTCAATCAATGCGGTATATACACTTTTTATATCTATAAAATACCGTTCATCCATATGTCGTGGAGTTATCTTACCATTTTCTACAACAGCGATATCAAAAACAACTACATCTACTTGTTTATCATTAATTATTGATAAGCAATCTTCTATCATAGATGGTGCTACATAATCATCACCATCTACAAAGGCGATATAATCTCCTTTTACAATAGCCAATCCATCATTACGAGTTTTACTGACCCCCATATTATATTCATGGTGTATAACAATAATTCTATGATCCTTTGCAGCATAGTCATCACAAATACGCCCACTTGCATCAGGTGATCCATCTTCAATTAAGATAATTTGTAAATTGCTATACGTTTGATTCTGTAAACTCTCAATACATTTACCAATATAATCTTCTACTTTATACACAGGAATAACAATTGATACTAATGGTCTATTCTGATTCTCCATAATTATATACCTCCTTGTTTATATACCTGTGCCGCTTTATATCCCTGTTTATATTTCGATTTAACCCTTATATAAGCCAATTTATCTTGTAATTGATTCCATTTTAAAGAACACCAATCCTTAATACTGCCCTTACGAATCGTAGCCTCACAAAAGACTAATCTATCACTAGACTCTAATCGTATTTGTAATGGACTAGTACTTAACTCTCGCTCAATCGTACTCTGTAATGCAAGAACATCTACATATTTACCATTAATTAGCCACCTATAAGAATCTTCTCGTATTGTTTTACCATATGTAGTCATATCTTTTCTGAGACTTTCAATATAAGGTGTAATCATTGGAATTTTTTCACCAGGATATACAATCCAATCATACATAAAGTGATTATCTGATAATATATGACAATAATCATACACATCATTGACAGTACTATACAATTCTATTTCAGATAAGCCTAAACATTGTTCATCTATATATACATCAATCCATTCTAAGGACACAGGTTCATCCAAAACATAAGATACACCTTGACCCATATAAGCAACCTCTTTTAATAAAATCTGCTTACCATTACTCATTTCTATACGAATAGAGCAATAATTATAGGTATTGTGCACATTTCCAAATAATTGAATTACCTGTATAACTGTATTCTTCTTAAATGCAATATGAGCTTTACGTTCTATATCATCTATTGTTGGAATCCACATATAATCCTTAGTATTATATGTATTTGATTTCACATTTTCTGTATTAAAACGCATGAAATCATTTAGATGTGTAGCCTCGCCAGAAGATACAGTTATTACTGCATTTAATGATAAATTATCTGTTCTTCGTCTCCAAAATACTTGATCCCCATTTATAAGGCGTGAACCCCTTTTATATCCTTCTTGACTCATATGAGCTGCCATTGCCTTAAATATAGGATTTTTAATTAATATCCCTTCTCGACATAATTTAGGAACAGGAAGTCTAAGACGATGTGTCCAAGATAATGTAGGATTTCCAGTACTAAATTCATTAGATGGCACTGCTTTTTTATTAATTACAGTAGATAATAAATGATTACTATAGTAATCATCTATTGTTTCATAACCCGTTGCATAAGCAAAACCTTTTAAAAGTTGAGGTCTAAAATGAGTATGTTTTATAATCCACTCTATCGCACTTGCGACTGTAAATGTACATAATCTATGATCTACATGAGTATCGTAATCGGTGGCAATAATTGTATCTGGTTTAAAGTGCAGTATAACATCAATTAAAGATTGGATAATACCAGACCAAGAATAAGGTTGAGCCTCATTCATAACAAGGCTAGCAAAATCAAAACCATAGGTTTTATCATGGTTAGCATGACTAGTGATAATAGCCAATTTATTCTGAATAATTTCATAACCTATAAAATCGCCAAATCCTAAGAAAATAATATTCTCTTTAGGTAATCCAATTTCTTTAGCCATTTGATATGTCTCATTACATCGCACATCAAAAGTATATTCATAATCACCATTTGTAAGAAAAACTACATATACCTCTAACCCTTCTTGTATCGCCCCATATATAGTGGCACCAGCCATATTAATCTCGTCATCTTCGTGAGGAACAATAAACATAACTGAATTACCATGAAAGAATTGTTCATAAGAAAAACTAGATATATTCATAAATAGAAAAGCTCCCGATTACTAATTCTATATATTATTTACAATTACTGTATAACATCCCCGTGCTTGATCCGCCATGCCGCAAGTTCCCGCATATTTTTAATCATATCCCCATAGGATTGAGGCATGCTCGCACTTTGTTCTAAAACTTTTCCGTTTTTATCTAGATATAGTCTATGGTTAAAGACAAATTCCTCTTGTGTAAATAGGCTTGGCACCATAGCTTCATAGGTTTGACCAGGTCG
>CAUTOY010000065.1:0-7925 GCA_963539855.1 uncultured Veillonella sp.
CAAAATTTTTGACGATTTAAAAATTGGCGATTCTGTAGCGGTTAATGGCGTTTGTTTAACTGCTACATCTATTGGAAATCACCAATTTACTGCAGACGTTATGCCGGAGTCAGTAAGTATGACTACGTTTACCAATTTAAAGGTAAACCAACCCGTTAATCTCGAACGCGCTATGGCGGCTAATGGAAGATTTGGAGGGCACATTGTGGCTGGTCATGTGGATGGTACAGGTCGTATCGTCAATATGAAACGCACAGATAACGCTATTATTTTTACGATTTCTGCACCAAAGTCGATTATGGATTACGTCATTTATAAAGGATCTATTACAATCGATGGCATTAGCTTAACGATTATGGAGAGAACAGAATCGACCTTTTCCGTATCTATCATTCCACATACTTTAAGCGAAACTGTACTAGGACATGCGTCGATTGGTACAGAGGTAAATTTAGAAACAGATATAACAGGCCGTTATATTCGTCATTTTATGACATTAGATGAGCCTACACATACAAGTAAGTCCCAAAAATCCATGGAATCTCTATTAGTAGAAAATGGATTTATGTAAAAGGAGGAGTTGTCTCCATGAATTATACATTGAATACAATTGAAGAAGTTCTTCAAGATATGAAAGTTGGTAAACCTGTTATTATTGTCGATGATGAAAGTCGCGAAAATGAAGGAGATTTAATCATTGCTGCCGAGTTTGCTACACAAGAAAACATTAATTTCTTTGTAAAATATGCACGTGGTATCGTATGTACGCCAATGAGACGAGAAGCTTTAGAACGTCTCGGTATTCCCGCAATGGTTACCAAGAATACGGATAACCATGAAACAGCATTTACTGTTACCGTAGACCATGTAGATACAACAACAGGTGTATCACCAGCAGAACGGGCGTACACCATTCAAAAATTATTAGATCCAAATGCAAAACCTGCTGATTTCCGTCGTCCTGGCCACGTATTCCCATTGGTATATAAAGAAGGTGGCGTTCTCGTGCGCCAAGGTCATACAGAAGCATCTGTAGACCTTTGCCGTCTTGCTGGTTTACAAGAGGCTGCTGTTATCTGTGAAATCACTAAAGATGATGGAGATATGGCACGTTTACCAGATTTAATCGAATTTGCTAAGGAACATGATTTAAAAATTGCATCTGTAGCAGAACTTATCGAATATCGTAAACAACATGAAGACATGATTGAATTGGGTGCTTGTTCCAAATTACCAACAAAATTTGGCGATTTCAATATTTTCGTATTTAAAAATGATTTGGATCATAAAGAACATCTTGCAATCGTTAAGGGCGATGTACAAGATTGTGAAGATGTACTTGTACGCATTCACTCCGAATGTTTAACAGGTGATGTATTTGGTTCTAAACGCTGTGACTGTGGCGAACAGTTAGAAAATGCATTACGCTCCATCGAAAAAGAAGGCAAAGGCGTTGTCGTGTATATGCGTCAAGAAGGACGTGGTATTGGCTTAACAAACAAAATTAAGGCCTATGCATTACAAGAACAGGGGCTCGATACGGTAGAAGCTAATGAGCAATTAGGTTTCCCTGCAGATATGCGCGAATATTCCTTAGCGGCTCAAATCATTCGATTCCTAGGTATTAAGAGTATCCGTTTATTGACGAATAACCCTGAAAAACGCCATGGATTAGAACATTGGGGTGTAGATGTACACAAACGCGTACCTCTCATTATTCCTGCAAACAAATTTAATGCAGGCTATTTAAAAACAAAAGAAGAAAAAATGGGGCATATGTTAGAGGATTAATTTTTCTTTACTAACTTAGATATGTAAACTAATCACTCATAGGAGGCTATAACATGATGGTTCAAGAAGGTAATTTGGTTGGTACTGGTAAGAAATTTGCTATTATCGGTTCTCGTTTTAATGAGTTTATTACATCTAAATTAATTGGTGGCGCAGAAGATTGTTTATTGCGTCATGATGTTAAACAAGAAGATATTACAGTCATTTGGGTTCCTGGTGCTTATGAAATTCCTTTGATTGCAAAAAAAGCAGCTTTATCTGGTCGTTATGATGCTGTTATTTGTGTAGGTGCCGTTATTCGCGGGGCTACTACACATTATGACTATGTTTGTAATGAAGTAGCAAAAGGTATTGCTCACGTTTCTTTAGAAACAGGGATCCCTGTTATGTTCGGTGTAGTAACAACTGAAAATATTGAACAAGCTATTGAACGTGCTGGTACAAAAGCGGGTAATAAAGGTTACGATTGCGCTATGGGTGCTATCGAAATGGTTAATCTTATCGATCAAATCTAAATCAACCTTTGAAAGCACTCGGTATCGTATGATACTGAGTGTTTTTTATATCGAAAATATGTTCTTTTAGCATGGAAGTTGCGTAAACAAACATATGTTCCTAAATAATGGAAAATAAACATATATCATGCTATACTATATAGGCACTAAAGAGTGTAATTACATAATAATTTGATTATACATAAGGAATGATTGAATGGATTATATAAAACGTTTTACTACCCGAGAAGGGGTTCGTATGTCATTAGCTGTTACAACGGATACGGTAGAGATGGCGCGTGTACGTCATGATTTATGGCCAGTCGCAACAGCTGCTCTAGGACGTGCCATGACGGGTGCTCTATTATTGGCTGGTGATTTTAAAAATCATGAAAATGTAAGTCTTCGCATTAAAGGTGATGGCCCGCTCGGTGTTGTACATGTCGATGCATTTTCCGATAATACTGTTCGCGGTTATGTAGATGAGCCACATGTGGATGTGCCATTAAAACGTGCTGGAAAACTCGATGTAGGTGCTGCTGTCGGCCACCATGGAGAAGTACAAGTTACAAGATTTACTAAATTGGCACAAGACTATACATCTACTAGTCCTATTCAAAGTGGCGAAGTAGCAGAGGATTTGGCGTATTATCTATATACATCTGAACAAGTACCATCTACGATTAGTCTAGGCGTTCTTGTAGATCCAGATTACCATACAATTGTAGCTGGTGGTTTTATCGTACAAGCGTTACCTGATGCTACCGATGCTGCATTGTCTATGGTGGAAAAGAATATCAATGAATTAGGACCTGTTACAGAATATTTAAAAGAACATCCTGATGGTAAAGGCCTTGTTGAGAAGGTGCTAGACGGCCTTACTGTTAATGAAGTCTATAACGAACCAGTATCTTTTAAATGTCGCTGTAGTCGAGATCGTTTCGCTGGTGTTCTTATGACATTGCGTGAAGATGATAAGAAATCTCTTTTAGAAGATGAAACAACAGAGCTAGTTTGCCATTATTGTAATGAAAAGTATCATTTCCCTCGAATAGAATTGGAAGATATGTTTTCACCTAAAGGTCCTATTCAATAATAGAACTTTTTTTATAGATTGTTTTATTATTATGTGCGAAAATATAAAGATAGAGTATTTTTAATAGGAGGCAACTATGAGTGCAATCGGTGTTATTGGCGGGACAGGCGTTTATGATCCGTCTATATTTGAAAATATTCATGAAGAATCTTTGATGACTCCTTATGGTGAAATTGATTATGTACAAGGTACATATAAAGGAAAAACTGTAATTTTTGTGGCTCGTCATGGTAAAGACCATACGATTCCTCCACATAAAATTAATTATCGTGCTAATATTTGGGGATTAAAAAAGCTAGGCGTTAAATTCATTATTTCCACAACAGCCGTGGGCTCATTAAATGAAAAATTTGAACCAGGCCATTTTGTCTTAACAGATCAATTTCTTGATTTTACAAAAAATCGCGTCACTACCTTCTATGAAGGTGGCGATCGCCCAGTAGCCCATTTGGATGTAACCAATCCATACTGTCCTGAACTTCGTCAAATCATTGAATCTGTAGGTAAAGATCAAAAATTGTCTATTCATAATGGCGGTACCTATGTATGTACAGAAGGTCCACGTTTTGAAACACCTGCAGAAATAAAGATGTTCCATATGCTTGGTGGCGATACCGTAGGTATGACGAATGTACCAGAGGTTAATTTAGCAAACGAAGCAGAAATGGCGTATACCACAATTTCTATGATTACGAACTACGCAGCTGGTATTTCCGAAAATGCTCTTACTCATAGTGAAGTGGTTGAAATGATGGGAGAAATGGCATCCCAATTGAAAGCGCTTATTTTAGGCACGATTGAGGCTATTGATATAAATGCAGACTATGCAGCTCATCATCGTATGGCCGAATATGGGGGATTTAAATTATAAGAGATTGTATCCATTTTGATGTGACAATGTGGAGGGAGGTCTCATGAACAATATTGAATGGCGTGATGGAACGCTCATTTTATTAGATCAAACAAAATTACCAACTCAGGTGGAATATATACATTGTACCGATTGGCGACAAGTGGCAGAGGCTATAAAGATGCTTCGTGTCCGTGGAGCTCCTGCTATCGGCGTCGCTGCTGGTTATGGCCTTATTTTAGCTGCTGTGGAGGCGAGTTGTTTAGAGGTTCCTTTTTCTGAACAGCTATCAACCTTTTATGAGTGGAGTGAAGAATTAAAGGAAACTCGACCGACGGCGATTAATTTAGCGTGGGCTGTTAATCGTATTATAGCGATTGTGAAAGCCGGTCCGTTTGCGTCTATGCATGAAATTATAGACCGCATCACGCATGAGGCCATTGTTATCCATGAAGAGGATGTACAACTCAACACACGTATGGCTATTAATGGGGCCACTTTATTTAAAGGAAAACAGAATTTACGAATCTTAACGCATTGTAATGCCGGTGCTTTAGCGACAGGTGGTCTAGGCACTGCACTTGGTGTGATTCGTAAATTACATGAACAGGGCCAATTGGAAATGGTGTACGCCGATGAAACACGGCCGTTATTGCAAGGGGCTCGTTTAACGGCTTTTGAACTCCATGAAGATGGCATTCCTGTTACATTAGAAACAGACAATATGGCGGCTTATGCAATGCAACAAGGACTAATCGATGCTATTATCGTCGGTGCTGATCGCATTACAACGGAAGGTGATGTAGCCAATAAAATTGGTACCTATGGATTAGCAGTGCTTGCAAAATTCCATAATATTCCATTTTATGTGGCTGCTCCATATAGTACATTTGATTTTACACTCAAAGATGGTAAGGATATTCCTATTGAAATGCGTGCTGATGATGAAGTGTTGACCTTTCAAGGTGTGTCATCTGCGCCTACAGGTATTCATGTATTAAATCCTGCTTTTGATGTAACACCTCATGAACTAGTAACAGCTATTATTACTGAAGAAGGTGTTTTGACACCGAACTTTCAAGAGTCGATTGCTCGCTTACAATCCGTTGTTGATAACAAGTAGATGTCATTACGGATTTATATAAAACTTATCATGGTAAAGTAAGTTCTTTTCATAACCTGTATATTATTAATTGAAGAATGAAGGGGTACATATGCAATCATTAATTAAAGATATCAATCTCGCAGCTGAAGGTCGTAAAAAAATCGACTGGGTTTCTAATTTTATGCCTACACTAAATACATTGGGTGACCGTTTTGAAAAAGAACAAACTTTCAAAGGTCAAACAATCGTTGTTTCCGTTCACTTGGAAGCTAAAACTGCATACCTTGCTACTGTTTTAAAACGGGGCGGTGCTGATGTCATCGTTACAGGTTCAAACCCTCTCTCTACACAAGATGATGTAGCTGCAGGACTTGTTGACATGGGTCTTACTGTATATGCTTGGTACGATTGTACAGAGGAAGAATATTTTATGTTCCTTAACAAAGCGTTGGATCATAAGCCTCATATTATCATTGATGATGGTGGTGACCTTGTTAATTTATTACATACAACACGTACTGATGCAAAAGAACGTTTGTTAGGTGGTAGCGAAGAAACGACAACAGGTGTTCATCGTTTGTATGCATTGGAACATGCTAAACAATTGACATTCCCTATGATTGCTGTTAATGATTCTAACTGCAAATACTTATTCGATAACCGCTATGGCACAGGCCAATCTGTATGGGATGGCATTATGCGTACTACAAACCTCACAGTAGCAGGCAAAAATGTTGTAGTTGCTGGTTATGGCTGGTGCGGTAAAGGCGTTGCTATGCGTGCGAAAGGTTTAGGCGCTCACGTATTCGTTACAGAAGTTGATCCTATTAAAGCTATTGAAGCAGTTTTTGATGGTTTCACTGTATTGCCTATGATAGAAGCTGCTAAAATCGGTGATATCTTCTGTACTGTAACAGGTTGTAAAGATGTTATCGTAAAAGAACATTATAAAGTTATGAAGGATAAAGCTGTTCTTTGTAATGCTGGTCATTTTGACTGCGAAGTTAATGTTCACGATTTAGAACAAGTTGCAGTTAGCCATGAACGTGTTCGTCAAAACATTGAAGGCTATACAATGGCTGATGGACGTAAACTCTATGTATTGGCTGAAGGTCGTCTTGTAAACTTAGCAGCAGGCGATGGTCATCCTGCTGAAATTATGGACTTGTCCTTTGCTATGCAAGCATTGGCTGCAGAACATGTATTACATAATGGTAAAAACATGGAACCTAAAGTATATGTATTGCCTCGTGAACTTGATGAAGAAGTGGCAAAAATTAAATTACACTCCATGGGCTACGATTTAGATGCATTAACACAAGACCAAATCGATTACTTAACAAAGGTAAACTAATATAATCTTTAACTTGAACATCTTCTTAACCGAGTCTATAAAGATTCGGTTATACCTATGCAAGGAGGCATTATGTCAGATTTATTAATTACCAATGTAGATGTTCTTACCGACAATGGAACATTAAAAAATCATGCCGTTGAAATTGAAAATGGTTATATTACTGCTATATTAACTGCAGAAGAAGCGAAATCTGTACAATCCAAGGAAATATTAGATGGAAAAGGTCAATTGGCCACTCCAGGTCTTGTTAATACACATACGCATATTGCAATGGGTTTGTTCCGTAATTATGCGGATGATTTAGAGCTTATGGACTGGCTTGAAACTGCCATTTGGCCAACAGAAGCTAAGTTAAATGATAATCTGGTTAAATGGGGCACACAACTAGGCATTGCAGAAATGCTACGTTCTGGTACAACCACCTTTAGCGACATGTATTTCTTTATGAATACAACGGCTGACGTGGTGAAAGAAACCGGTATTCGTGCTGTATTGTCCCGTGGTCTTGCAGGTGTTTCTCCTACAGCTGATCAAGCACTTGTGGAAAATGCAGATTTGTTCCGCACCTATCATGGTTATGATAACGATCGCATCAAGGTTCTATTGGGACCTCATGCGCCATATACTTGTCCAGATGCGTACATGGAAAAGGTCATTGCTTTATCTCATGAGCTTAATTGTGGTATTCATATGCACTTATCCGAAACAAAAGGGGAAGTGGAGAATGTTAAAAAAGCGACTGGTAAGACACCAATCGCTCATATGCATGATTTAGGTTTGTTCTGGAATACTACATTGGCAGCTCACTGCGTACATGTAACAGAAGAAGATATGGCTATTATGGCTAAAAATAATGTAGCCGTAGCCCATAATCCACAATCTAACTTAAAATTGGCTAGCGGTATTGCGCCTATTCCTGAAATGATAGAAAAAGGCATTACTGTAGGTCTTGGTACAGATGGTTCTGCATCTAACAATAATGCTGATATGCTTGAAGAGGTACGTCTAGCAGCAACATTACATAAGGCTCGTCTATATGATCCTAAGTCTATTCCTGCACAAGCGGCTTGGAATATGGGGACTGTGGAAGGGGCAAAAGCTCTTGGATATAATGATCTCGGTAAAATTGCAGTCGGTCAACGTGCAGATATCGTATTATATGATGTATCTGGCATGCATTGGATGCCTCGTTACAACGATGTAGCAGCACTTGTATATTCAGCTAATAGCTC
>CAUTOY010000066.1:0-7922 GCA_963539855.1 uncultured Veillonella sp.
TGATTGTTTTGTATATATTGTAATATTAAAATGTATATTATTCTAGACCAAGATCTTGCTTATATGCATAGTCTGCCTCAGCTTGAGATATCATACCTTGATCTACCATTTGAGCTAGCACTAATTTTTGCCTAGCTTTCGCAGCCTCGTAGTTTTCATAAGGATCTAAATACGATGGTGCATTCGGCAAAGCGGCTAGCATAGCACATTGACCTAATGTCAATCGGCTAGGACTTGTTCCAAAATATCCTTGCGCAGCTTCTTTTATACCATAATAGTTATGACCATAATAGACCGTATTCAAATACATGGTTAAAATCTCATCTTTACTATAGTAATGTTCCATCTCTATTGATAAAATGGCTTCCTCCGCTTTGCGTGTCATCGTCCGTTTAGACGATAGAAATAGATTTTTTACCAATTGTTGAGTAATTGTACTACCACCCTCAACAGTTTCGCCAGCCACTGTGTTCACATAGAAAGCACGGGTTACACCGAGCACATCGATAGCACCATGCTTGTAATAGCGTTTATCTTCAATGGCCACAAGAGCTCGTTTCGCATTATCTGGAACACTTTCAGATTTCACCCATTTATCCCTTGGCACACGTTGATGGAGCGCGGCTTCAACTTTTTCTCGGAAGGTAAACATACGATGTATTCGTTCCCACCGACTCAATGTATCTTCATTTTCTTCAATTGCCTGTTCTACAGTCGTATGAGCCTTACTAACACGATTAATTCCTTGATAGCTTTGATATGTATCATATACATATATAGCCACTAGCAATATACAAATGATAAGAACTAATCGGCGCACTATTCGAAATATAAACATAGATTCACCTATATCTACCTTACAGCAGACTTCTAAGTATATAAACTTTCACAAATAACATCCCTATAATACAACCATCATATATTGATTGTATTGTATCATAAGTTATCTAATTTTAGCATACTTGTATATATTGTATTTGTTAACCATATTGTCGTATAATAGATAGGATGATGAAGCATGCCCAAATTGGAGGAGTATTATGAAACAGTGTATGGATTCAGACAATCTACATCGTCGATTGCGTAAAATTTTAGGTCAAGTGCAAGCTATTGATCGAATGATTGAAGAAGACATTCCTTGTGAAGATGTACTAGCCCAAATCAATGCAGCCAAATCCGCGTTGCATAAGGTTGGCCAAGTGGTCCTCGAAGGACATATCAACCATTGTGTACGCGATGGTATACAACATGGTGATGTAGATAAAACAATTAATGACTTTACAGTTGCTGTAGAGCGCTTTGCCAATATGGGAAAATAAAAAGAGGCAATATCCTAATGATTAGGGTATTGCCTCTTTTGCGTATTAGTCGTGGTTCGTTGTTAAGAACTCGCTAAGTGCTGCTAATGCATCATCTTCATCAGTACCATCAGCCGTTAATACTACGGATGTGCCTTTTGTTGCACCCAATGTCAATACAGTCAAAATGGATTTAGCATCTGCTGTTTTACCATTTGCTGCGATTGTCAATTTGGACGCGAATTTTGCAGCCAATTGTGTAAATGCAGTTGCAGGACGAGCATGTAAACCAGATTCGTTTGTGATTTCTACTGTTACTTCTTTCATGAGTTACCTCTTTCTACGGAGCGCACAAAAACGCCTAATATCTTTGCTATTAATATAGGTATTGTATCAGTTTACCCCTATCAAATTCAAGTTTGTTTTTATGAAAGCTATAGTCTATGCCAAACCTTTTTCAGCGAGCAATGATTTTGCATAGGCCGTAATTTCTTCAGCTGTATCCATAGTCAATGCTTTTTGAGCAAATTCTTCACATTCTGCCTTTGTAACAGAGCGCAAAATATTTTTAATCAATGGAATGGATGACGCAGTCATAGAGAATTCATCAAGTCCTAAGCCCAATAAAATCATAGTTGCCACTGGATCACCAGCTAACTCACCACACATACCGGTAAATTTACCTTGTTCGTGACTTGAATCAATCACATGTTTGATGAGGCGCAATACAGCTGGATGTAATGGTTGATATAAATTGCCGATAGCCTCATTCATACGGTCAACCGCCAACGTATATTGGCAAAGATCATTAGTACCGATACTAAAGAAATCTACATATTTAGCCAAAATCGGAGAAATAACGGCTGCCGCAGGCACTTCAATCATGATACCTACTTTGATATCTTTATTGAAAGCTACTCCTTCAGCAATCAATTCTTCCTTACATTCATCGAGCATCGCATTGGCCGCTTTAACCTCTTCTACGGAGGCAATCATAGGATACATGATGTGAATGTCGCCAAACGCACTAGCCCGAAGAAGCGCACGTAATTGGACCTTAAAAATGTCCGGACGGTTCAAAGAAATACGAATGGCACGATACCCGAGGAATGGATTCATTTCTTCAGGTAAGTCTAGGCATTTTAATTCCTTATCACCACCGATATCCATGGTACGGATGATGACAGGTTGTCCCTTCATACTTTCTGCTACTTGTTTATATTGTTCAAATTGCACCTCTTCGGTTGGCAATTCATCATTTTCCATGTAAAGGAATTCGGTGCGATATAAGCCAATACCTTGAGCCCCCATGGTCAACGCATGGTCCGCATCCTTGGATTTACCAATATTGCCGAATAAGTCAACATGGTGGCCATCTTTTGTAACGGCTTCTAAATTAGCAGAGTCCTTTAAACGTTTCAACTCGTCTTGGAAAGCTACGGCTTCTTTTGTATAACGTTCCCATTCTTCATCAGATGGTTCCGTAATGACTTCACCGTCAGTGCCAAGCACAACAGCGCGCACATCGTCAGTAAAGATTTCAATATCGCCAACGCCCATAACGGCAGGAATTTCTAAGGTACGTGCCATGATAGCCGCATGAGATGTAGGACCACCAGCAGCTGTTACGATACCTTTTACAACATTCTTATCTAGTGAAGCTGTATCAGATGGGGCCAAATCGTGAGCCACGATGATAACCTCGCCTGAAATATGAGATAAACCACGAGGGTTCATGCCAAGCATGTTCCGCATCAAACGATCGCCAATATCTTTAATATCCGCACCACGTTCACGCATATATGGATCATCCATGCCGATGAAAATAGCCGCAAAGGTTTCTATCGTTTGCGCCGTAGCAGCTACGACGTTCATCTTTGAATGTTCCACAAGGGACTTGATACCATCAGATAGAGATGGATCTTGTGCGATTTGCATATGAGCTTCAAAAATAGCAGCCTCATCTGCCCCCATATCAACCAATGCTTTTTGACGAATCGTATCTAATTGTTTAAGGGTAGCGGCCATGGCACTAGCAAACTTACCAATTTCAGCCTCTACTTGGTCATCAGTTACCTCATAATCAGGTATTACGATTTCTTCTTGTATGTATTTGTACACATTGCCAACAGCAACGCCTCGAGATCCAGAAATCCCTTGAATTCGCATATGTGCTCCTCTTTCTATCTTATAAATTACTTTACATTATATTCTAACATTTTTGCATTGAACAATAAAGAGAGACCCTATTCTGTGATATAATGTTATATTATATATAATTAACCGTAGACTTTCACGCGTATCATAGTGAAAGTCTACTCTATTGTAAGGAAAAGTCGCAATATGTTGTATGCGACTAAGAATAGGAGTATATATGAAGTTAACCAAAATGCATGGTCTCGGCAACGATTTCATCCTCTTTTCTGACCCAAAAGGAGCCAACAAAGATTATACAGATCTTGCCATCCGCCTCTGCAATCGTCGTACAGGCATCGGTGCTGATGGTCTTGTCATTGTTGTACCATCTGATACATGTGATGTACGCATGCGTATCATCAACTCGGATGGCAGTGAAGCTGAAATGTGTGGTAATGGTATTCGCTGTTTTGCTAAATACGCTTATGAACATGGAGAAATCAAAGATACAACTTTCACCATCGAAACATTAGCAGGCGTTATGAAACCTACATTAACCATCGAAAATGGTATTGTAACACAAGTGACAGTAGACATGGGTAAACCATTCTTTAACAGTAACGATATTCCTATGAATGTAGATATGGATAAAGTAATCGATGTTGACCTCAATATAAATGGCGAAACAGTCACAGTAAGTTCCGTTCTTCTCGGTGTACCGCATACAGAAGTTTTTGTAGATGACATCACAAAAGCACCGGTTACAACACAAGGACCAATCCTCGAAAAACACGATGCATTCCCATCCAATACAAATGTGAACTATATCGAGGTCGTAAATGATCATCACATTAAGGTTCGCACTTGGGAACGCGGTGCAGGCGCCACGCTTGCATGTGGTACAGGTTCCTGCGCATCTGCTGTTATGTCCCACGAAAAAGGTCTTACAGGACGCGAGGTCGATGTAGAATTATATCTTGGCACATTACATATCAGTTATTTGGAGGATGGCACGGTTCTTATGACGGGCCCTGCTGAGGAAGTATTCGAAACAGAACTTCCTATCGAATAATATGAAGTGGTTACAATTACTATTACAGGCATACCTAAAATATAAACAAGGGCGCACCATGATGCCAAATAATATAGGATTATTACTATCATTAATCATTTCTATCATCATTATTCTGGCCTCTGTCATGTTTAGTGTCCCCATCGGCTACGCATTAATACTCGTATGGTTGTGCTTCGCTTACGCTCTATATCGCCAAGGGTATAAACCAAAAGAGTTACTACGCATGTCCTGGACGAGTGCCAAGACCTCAATCGTGGTCATCCGAATTTTTTTGCTCATTGGCTGGCTGATAGCCATGTGGCAAGCATCCGGGATTATTCCCATGATTATTGCGTCTGGTATTGAATTGATTAATCCAAATCTTTTCATAATCTGCGCATTTCTAATTACATCCTGTGTGAGTATGTTACTTGGTACATCGCTAGGAACAGTGGGCACTATAGGTATTGTCCTAATTACAATTGCCAAAGCCGGTAATCTACCTATTGATATTGTAGCAGGTGCCATTATGGCAGGCGCCTATTTAGGAGATAGAAACTCTCCTCTATCCTCTAGCGCCTCTCTTGTAGCAGCGCTCACCCATACTAAGGTAAATAGCAATATTCCTATCATGTTCAAAGATAGCATACCTGCTCTCATTATCAGCTGTATATTGTATCTACTCTTATCCCTATGGTTTCCACTAGACTACACTAACAGTTATCTACCGGATACGATTCATTTCGTTTTCAATATCCATTGGACATTATGGATACCAGTTCTTATCGTTATTGGTTTATTACCAACAAAGCTCTCTATACATTGGCCTATAGGTATGAGTGCACTGGCGGCAGCCATCCTCGCAGTTATCCATCAGAATTATACCGTAATGGATATGTTGCAATTTACTGTATTTGGTTTCCATCTGCCGGATTATAATCCGCTATCGGATATTATCCACGGCGGAGGCCTACAAACGATGTGGATACCGACCCTCTCTATATTTATGGCTTGTTCCATTTCCGGTATGCTTGAAGGCGTTGGTTTTTGGAATGATATTCGGAACCTTTTACAACACGTATCAGGTCGTGCCAAACTCTTTGCGTCGAATGTGCTAATCGCATTTATTACAGGTGCCCTTGGTTGTAGCCAAGCGATTGCGGTAATCATGACGCATTCGATTATGCGTACCACCTATGCAAAAGAACGCATTCATGCCGAAGACGTTATGCTAGACTTTGAAAATAGCGGCATTCTTATTGCAGCCTTACAGCCTTGGAATATTGCGGCGCTAGTACCGGTCATTATGATGGATGTCTCGCCTGCCGGTTACGTACCCTTTGCGTTCTTCTTATACTTAGTACCACTTATCTACTGGTATCGCTTACGACGCAAGGAACAACAAATCCATTAATACATTCTATTTTTTACGAAACATAGAGGAAAACTTATGATTTATACGATTACTTTCAATCCAGCATTGGATTATATCGTTCGCTTAAACCACTTAACCCCTGGTACTATCAATCGTACGGAACAAGAATACGTGCTCGGTGGTGGCAAGGGCATCAATGTGTCAATCGTACTTAATAATCTAGGTATGGATACGACGGCGCTTGGGTTTATCGCTGGTTTTACAGGTGACGAAATCGTGCGTCAGCTCAATGAATTTGATGTCCGTGAAAGTTTCATCCGCCTCAAAGAAGGTTTGACCCGCATCAACGTTAAGGTAAAAGCATCCGATGAAGAAACGGAAATCAACGGTCGTGGTCCTATCATCGCAGATGATGAACTCCATGCCTTATATGCCCAACTCGATGCATTAACAGATCAAGATACATTAATCTTAGCAGGCAGCATTCCGTCTAGTCTTCCAAGTGATATGTACGAAATCATTATGGAGCGCTTAGCTCATAAACATATCCGTATCGTCGTAGATGCAACTAAAGATTTATTAACGCGTGTATTGCCATACAAACCATTTTTAATCAAACCAAATAATCACGAATTAAGCGAAATTTTTGGACGTACATTATCTACAAAGGATGATTTAGTGTCTGCCGCTAAAGAACTACAAGCTCAAGGCGCACAACATGTGCTCATCTCTATGGCTGGTGATGGCGCTATTTTGGTATCTGCTGATGGTACAGTCTATACAAGTCCTGCCCCTAAAGGGACTCTTGTCAACTCCGTCGGTGCCGGCGATTCTATGGTAGCCGGTTTCATAACGGGATACCTCAACACCCAAGATTTACAACAAGCCCTCTATTGGGGCATCGCTACGGGCTCCGCTTCAGCGTTTTCGGAAAATCTAGCTACTAAGGATGAAGTTCTCACCTTGCTCAACACAATTTGTTAATTTTATTATTCATTATATATGTACAGTAAGGAGTACACACATGAAAATTACTGATTTATTAAAGCCCCAGTCAATCCTGCTGAATGCAGCACCAACTAACAAAGCGGATGCCATTTACACCCTAGGTGATTTAATGGATAAGGGCGGCAACTTATCTGACAAGGCAGAATACTTACAAGCTGTCTTCGCCCGTGAAGAATCTGGTTCTACAGGTCTCGGCGATGGCATTGCCACACCGCATGCTAAATCAGCAGGCGTAAAAGAAGCTGGTCTTGCTGCCATGGTCGTTCCTAATGGTGTTGATTTCGATGCCCTCGATGGTCAACCATCGCGCCTATTCTTTATGATTGCAGCCCCAGAAGGTGCAGCTGATACTCATGTAGAGGTATTGAGCAAATTAGCCACCATGGTAATCGATCCAGACTTTAAAAATGCTCTCATCCAAGCTGCTACAGTGGACCGCTTTCTAGAGCTTATCACTGCCAAAGAAAATGGCAACTTTGATCCATCTGTAGAAGGCTATATCAAGACGGAAAATGAAAAAGCACCAAGCATTACCGAGGCTATTGAAGCAAAGGCTGCAGAGGCTATCGAAAAGGTGGTTCCTAAGGTATCTATAGATAATCCACATTACGAAATATTAGCTGTTACAGGCTGTCCTACTGGCATTGCTCATACATACATGGCCGCAGAATCCTTGGAACGTAAAGCTAAGGAAATGGGCATCTCTTTAAAGGTAGAAAAAAATGGTGCCTCTGGCATTAAGGATGCACTTACAGCGGAAGAAATCGAGCATGCTAAATGCATCATTGTCGCTTCTGACCGCCAAGTTGAAATGGCTCGTTTTGATGGCAAGCCAATGATTCAAACTAAGGTTGCAAACGGCATTAATAAAGCAGAAGAATTATTGCGTGAAGCTATGTCTGGTACAGCACCGGTATATCATGCGTCCCAATCAGATAAAGACAGTGCGGCATCTTCCATTGATGCGGCGGACAGCTTTGGTCGTCAAATTTACAAGCATTTAATGAATGGCGTATCTCACATGTTGCCATTCGTTATCGGCGGTGGTATC
>CAUTOY010000067.1:0-7824 GCA_963539855.1 uncultured Veillonella sp.
CGATTATAGGTAGGTTTGTCCGGTGACGCGCCGTTATGCGATGAGTGGGTACCACATTGGTGCCTAACAGAGTGGAACCGCGGACCATCGTCTCTGTATGAGATGAGGGTTCTTTTTTATTTTTCGAATATGGAGGCATCAGTATCGATGAGAGAAATTACAGTTTATAATACAATGACGCGCCAAAAAGAGGTATTTACTCCTGTAACACCAGGTGAAGCAAAGATGTATGTTTGTGGTGTAACACCATATAATCATCCTCATATTGGTAATGCTCGTCCTTTTGTAACGTGGGATGTAATTCGTCGCTACATGAAACATGTAGGCTATAAAGTAACGTATGTACAAAACTTCACTGATGTAGACGACAAGATTATTAATACATCTAATGGTGAAGGCGTGGCATGGGACGTAATTGCTAATCGTTATATCGATAGCTATTTTGAAGTAATGGATGCACTCGGCGTAGAACGTGCCGATGTATATCCACGCGTATCTACTCATATACCTGATATCCTTAAGATGATTGCTACTCTTATCGATAAGGGCTATGCCTATGAACTTGATGGCGATGTGTATTTTAGCGTAGAAAAATTTGAACATTATGGTGAATTGTCTGGTCGTACATTAGATGATATGGAAGCAGGCGCTCGTATTGAAGTAGATGGTCGTAAAAAGAACCCTATGGACTTTGCACTTTGGAAAGCTGCTAAACCAGGTGAACCATTCTGGGAAAGTCCTTGGGGCAACGGTCGTCCAGGTTGGCATATCGAATGTTCCGCTATGAGCCAAAAATATTTAGGCGAAGAATTCGATTTCCATGGTGGTGGTAGTGATTTGATTTTCCCTCATCATGAGAATGAAATTGCTCAATCTGAAGGCTGTTCTGGTCATCATCCTTCTGTAAAATACTGGTTGCATAATGGATTCATTACGATTAATTCCGAAAAAATGTCTAAATCCTTGAACAATTTCTTCTTGGTGAAAGATATTTTGGAACAATATAGTCCAGATGCTTTGCGTTACTTCTTACTTAGCACACATTATCGTAGCCCATTGGATTTCTCCGATGAACGCTTAGAAGAAGCCAATAAATCATTGGAACGTTTAAGCACTGCTATTGAAAACTTACTATATCTTGAAAAATGTGAACCTGGTCCGTGTGATGATGCAGACCGCTTACTAGAAAAAGCTAAAGAATATGAAGAAGAATTCGAAGCTGCTATGAGCGATGATTTTAACACTGCATTGGCTACATCTAGTATGTTCGGTCTTGCTAAGGAAATTAATATTTACTACCAAGTTGTAACAGGTAGAGAAGGTGTTGTTTGCCAAGATGCTATCGCAGAGGTAAAACGTATCTTCAAATTTATGACAGAGGTCATTGGTGTATTAGAAAAGGCTTGGGAAGATAATACTGGTGCTGACGCAGTAGAGTACGAACAATTGATGGATGTTATTCTCTCTGTTCGCCAAGCGTGCCGTGAACAAAAACAATGGGCTCTTGCGGATTGCATTCGCGATCGATTAGCTGAAATTGGTATTACTATTGAGGATTCTCCTACAGGAGCACGGTGGAAAAAGCGTGAAATTTAAACAATTTCAATTTCTGAAACAAGAAGCTATTAAAAAATTAATACTCTTAGATACTGAGGATTGTTCTTTTGTATCTAAACCAGCATCTGAAGTCCTAGCTTCAGATGCTGTTATGTTAGCCTATATTGGTGATGCTGTATATTCTATGTACATTAGACAACGCATTGTAGAAATGAGTATTTCAAAGGTTCAGGTTCTGCATACATTAGTAACCGAATTTATTTGTGCAAAATCTCAGTCAAAAGTATTGGAACAATTAGAATCAATGTTTACAGAGAATGAACAAATAATTGCTAGACGAGCTCGAAATAGTAATGTCAATGTACCTAAGAGTAGTTCTGTACGGGAATATCGAAATAGTACCGCCTTTGAAGCAGTCCTTGGTTTCTTATATGAAACAGGTCAGCAGGATCGACTTAATGAATTGATGAAAGAGGCCTATTCTATTACATTAAGAGGACTTTCACATGGATAATTATATTGTGGGCAGAAATGCCGTAAAGGAAGCATTAAAAGCAGGCCGTTCTATACAACGCATTTTAGTGAGTGACGATAAAATTAAAACAGGTTTATCTGACATCGTGGGTATAGCAAAATCCAAGGGGGTAGAGGTTCGCCCCACACCTGTTAAGCAGATGAATCGATATGAAACCGATGTACCTCATCAAGGTGTTATTGCTTTTGTTAATGCTGTAGAATTCAAAGACCTTGGAGAAGTACTGCAAGAGTCCAATCATGAGAATCCATTGCTTATCTTAACAGATGGTGTAGAAGATCCTCATAATATGGGGGCTATTATCCGTACTGCTGAATGTGTGGGCGCCACTGCAGTTTTGATTCCAAAACGTCATAATGCACCTATTAATGCAACGGTTGCTAAAACATCTGCCGGTGCGGTAGAACAGATTCCGCTTGTTCAAGTGGGTAATGTTACGCAAACGATTAAACAATTACAAAAGCAAGGATTCTGGGTTCTTGGCGCTCATATGGAAGGTGATCGCACCTTGTATGAAGCAGATTTAACCATACCTACCGTTCTCGTCATTGGCAATGAAGGTAAGGGAATTAGCCGTGTTGTAAAAGAAGCTTGTGATTTTCTTGTTACCATTCCTATGTATGGCAATTTAAATTCTTTAAATGCATCTGTAGCAGCTGCTATTCTTATGTATGAAGCAGTTCGACAACGGACTATGAAGGTAAAATAGAGGTGCTGTATGTTAAAGGATATTTTAATCGTCGATGGGTATAATGTTATCTTCGCATGGCAAAGTTTAAAAAAACTGGCTAATGAATCCTTAGAACACGCCCGCATGGAATTGCGCAATCAACTTTTGAATTATGGTAAATTTAAAGGTTATGAGGTTATACTCGTTTTTGATGGTAAATACACTAAGTCTATAGCGAGCATAGAAGAAATCACTAAAGGATTTATCGAAGTATATACAGATGATGGTGAAACAGCAGACTCCTTTATCGAACGAGAGGTATTCTTGCGGCAAGGCAAGTATACCAATGTCTATGTTGTAACCTCTGATGGAGCCGAACAAAACCAAATATTAGGTTCTGGTGGACTTCGGATTCCGGCAAGAGAATTGCAGAATGATATGCGGCTTGCAAAACAAGAGGAACGCTTGCAATATACACATAAACATCATCGTGACCAAATGGTACTCAGGAGAAATGAGGTATATGACCATTTAGATCCCGATGTGGCTGAAAAATTAGAAGCTATACGAAGAGGTACAAAGTAAGCGGAATAGATAGACTTACTGTAGTAGTATGAAGTACATTCTATTTCATAAATATTGCAGAACATATATAATTCAAGTATAATAACATATATTGGTATTTCTACAATATGTGATTGTATGGAGGACCTATGAACAATTTTCATATGCAAAAGTCCGATTACAATTTCAAAGAAATGACTGATGAGCAAGTTGTGGTCATAGCTCAACAAGAGCAAAATGAGTTTGCAATCGACTATATAGTCAATAAATATAAAAATTTTGTGCGCGCTAAGGCGCGTACCTATTTTCTTGTAGGTGCCGATCGAGATGATATCATTCAAGAAGGCATGATTGGTTTGTATAAAGCCACTCGTGATTTTAGACATGATAAATTAGCCTCTTTCCGTGCCTTTGCAGAACTATGTATTACACGTCAAATTATTACGGCCATAAAATCTGCGACGCGCCAAAAGCACGCACCACTCAATTCTTATATCTCTTTAAATAAACCTGTGTACACAGAAGAGTCTGAACGGACCTTGTTAGAAATGCTTTCATCAGCACGAAGTACAAATCCTGAAGACCTCATTATTAGTCAAGAAGAGCTAGATGATATAGAAAAAAACATAGGGCATATTTTAAGTGATTTAGAGTGGCAAGTGTTAGAAGGCTATTTAGATGGTAAATCATATCAAGAGATGGCAAAAGGTACTGATCGTAGCATCAAGTCGATTGATAATGCTTTACAAAGGGTAAAACGTAAATTAGAGAAGTTTTTGGAACATCGTATATTAGATGCTCCTACACAGGAAGGATGACTATTGTGACAAATTTTTTGATGGTTTTAGAAATCATTGTGTCCATTTTATTGATTGTTGTGGTAATTGCTCAAACTAGTAAGAGTTCTGGTATGGGCGGCGCCGTTTCTGGTGCGGCAGATTCTACATTCGGTGGTAAAGAACGCGGCTTAGATGGGTTCTTATCTCGCTGTACAATCATTTTAGGTATTATCTTTGCTGTGTTGAGCTTAGTGCTAGGGGCAATGATTAACCAATTCTAATTTGAAAGCCTGCCTAGCAGGCTTTTCTTTTTTTAGCAAATATGAAGGCTACGCAAAGGAGGTGTTTGTATGAAAGAAAAAGTGTTAGCGTTTTATAAATCTATTTATCCCCATACATATCATATCGATGATGCTGCTATGGATTGTCATATTAAGGGCGGTCGTGAATTAGATGCCTTTATGGATGCTGCTAAAGAGTTATTAAAAGAGGGGCGCTTAAGCTTTATACGAAAAGATGTATATGCCTATAATAATGATACAGAATTTATTGAAGGAATTTACAAGGGATATAGAAAATCCTTTGGATTTGTTATTACTGCTCCTGATGAAGAGGATGTGTATATAGCAGAACAAAATAAGGGCACTGCTATGCACAATGATAAGGTTCGTGTACGTATTATCACATCCCGAGATTCACGTCATAAACGAGAAGGCGTTATAACTGAAGTGTTAGAACGTGCTAATGAAACTGTTGTAGGCACCTATGACAGACAGAAATCCTTCGGTTTTGTTATCCCTGATGATGAACGGTTGGGAACCGATATTTATATCGATTTACATAATACCCTAGATGCTCGTAGTGGCGCTAAGGTCCTCGTAAAAATCATCAAATGGCCAGAGGGCGATAAGAAACCAGAAGGTGTCATTACAGAAGTATTGGGCTACAAAGGGGATGTAGGTCTTGATATTAACTGTATTATGGCTAATTATGACTTGCCTTTTTCCTTCCCTCAGGATGTTGTAAAAGCTAGTCAACATATTGACACGATTATTACAGATGATCCTAAGCGTTGGGATTTACGCGATGTACCAATGGTTACCATCGATGGCGAAGATGCAAAGGATCTGGATGATGCTGTCAGTGGTCGTAAACTAGATAATGGTAATTATGAACTAGGTGTACATATTGCCGACGTAAGCCACTATGTAGTGTCGCAAAAGGCTATCGATAGAGAAGCCTATAAACGCGGTACATCTGTCTATCTAGTAGACAGAGTTATCCCTATGTTACCAGAGGTACTATCCAATGGTATCTGTAGCTTAAATGCTGGCGAAGATCGGTATGCTATGACATGTATGATGGAAATTGATACACATGGTAAGGTAGTGAACTATCGAATTCAACCATCTATCATTCATGTTAATCGCCGTTGTAGTTATAAAGAGATTTATAAAGCATTAACCGAAGAAATCATTCCTGATGACTTGGCACCTCTTATGCCGATGATTCACGTCTTATCTGATATTGCTAACATTTTAAATGATATGCGTCGTCGTCGTGGTGCACTGGACTTTGATTTTCCTGAATATAAGGTACTTTTAGATACAGAAGGCATACCTTTGCGTATCGTACGTCGCGATCGTACACTAGCGGAACGGCTTATTGAAGAATGTATGCTTATAGCTAATGAAACGGTAGCTACTCATCTAAAGAATACAAACCGTACGAGTGTATATCGTATCCATGAAACACCGAGCGAAGAAAAGATGAGTATGTATCAAAAGGTACTTAATTACTTAGGTCAAGATATTCGATTAAATCTTGATGAATTGGAACCACGCGTGTTCCAGCATATTTTAGATGCTGTTAAGGGAACTGATGTTGAACAAGTGGCTCAAATCATGACATTGCGTTCCATGCAACAAGCTAAATATAGCATCGATAATGCTGGTCATTTTGGATTGGCCTCGAAATGCTATACACATTTTACATCGCCTATTAGACGATATCCAGATCTTATGGTACATCGCTTATTAAAAGCTGACATGGGATGGCCTGATGGATACGCAAACCGTGATACTAAAACGGACTTTTTAGAACGTGCCGCAGTGCATTCTTCAGAACGTGAACAAGTGGCTGTAGCTGCAGAGCGTGACACAGTGGATTTAAAGAAAACCCAATATATGGTTCCATTTATTGGCGAAGTCTTTGAAGGTAAAATATCTAGCATCACGTCCTTTGGTATGTTTGTAGAGTTAGATAATGGTATCGATGGCCTTGTTCATATGAATATGATGACCGATGATTATTATTTTTACGATGAAGAGCATTTCCTCTTAGTTGGTAAACGCACAGGTCAAATCTATCATTTGGGTGATACGGTGACGGTAACATTGGTAAAAGCTGATGTAGAAAAACGTCAAATTGATTTCGTACTCGGCGAAGTGGATAATCTTATGAGAATTCAAGAAATGATGAAGAATTCCGAAGGTTATGTAGGGTCAAGAGAAAAGAAACCGTTTGGTCGTTCTGGTATCTCTAAACAATCAAAACGAAAAGGCAAGAGACGCAAAGACCATAAAGGGTCTAAGAAAAAAGTAAAGAAACGAAAACGATAATAAAATATTAATACCTAATGTGAGGTGACTATGGCAAAGAAAGATGCTCCATCATTAATTGCAGATAACCGTAAAGCCCGTCATGATTTTAATATTCATGAAACCTATGAAGCGGGTATCGCATTGACGGGAACGGAAATTAAATCAATTCGCCAAGGCAAATTAAATCTTAAGGATAGTTTTATCCGTATTGATAAGGGCGAAATGCTTCTCTACGGTGTTCATATCAGTCCTTATGAACAGGGCAATCGCTTTAATCATGAACCTGAGCGAACACGTAAACTATTGATGCATAAATCGGAAATAAAAAAATTATTCCAACAAGTGAAAGAAAAGGGATTCTCCTTGATTCCGTTGAACTTTCATTTCAGCCGTGGCTATGTGAAGGTAACTGTTGGTCTTGTAACAGGTAAAAAATTGTACGATAAACGCCAAGATATGGCAGAACGCGATGCAAAACGAGACATTGCTAAGCGTTTGAAGGAACAACAAAAATACTGATATATATTAGGAGGATGTTTAGTGGAAGTTAATCAATACTTTTATAGTTTGGCAAAAATATCAGCTCAAAAAGCAGCTGAAAATGGGGTGCATGTAGATCCAAAATTTATATATACTCAATGGTATATTGAAACAGGTGGGTTTACATCTCAACTACAAGCAACACATCACAATTTAGGTGGTGTTACAGCATCAGATGGAAGCTGGAGACATTTTACTGATTTTGTTGATTTTGCAAACTATTTTGGCAATTATTTGACATACTATAGAGAAGATGGCATGACAAATGCTACATCTCTGTATTCGTATATCAATGCCTTGTACAATGGCGGATACTTTACAGCAGATTTTAATTCCTATTATGGCTCTGTATTACAAGTGTTTAATACAATCAATTTCTAAATATGTTAAGGGACTGTTTTACAGTCCCTTATTTTTATGCATATTGTTAACTTAATGCAAAATATAAGTTGATAAAAATCACATATTTTCTTATAATGTAAACAAAGTGTGATTAATTTAGTTGACAATGTAAGTACATGAAGAGGTGAATACTATGAGTCAAATTCGTCAAATCACAGAAATCGGTATTCTAAC
>CAUTOY010000068.1:0-7769 GCA_963539855.1 uncultured Veillonella sp.
CTGCTTCTTGGAATGTAGAAACCAATGGTGGTGGTACAACGGCTGTAGCTGGTGGAGACACTGTGAACTTCATCGATGGTGATAACATCGCTATTACCAATACAGGTCGATCCATTACAATCGGCACAGCTAAGAACGTATCCTTCGATAAAGTGACTGTTGGTGGCGTTGTTATCGATAAGAATAATGGTATTGATGCAGGTGGTAAGGAAATTACAAATGTAGGTCCTGCTACATCTGGTAATTCAGCTGTTAATAAGACACAAATGGATACAGCTATTACTAATGCTGTTAATAAAGCAACAACTGATGCTAAACATGATTTCGGTGGCGATGATACGACTGTTGTTACACGTAAACATGGTGAAAAACTTAACATCAAAGGTGGTGCTTCTACAACGGCAGCTGATCTTACAGCTGGTAACATTGCAGTTCTTGGTGATGCTGCAACTGGCACATTGAATATTCGCATGGCCAAAGCATTAACTGGCTTAAGCAGTGCAACTTTCACAACACCTAGTGGCACAACTGTTATCAATGGTGGTGGTATGACTATTACGCCAAGTGCGGCTGGTGCAGCACCTATTTCAATCACAACTGGTGGTATCAATGCTGGTAACACAGAAATTAAGAATGTGGCAGCTGGTACAACGCCTAATTCCGCTGTTAATAAACAACAAATGGATAATGCGATTTCTAATGCTACGGCTAACGTAGGTTTCAATACGGCTGGTAATACAGGTACTGGTAGTGTAAGCAATGGTCAAACATTGACTATCACTGGTACGAATGGTATTGAAACTAATGCAAGCGGTCAAAGTATTACAGTAGGCCTTGATGCTGCAACACGTGCACAAATCAATAATGCTACAACGACTGCTAATAATGCAGCTAAGAAAGATTTGAGCAATATTGATAATGCTGGTAAGCAAATGATTAAGGATACAGCTGCTTGGAATGTGAAAGTTAATGGCGGCACACCTGAAACTGTAAAAGGTGGCGATACAGTTACTTTCAACGATGGCGATAACATCAAGGTTACGAATACTGGTAAAGATATTACCATTGCTACTAAGAAAGATGTTTCCTTCGATAAAGTCACTGTTGGTAATGTAGTAATTGATAAGAATACTAACCGTATCAGTGGTTTGGCTAATGCTGCTAATAATGATGAAGCTGTTAATTTGGGTCAAATGAATGCTGCTATTAGCACTGCAACTGCAGGCACAGGTAATATTAAATACAAGGCTAATGGTGGTGCTCAAAATTCTGTAGCATTGACTACTGGTTTTGATTTCAAAGGTGATAGCAATATTCAAATTACAGCGGATCCAGCCAACTCTGGTGTTGTTAATTACAAATTGAATCCTGCATTGACAGGTATTACATCTATTAGTGGTGGTACTGGTGCTCCTACTATTACGCTTAATGCTGGTAGTGGTTCTAACCCTGGTAATGTATCCATCAATAGTAATTTAGATATGGGTGGTAAACAAATCAATAATATTGGTGCTGCTACTCATGCTGGTGATGCAGTGAATAAAGCACAAATGGACCAAGCGTTACAAAATATCGCTGGTGCATCTAGTAATATGGCTAAGTCTTATGCATATAAGGCTGGTGCAGGTGCTGCCGCATTGGCTGCATTGAAACCAATTCAATACGATCCATTAGCACCAACACAAATTATGGCTGGTATTGGTAATTACAAATCTCAAACAGCGGTAGCCCTTGGTGTGGCTCATTACACTAATGATAACACTATGTTTAACTTAGGCGTTTCCTTGGATAGCCACGATGGTATCGTAAATGCTGGTGTAACCCACAAATTTGGATATAGCCCTGAAAAGAAAGCTATTCCAGATAAATATAAAGGTGGTCCTATTAGTTCTATCTACGTAATGCAAGATGAAGTGACAGCATTGCAAGCAATTGTTCAAAAACAAGCTGCTGAAAATGAAGCACTTCGTCAACAAAACGAAGATATGCAACGCAAGGTAGATATGATTCTATCTAAGATTCATTAATTTTAATAATTTTAAACATTCTCTCTTATATACTGAAGATTAGTTAGAATTAATGAATATAGGGCTATTTGGTAGTCAGCCATTGTGCTATCAAGGTGGCTGACTACTCCCGTGTGGGAAAACAAACGGATTCTATCTTACTTTTCTTATACACACTCTCTTATAGATAGAGTTCGTTTGTTATTGATAGTATATTGATATAACAGTACATAATACATAGTACATAGTACATAGTACATGTTACTGTTGTCTGAAACGTAAAGAATTTGAGGCGTAACATATGAAATCTGTATTCAAGAAAAGTCGTTTATTTATAATGTTAGCATCTTTGTTAGGGGTGGTGAGTCCAATGGCTCATGCAGCTGATTTAGTTCCTGTACAACCAACAGTAGCTGTCGTTGATGAACAACATCAAGCAATTAGCTGGGCCAATTTAATGCTCAATGGTTTTTTACAACATCATGCAGGCGCATCTATTAATGAAATTTCTTTTGATGCTACCGATACAGTCGTTACATTGACTGTTGGCGGTTTTGATAAAGATGGTGTATATAAGGCTGTATTTACAAATACAGCAAATGAAGTTAAGGATGAAAAGGTTGGTAAGCTTACAAAAACTGTAGAAAAAACAGCTTTTGATCCAACTACTATTTTGCCTCCTGCTGTAGCTGTAAATTTTGCTTATGCGCAAGCAGAAGGTAAAGCAACAAGCCTGTTAAGCTGGGCTGTTAAAACTGAAAAAGGCACGCCACAATATACTGTTGTGTTTGCCACAAAAGATAAGAAAACCATTACTGTAGTATTCGATGCAGTGAGCGGAAAATTGTTAAGTGTAACTAAATAACCTGAACGAAAATAGTAAAATATATATTAATGTATATATATAGTGTTTAGGTATAGCGTTACAAAATAGAATATTATGCACAAAACCTCGCTTTTCTTGATGAGAAAGGCGAGGTTTTTGTGGTTGTTTTTATTGTAAGCTGTAATATAAAAGATAAAATTAATAAAAATATCATAATTAATTGACTTTGTCAAGTGTAGTATGAGATACTAACATAATAGAGGAGGTGATATTATGGCTAGTGCTGAACATGTTAAAGGTTTAATTCGTGCTCATTTAGAGCAAGATAATGCTCGCTTTAAAACTATTGTTCTACAGATTGCTGCTAATGAGGCTCGTCAAGGTCATATGGCAGTAGCTAGAGATTTAAAACAATTAAGTGAGAAATTGTCTAATACTAATAATATTGTACAAATTAATAATAATCCTTTACTAGAAATGTATATGCCTAATGATAAAATCTCTGAATTGATTGTATCTGATAATCAAAAGATTAAAATTAATCGTATACTTGAGGAGTTTAAGAATCGTGATAAACTGCAAGCTTATGGTTTATCTAATCGCCGTAAAATTTTATTGGAAGGTGCTCCTGGTACGGGAAAAACGTTCACCGCTTCTGTAATTGCATCTGAACTAAAAATCCCTTTGTTTGTGGTACAAATGGATAAAATTGTTACCAAATTTATGGGAGAAACGAGTGCAAAATTAAGACTTGTTTTTGAAGATATTAAAAAGACCATGGGTGTCTATTTCTTTGATGAATTTGATGCCATAGGGGCCAATCGAAGTTTAGATAACGAGGTTGGTGAAGCAAGACGAATACTAAATTCATTTTTACAATTTATAGAACAAGATGATTCTAATAGTATTATTATTGCTGCGACTAATAATCATAGACTACTAGATCAAGCATTGTTTAGACGGTTCGATGATGTGATACATTATGCAATGCCAGAAAAAGATGAAATTAGAGCTATTTTTGAAAAGAAGCTAGTAAAAAAATATTATACAGGAAACATAAATACATCCTTGATAGAGGCCGCTAAGGGCTTAAGTCAATCTGAAATTATTAGTGCTTGTGACGATTGCTTTAAATCAGCTATTTTATATAATAGACAATTTAATGAAGCTGATTTAATTGCTGTTATAAAAGATAAAGGCTTATATTCTCGAATCATGGAGGCTTAGAATGTAAGAATGGAGAAGGCAAATATTTTTCTAAGTAACACCAAAGAATCAATGCCATATAAAACAACAAGAAAAGCACGTGGGTCACACAACTATCCTGACCTAGATCAACCTTTAGAGCATGTACGTAAATTAAAGCAAGCGTTGGATTCAATTGTTAAAACTACTATTTCATCAAAACAAGTTGCCGCTATCAAGGAAAAGGATGGTTTTTATCTCGATGTATCAGGAAAACGGGGCTATGAATTAAATTATAAATCCTTAGAAGATGGAAGGTATGGTATACAGCTATTAAACGTTAAATCAAAAGATGATTTAACAAAGGCTACTGTATTTGTGCCGAAAAATAAAGCTTCTCATTTAGTTCGCAAATTTGATCAATTTGAGGCGTCATTAGGCACTGGTGATAAACCTAAAAATAATGATTTAGTTCGAAGTATTGATACCATTAGAGAGGCGGATGTTGCATCATTTTGGCAGGGACCTTATGAAAATATCCCTACATCAGATATTCGAGTTTGGTGTGAAGTTTGGTTAAGTACGGTAAAACAAAATGATAGTGATGTACTTACTGAGTTTAAATCATTGTTGGACGAATTTAATATAGCATATAAAGAAGAGCATATTACTTTTCCTGAACGACTTGTTATGTTGATTTTTGTGAATTATAATGATTTAATTGCTTTGTTGCAATGTTCTAAGTATATTGCAGAATTGAATAAGTGCGAGGAGCCTAATTCATTCTTCGTTAAAGAATCCTTAACGGCACAGTATGATTGGGTCGATGATATAAAAAATCGTGTACAACCTGAGAATAGTAATGCCACAATATGTTTATTGGATACTGGAGTTTCTAGTGCACATCCATTACTTGAACCGTTCATACATGAACAGGATATCCATACTGTTTTTGGTGATGGTGATGTAAGTGATTCTGATGGTCATGGTACAGGTATGGCAGGTGTAGCACTATATCATGATTTAAATCAATCGCTATTATCTCTCGATACTATTAGTATTCCTTATAGAATTGAAAGCTCTAAAATCTTAAGAAACCAGAAAAATGATCCGGAGTTATACGGTGCTATTACAGCCCAAGGAATTCTTTTTAATGAAATTGAAAATCCTAATAAAGATAGATCTATTTGTATGGCCATAACAACTGATGCTACGGATGGACATCCAACATCATGGTCGGGGGCTATTGATGAGATTGTAGCAGGTGTTAATATATTTGGAGCGGATAATGAAAATAAACGTTTAATGCTTATCAGTGGTGGAAATGTTGAATTATCTGAATTGCGAGATATAAAGTATCCTGAGGTTAATATAAATTCTTACGTACAGAATCCAGGACAATCATGGAATGCATTAACAGTTGGAGCATATAATTCTAAAATTCAAATTGATGATACTGATTTTTTAGGCTGTCATCCAGTTGCAGATGTTGGTGAATTATCTCCTTATAGTAGTACATCAGTATTATGGGATAATAAATGGCCTATTAAACCTGAAATTCTTATGGATGGTGGAAATATAGTTTATCAAGATAATTTTTATAGTAATTGTGATGATTTATCCCTGTTAACAACTAATTATAAGTTATCTGAAAATCTGTTTTCTACTATTTGGGCAACGAGTGCTGCAACAGCCCAAGCTAGTAAATTATCTGCAGAAATATACTGTAAATATCCTAATGCATGGCCTGAGACGATACGTGCTCTAATGGTACATTCTGCTAGATGGACTGATAAGATGAAACAACAGTTTTTACCACCTGAATCCACTAAAAAAAGTGATATTCGTGTTTTGTTACGAACCTGTGGGTATGGTATTCCCAATCTAGAACGAGCGGTATCTTGTAAAAATAATTATGTTAATATGATTATCGAAGAAGAATTACAACCTTTTGATTTTGATAAAAGTGTTGTAACTAATGAACTTCATATTCATAAATTACCTTGGCCAAAAGAAGTGTTAGAATCATTAGGTGATGAAGAGGTAGAGTTACGAGTTACGTTATCATACTATATTGAACCGAGTCCAGGTCATATAGGTTGGAAAGATAAATATACGTACCAATCTTGTGGGCTGCGCTTTGAACTTAAAAATAGTATGGAATCACTTGATGACTTTAAAAAACGGATAAATGAAATTGCAAGAGCTGAAGATCCAAATTGGCGTAATGAATTAGGAAAATCTGCATCATGGTATTTGGGGACTAATAATAGAAATGTTGGCTCTATACATTCTGATTTTATGTGTGTACCCGCTGTCGATTTATCAAATGCAAATGATATAGCCGTATATCCTGTTGGTGGATGGTGGAAAAATCGAAAACGTTTAAAGAGATATTATGATAAAATCCGGTACTCTTTAATTATTTCATTGAGCACAAAAGAGACGGAAGTAGATTTCTATACACCGATTGTTACAGAAATTCAAAATTCTATTGCTGTACCAATAATTTAATATTGATAATTTATATACACATATTAGACGCGTATATTTGTTAAATGGCTCTATGCTAAAATATGGATTATGTCATCCTAGTGTTTAGCATAGAGTTTTTAATATGGATATTGTTTTCATAAAATATACAATTTATAACTTGGTTAAGAATAGTAATCATGTGTTTTCTAGAAATGTGGTTAAGAATTCCGGCTATTAAAGAAGATTCTAACTTATCGTCTGAAATTAAATCAATGTTGATAAAAAAGCAAAAAAAGATTTTTATTCCGTAATACCTATATTAGTTATATTTGCACTAATAATTATTTTTAATACTATATGAAATACGGATATAACATCTGTTACTATTGATTTGGAGGTAGTTGCTTTAGCCTTAGTACCGGAGATTATCTTATTAACGATAATTAAGCATTAGGTGAAATCAGTAATGATATATCCGCATAATTTTATTAATGGGGCATTTTGAGATAGGTTTTTGCGAATCGAATATATAGAAAGATTAGAGAATATGAATACAACTATATATGAAGCCTTAGCTAAATATAAAAAAGATGATACATTACCATATACAGAGTACTTTAGTTTAGGTTATTTTGGGACTAAAGATTTAGCAGAAAATGCAATAATGTTAGCTAAACAACTTCCGGGATTTAGAGAGTTTTGTGATGAAAACTTTTGTATTGAGGAATTCGTTTTAAATGATGGCGACCCAAGGCATTATGGTGTAGATGATTCCATAAAAAATAATGAGGTATTTATATTGTGGTATGGATATGATGTTGATTCAATGTATACAGTTGGTGGCACTTTAGGCGTATTTAGTGAATATGAATATGCTGTATTAGCTAAAGACAAATATAGTATATGGGATATATTTATTGTTCATGGGTTAGAGAATTTTGGCATTGGGAAGGTTGTATTAAACGAACGCCAATGGGTGGATGGTTTTGTAAAAGTTTATGATTAAAAATATATTACACTGCCTATATTTTATTATCGGGAACTATTCATAATAAAATATCAAACGGAAGTTGAGGTTAATAAGTAGATGTGGAAAAAGAATATACTAATAATTAGTATATTGGGGAATATTGTTTCTCTATTTTTAATTAGTATCTATTTTTTAGTGAATTCCTGGTTTTTTCATGCTGAATTAGGAAGTGTAGTTGGTGTAAAACCCAATTATTTAGTACAGTTAAACAATCAAGGCGTTTTGTATGATTATAGACAGATGATTA
>CAUTOY010000069.1:0-7214 GCA_963539855.1 uncultured Veillonella sp.
GTAAGTAAATATTTAGGGTAGTTATCATCAAGTTGCTCTAACGGCGATAATTCACGTCGCAACGTAGTATCTTCCATTACGGTATAACTAACTTGGTAGTATTCTAACCGATGTGGTTTTTTAGCTACAAAATCTATTTCACCATTTTGTAGATGCCCCACATACACACGATATCCACGTCTAACTAATTCCAAATATACAATATTCTCTAATATATGACCTCGGTCCGAATCTGTACGACTTAATAAAAACTTACGGAATGCACTATCTACAACATAATATTTAGCATTTCGCTGCAATAATGCCTTCCCCTTTACATCAAATCGATCAACTTCATAGATTAAAAGACCATCCTTAAGACCCTGTAAATATTTCTCAACCGTCTTATTATCCGTTTTGCGACCATAACTAGTAAGCGTATTCGCAATTTTCGTAGGATTAATCAAACTTCCTATATTAGCCAATAAATATTTAATAATATCCAACAATAAAGGCACATCTGTAATTTTTAATCTCGTTACAATATCTTTCAGAACAACCGTATTAAGAATACTTTCCAAATATTCATCAATACTTTCATCATCTTCAACATGTACAAGCCTTGGAAAAGAGCTATGTTCAATATACAAGTTATATATCTCCATATCTGACAAGTTTTGCTGACTATATGCACTATGAAACTCTTTAAATGAAAGAGGAAGCATCTCAACTTGTACATATCTGCCAGTTAATAATGTAGCGATGTCAGAGGACATAAAATACGCATTTGAACCGGTAATATAAATATCTACATTAGGTTTGATAAATAAACTACCTACGACCTTTTCAAATTGTGGTACATGCTGTACTTCATCTAAAAATACATACACAGTGGTATCCGGAATCAATCGTTCTACTATATATTCATGAAGGGCATGATATTCCTGTAAGGGCTCATATTCTAAATCTTCAAAATTAATAGAAATGATTTGATTTGGGTTAACACCACTGTCTAGTAATTCTTGTTTAAACAATTCAAATAATGTTGATTTGCCGCACCGACGTACACCTGAAACGACTTTAATTACATCTTGATCTTTATGGCGTCTTAAAAATTCTAAGTATTGCTCGCGTTGAATCAAAGGCATTATAACCTCCTTAGCTCAACAATAGTCACTATTATTGCACAAGTAGAAAAATATTTTAGGATTACAGTCCTAATTTAGTACGTCTTTAAAATAAACAAGGATTATAATCCTAATCCATTTTAATTATACCATAAATAAGGATTGCAATCCTTATTTATTTTAATTATGATATATTTTAGGATTATATTCCCAAAACAACTATTTTATCAGCTTACAAATTCAATCAAATACTGGGCTTTCGTTTTGGCCTCCTCCCCAAGCTACTCGCCGCTCACAGCCTGTTGTATTTTCCTATCAATAAGAGCAACTAACTTTCGTTCAATGTGCTCTGCATTTTCATCTGAGTAACCAATGCCGCTCATCAAGGTATCACGCCATTCTTCTTTGTCGCCCCCGATTCTAAACTTTTCTATATACAGGGCTTTACGCTTATCCGTTTCACCATTTGGCAAATAGTAAAAACCAATCTTACGGCCATGCACACTACTTACGAGTACGCCATCCCCATTAGGTTTATATAGATCATACATCTGACGTAACAGAGCCAGTGCATTAGCGCCCGTTGATGTTTGATTAAGAAATATCATATCATCCGCCTCAAACAAAGGTACTGTGCTTGTACCCTCTTGTCGCATGATCTGAGATTTAAATAATGCTTCGCTCTCCTCAGGAGTGGCTACGTGAAAGCCATACTTTGCAGCAAGGTCAGCTATGTTTCCGTTCATATGATTTAAATACGCCTCTGCATATCTCTTATTAGCTGTTGTAACCCTTTGACCACCAGGGATAGGCAATTGAGGGACCTCCACAGAAGCACGCGCAGAAAAGACAAAGCCATTATTTTCATCTAAAAAAGTATACTCATTGTGTTTATAAGGCTTTGTCGTAATAACCTTAGAGGACTGCAATACAAGACGAGGATGATACGTCTCGAAGTGCTTTTCGACCATTGCTTTTACATCATCTGCCGTATAAGGATCCCCACTTAAGGTTGTCAGCCTTGAGGAACAGCCCACAAGTGAAAGCAAACAAATACACAACAGGAATAATAATCCATACATAGCATATCGTTGCATACCTACCTCCGTACAAAATACTGTATTTTTACTAGTTACCCAATAATCAATTATCAGTTATCTATCAATTATCACTTATTTATCAGTCGATTATCAGCTACCTATCCATCACTTATCAGTCATTATTAATAATCAATGAGTCCAGTTGATTCATCCTAAATTCTTCTACCACATCCATAAAGGCTTTGCTGTGTATTGGATTTTCTTTCATTCCAAACAGATGGCTCGTGCAATAGCAGTCCGAGGAGCCGAATTTGGGAACCTCCCACTCAGCAATAGCGCCCACCGCATCAGCTAAAGCACATTCGACGCTCACGTCTACATCATCAGGGTCTGGCATGCTCGGCATGGATGGGTATGGCTCATGAGTGAGGCTCCAGCTTTCAAGAGGCAATCCACTTGTGCGAATGGGCACGGCCGCTATCATTTCGCAGTGACCACGGAAGTAATCGAGATGCCAGTGCATCTTCTTCCGTTTTCGTTTATGGCGTTCAATGCGTTTCGTAAGGTTCGCCTTAGCAGAGCCTACGTACATATAATACCCCGCCTTGAAATGCATCATTCCTTTAGATCCAATCTCAAGGTCTAAATCGTGGTCAAGATGCATGACCATCACGTACACGCCGCTATCGTGGGCCTCCGCCTCTAGTACCTGTTCAGGATAGATACATTCACGAGTAACCCTTGGCATGGTGAAAGTCTCATCCCACGCTACAGCAACGGCTTTCCAATCTAACGAAGGGGCTACCTCTTTAAAGGTACGGGCAAATTCTAAATCTGTATGATAATCAGGCAAGAACCACTGCGCCTTATCCCATTGTACGAGGAATAAAACACCTGTGTGGTAACCTTCGTTTTGCAATTCTTTCAAATGTAATAGATGCTTGCGACCACGTTCTGTAATAGCATCAGGGAACATGGCGCCCGTCTTGGAGAATAGCGTACAAGACTTAACCTCTAACAAGAACTCATGGCCTTTATCATTGGTGAGGAGCAAGTCAAAACGTGATGATGTGCCATGTAGTTTAACTGTATACTCCCGCCTTACAATGCGCCACTCTTCCCAGCCAGGAATGAGTTTATTTTCAATCAAATGCTGCGCCACATCATTGCTATAGTTCGTATCGAGCATGATAACCACACCGTCACGCTCAATGCCTACCACGCGGTATTTCGTCTTTGCATCAGGCTTATCATGAGGCACGATGTACATCGTTACACCTGTAAATAACAGTTCCCACATACGACCTGGATTTGGTAAATGGGCAAGTACACTTTCACCATTTAAATCTAAGGTCACTACAAAACGATTGGGCCGACCTGTATAAGTTGCTTTCAAAATTGTATCGTATAGAACCTTCATTACTCCTCCTACATCAAGATAATTCTAGGTTCATTATACAACAAAACGGGCCACTCCGAAGAGCGGCCCGCGGGGAGGCGTCATATGACAGGTTCCGAGACTGCCATATGACTTGTGATAAGATATTCATCGCATGACAGCGATAGTTCTGCTAAGCACAGATATGATAGATTCATCTATGCATGAGCGATATGTTGTTTTATTGCAAATCTTTACTTTGCGTAGATACTTCACTGGCAGAGGTAAAGCTTGCCAATGGAGCATCGCCAGAGCCTAAGATTACCTTGTTCGCTACTAGCGCATTAGCTGCCGTTTTAGCTTGTTCCAAAGTAAGGCCAGTGCGAGGTCCACTAATTGTGATCGATGCGCTTTTACCATCGACTGTAGCAAATTTAAGATATACCACACGTTTATCAGCCATGTTGGGCACTCCTTTCTGATTCATATACATAGGGATGGGAATGATCGCGATGGGTCCGTAGGGTTTGGATAACTACGAACCTTCACGCAGCCATTACATGCTAACTATTACGAATGAAAGCATATTAATGACCAAGGGATACTTCGTTGACGCGTATTACGTCAGCAATGGTGTTCTCATAGAGACCAGCCAATGCGGTACCGACGATTTTGACCGCATCATCAGTAGCTTCTTCAGCGACGCGTGTGAAAGTGACGTCTTTATACTTCGGCTTTTCTTCCGTACCGACATTAAAACGTAACACTAACTTTGTGCGTTTTAGTTCAGCCATCTGATCACCTCCTTTCACCTATATACATTCCAAAAGGAGGCTCGTGACAAGCAAATTTGTTCAAAAAAGAGGAATAATATTTTTGGCCATGAAAAAACGGCCTAAAATCAAGATTTTAAGCCGTACTTTTGTAGCTAGTTTCACGTGAAACAGTACCAAAAAATTTTGCTTTTTTGTAGCTTAGGGCACATTATTTTTTATAGAAATGTATTATACTATGTTCATATCGTCGCAATGCGTCATATAATGCATTGACGACAAGGCTTCAAGTACGCAGTAAAATTTTTGTCACCTGAGGCTGTTACAAATACTTTCACAGTAAACATATATGATAGAATATAAGTAGTTCATTACAATTTAGAGGGGATTACAATGGCTCAAATTGCAGGAAATTTACAACGAATTAAAAACGGCCAACGCCGTTATGCTATTACACCGCGCATTCCAGCGGGTTTTATTCAACCAGATCAATTACAAAAATATATTGATGTGGCCAACAAATTTGGTGCTGTTCTTAAATTGACAGGCAGCCAACGCATTATGATTACAAATTTGAAAGCTGAAGACGTAGACGCAGCGTGGGACATGCTCGGCATGGAGCCGGCTTACATGGTGTCCAACCGCGTGCGCAGCGTCAAGATTTGCCCTGGCACAACATTCTGTAAACGTGCTAAACAAGATAGCGTTCATCTTGGTATGCAATTGGAACGCAAATATTTATCCCAAGAAATGCCTAGCAAGATGAAAATCGGCGTGTCCGGCTGTATTAATTCTTGTACTGAAAGCCGCATGAAGGATGTTGGGGTTATCGGTTCTGTTGAGGGCTGGAGCGTTTATGCTGGCGGCAGCGGCGGTGCGCATCCACGCATTGGCGACCTCATTGCAGAGGTAACAACAGAAAAAGAAGCCCTTGCACTTGTGGACCGCATCATCGAATATTACAAAGCAAATGCACAAATCGAACGAATGGGTGAATTTATCGATCGTATCGGATTAGACGCTTTCAAAGAAGCTGTATTGGGCGACCTTGAGGGGGCTCCTACCGAAACAAAAACAGCAGAACCGGTTGTGAACTTACCAGGTCATGGCAACGACCCAGAAGTTGAAGCACCACGCCTAGAAGCAGGTCAACCAATTACACCGGATACCATCATCCGCGATATCGTAGATATGTATCCAAATACAGTACCTGTACTACAAAGCATTGGTATGGGTTGCCTCGGTTGTCCATCTTCTACAATGGAACCTTTGTGGCAAGCCGCTGAAATCCACGGCGTCAACGTTTACGACTTAGTTAATAAATTAGAAACGGCCCGCAAAGGTGCATAATTAATTTCTATACTAAAATTTATACATTCGAGTATATATTTGGACCTATGTAACTACATAGGTCCCTTCCCCATTATTAAACAGATTATACAAAGGAGTTCATTATGTCCGCATTTTTAGGTCACATTCACTACTGGTTATATCGTAAAATTCAAATACTTGTAGAACGTGAAAACTTAATTCTTGAAAAAACAACAAAGGTCGTTGATGATTTGGCAGAGGAATTGCACTCCATCTCCGTAGATACATATGGCGAACCAATCAACCCTAGCATTCCATTGGAAAACATTATCGATCACAATAATATTCACGGTTGGTTGGCAAACCAAATCAACATCGCCTCCGTCCGCGAAGCGGCTTTCATCAAAGACATGCTCGATACAAATGCTGATGAAAACGCTATTCACGTAGTAACGGCAATTCTCGACGCATTCGCTGTACAAGGTCAAGCGTGCGGCGTTGTGGCTCAAGATTCCCTTGAAGAACATACGGCACCGGCAATCTATAATGCCCTACAAAACTTCTATGTAAACGGCATGCCTTGCGACGGTGGTGACCAAATCGTTGAGGACAGCGCTGACCGCTTTACATGGGTTGGTGACCACCGCTTACAAGCTGGCTACTGGCGCACAGCAGGTGTTGACCCTAAATTCATGATGCTCGCCTACCAAACATGGTTCGAAGCCTTTGTGAAAGCTATTGACCCTGAATTTGAGCTCATCACAACTGAGGAAAATGGCACACGCTTATACACAATCGCTAAAAAATAAATACATACCATTTCATTTGCTTTGAAATCTATAAACGAACGAAAACGGACGAAAACGCGAACGTAAAATTTTACGCTCGCGTTTTTTATGTCATAATTTATATTTTATACCTACTCAGCCGTATATGTAGTACCGCGCCCCGCTCCTTGTTTTCTTAAAACGCCCGATTTCACTAATTTATTAACAATTTGTAATACCTTAGTTTTTCCAAATCCAGTATGCTCTACTAATTTTCCAGAAGATAAGGCCTTAAATTGTAGAACATTATATATTTTCCTCTCATCAACGGTTAGTTTATCTATATTTTTTTCAATAACTGGCAAAATAATTTTTATTGAGTTATCGGAAATATCAAATTGAGGCTTTTTAATACTATTTTTATAAGCCTCCTGAATACGTTGTATACCAGTACCATAGCGCTCAATAATTTCTAATCGGAAAAACACATTACCAATAATAGGGTTTCTAAGAATAGAAATTTGGCCCTCTAAATATTGGGATTTTCCTAATCCTTTTGGTAGACCTCCAGGCGATACAATCTCAATATGATCATCAAACATAGAAACTTTTGTGTGGGCCGGTATATCCCAAGCACGATGGACTAATGCATTAGCAATAGCTTCTCTGAAAGCAGTCTCAGGTATACGCTCATATCGTTTTCGAGATGCCCCCTCGATTTCACTATACTGATAATACCGACGATACATAGATAATGCTTCGTTATAATAGTTTAATAATGATGTATGTTCAATTGTATTTCTTTCCAAAAAAACATTAATAGACTCCCCAAAACGAGC
>CAUTOY010000070.1:0-7098 GCA_963539855.1 uncultured Veillonella sp.
GCTTTACCTTCTCGCAAGAATTCTGGGGAGAAAATTAAATTCTCTGTTTTAAACTCTTCACGCATTTGTGCAGTATAACCTACGGGTACAGTTGATTTAATAATCATTACTGCATCAGGATTAATTTCTAAAACAGTTTTAATGACTTGCTCAACAGAAGATGTATCAAAGAAGTTCTTTTGTGGATCATAGTTGGTAGGTGTAGAAATAATTACATAATCTGCACCTTTAAATGCTTCTACAGGATCTAATGTAGCTTTAAAGTTTAATTCTTTAGTGGCTAAATATTCCTGCAATTCCGCATCTACAATAGGTGCTTCCTTGCGATTTAACATCTCCACTTTTTCAGGAACGATATCGAGGGCTACCACTTCATTATGTTGTGCTAATAATACGCCATTGGAAAGGCCTACATAGCCTGTACCAGCAATTGCAATTTTCATTTATTTGCCCTCCGTCATATAGAAATCTTTATACCATATAGCAAAACGTCTTAAACCTTCTCGCAACGTTGTATTCGGTTTAAAGCCAAAATCTTCTTCTAAAGCACTCGTATCCGCATATGTAACAGGTACATCACCTGGTTGCATAGCGACTAATTCTTTATGTTCCTCAAAATTGTAATCTTCTGGTAGTACACCAGCAGATACTAATTCTTCTGAAAGAATACGCACAAAATCGAGGAGGTTTTCAGGATTGCTATTGCCAATGTTATAAATAGCATATGGTGGTACTGGCAATCCATCAGCTCCGTTACGACGCTCTGGTGCAGCACACATAACCTTAGAAACGCCTTCTACAATATCATCGATATAGGTAAAGTCACGTTTGCAGTTGCCGTAGTTAAAGATTTTAATAGTACCGCCACTGCGCAACGTATTTGTGAATCCGAAATATGCCATATCCGGACGTCCTGCCGGACCATATACCGTAAAGAATCTAAGACCAGTGCTTGGAATGTTATAGAGCTTTGCATAAGAATAAGCCAGCAATTCATTGGATTTTTTTGTAGCTGCGTACAAGGATACTGGGTTATCTACCTTATGATCTGTAGAGTATGGGATTTGTTTATTCGCCCCATATACGGAAGAAGATGATGCATATACTAAGTGTTCTACACCACTTTCACCATTGTCATAAGAATGGCGACAAGCCTCTAAGACATTATAGAAACCAATAATATTAGATTCGATATATGCATCTGGGTTTGTAATAGAGTAGCGAACCCCTGCTTGAGCCGCTAAATTCACAACAACGCGTGGTTTATAAGCAGCAAAAATGTCATCAATAAAAGCCTTATCAGCAATATTACCTTTTTTAAAAATCCACGTATTTTTATTACCTTTGCTCATCGCGTCGATTTGTTGTAATCGATAATCCTTTAAAGCTACGTCATAGTAGTCATTAACAGAATCTATACCGATAATTTGAGTTCCTTCTACTTCAGATAAGAGGGACATAACGAGATTAGCCCCTACAAATCCAGCGGCTCCCGTTACAAGGATTACCGTATTGTTTAAGTCTACATTTTTTGAAAGCATATGTACTCCTTTCATAGTTCTGTTAATTATGAGCGTCTTACTTTACCTAAAACTTTATTAACACCAGAAATAATAAAAGTACGCTCAGATGGAATGATACACAAAACCGCCACATACAATAGAACACATAACAGCATACAAGCTATCGTCCACCATACTGCATCATATAAATGTAAAATACTATATGCAATAGCACCAACAATAGATGCGGTAATTAGATATACACCTATATTAGTAATCACCCGAAGGGCACTCATATGTATAAATAATGCTAAAAAAATCATAGCAACTATTAACATTTGCATGCGTACTATTGAGCGAGCATACACAAAGGTAGTGAAATCATAGTGAATACAAATATAAATAACTGGTATTAAAACAACTAAATGTAAAACTTGAGTCCAGAACGATAGATTTGGCACCCCTTTAGCACGGAATATTTCAGAAATTAGATTCGCTGTAACAGTCATAATAGCTGAGCTCAATGCCCAGGAACCTAAAACGATACCCGCCAATTTCCATTGAGGTCCAAGTAAAAGCTGGACAACAAAGTCTTGGAATACAAATAAACCTACTCCTATAGGCACTAAGAATAAGGCCATATAACGTTGGAATGTAAAGAATGTATTGGCAAAGGCCTGTTGATCATGTTGTACCCTACTTAGCGCTGCAAAAAGCACTGGCGCTAATGATGCTGTAGCCATAGCCATAACAGTTGTTACAATGGCCATCGGCATCTTGTAAATACCTAAATAGTACGCATCGAGAAATCTAGTGATAATAAAGGTATCTACCCATGCGGTAAGCCAAATAGAAAAGGCTTCAGCCAAAGACCATGCACTATAGCTAAACATGTTCATAAAAACGCGACCACTAAAGAATAAGCGAATCTGATTTCGTCTACTCTTTAATAAAGCTAATGCTGTAAATAGCTGAGCCCCTAACATGCCAGCAATTAAAGACCAGTAATCGTACCCCATGAACGCCATAGGAATAGATATCACTATAGGTGTCAAAATGGTTATAAGGCGAATATTTAGAAGAAACTTAAAGTTAAAATCCCGTCTATACAAAGCCATCTGAACACTGCTAAAGGCTGATAGAGGTATCATTGCCCCCATCACGGCCAACGGTATTCCTAAGCCATCATTACCTACTAGTACAGCCAATTCATCACGGCCTATTATGATAGCGCCCCATAAGAGTAAAGAAAATACTAAGTTGGCAATAAAGGCCACATCTGTGGCCTCTTGCTTTTCTTGGTCACTTTCAAACTCATGCTGTACAAGAAACTTTTGGAATCCCGCATCAGCAAGCATTTCTGCAAAAGAGATAACCATCATAATTGTTGCCAATATACCAAACGCAGTCGGCGCAAGCATATGGGCCAATATTATATTTGTCAGCGGTGTAATAAGCTTTGCTAAAACCTCTGTAATTACAGACCATTTAGCAGCAGCTACGATTTTAGTATCCATTATTTTTTATTGATATTCTTAATGCCTCTTAAGAATAATTCATGATGAGCTTCACACTCTAAATAGTTTTGTATTGCTAAATAACTTGTGGGACCCAAAATAAGTTGCATTAACTTACGGCCAAATAAAGCATTAATAGCGCGTATAATAAAGGATCTGCCTAAGAACTCACGCAAATAACGTTTTACATGAGTATCAGCGAAAGCTTTATAGTTTGAGATTACAAAATGAGCATCCTTAATTTCTTCACTGCGTTTTTTATAACCTGCTAACGTTTCTGCCCCTTCAGCTTCTGTAGCTAGTCGGGTACCATTATCAGTCTTACGAATAGGTAACTCACATATAGCAAAGCTATCTTTTGTAGCCTCTACATTAATCAACATTGCATCTTTTACAAATTCTTGATGATTTACGTGGAAGTCAGAGTTAAAGATAAAGTTACCTTGACCATAAATGATAGAGCCCCCATTATAATCTTCTCGAGAGCCTACACAGTGGCTATGCTGGCAAATAACGAGGCTAGCCCCTCTATCGACAAACTTACGGCAGTAACGTTGTAACATCGGTGATGGATAACGATAGAATTCCTTACCCCCATGATATAGAACAATTACATAATCGCATCGTTCTTTTAAAGCAGCCACTTCATCAAAGCTGTCCAATACATCAAATGGGTTGGCACCCATAGAATGACAAGTAGCCATAGTAAACTCATTCTCTGTACATAGATAGAAGCCTATACGTACGCCATCTTTTTCAAAGAAAAATGGCTCCTTTGCTTCCTTCAAATTGGCACCAACCCCAGCATGAGCAATTCCATGTTGTTTCAACAAGTTTATTGTTGTTGTTAAGCCTTCCACACCTTGATCTAAGGAGTGATTATTAGCTAATGTTAAGAAAATAGGTCCTAACGCTTTATAGCCATAAACGGTCTTTGACGGGGCAATCAAATTATTACCAAATTTTACAATTGGTGTTTCTGCATCAGTAAGAGGCACTTCTAAATTAAAAATATTTAAGTCAGATTTCTTAAGAATTTCATACAGCTCTTTACCTACTAGTGCTTCCCCTTTGCCCTCTTCAAATAAACTTTTATTGATATCCGTAGGAACAAAATCAGCTCCGATGTACAGTTTCAAGATGTAACCACTCTCCTAATTCATAATCTTTTGACATAGGACGAAACGTTTCTAATCCAGCACCAGGGAAAAATGTTAACTCTCCAATAAATAGGCGCCCTTTTATTTCGTAAAAATCAACACGTAAGAACGGACAATCCTTACTTAGCTCAGCTGTGAGACGTTTCATTTCCTCATAAGTAGCTGGCTTCGGAAACTCCGTAGGTAATGGAGGATAATGACCAAAATGAATCCCCATAGGCTCCCAATTGATATCATAGAAGTTCATACGCGTTCCAGTCTTTGAAAAGCGATCTGAACATACCACCGTTAGCTTTGGTTCCCCATGAAAGGAATACATCTTATAGTCCAGTAAATCATCATTGCCCAATTCAGAAATATATTCTTCTGCTATAATGCGGCGTGGTACATTTTGATAAGCCCATTCTCTGGCAATTTTAGAATAATCACGTTTTAGAGATGCCCTTAACTTCGCTTTAGCTGCTTCGAAGTCAAAAGATGATTTGTCTTTACAAATTGCGATGCCTCCACTATCATGAGTTGACTTCAATACAAATTGATTTGGCAATGCATTGATATCGATATCCTCTACTGAATCCCATACAGCAAGTGTAGGGATAATATATTGATTTCCCACACGCTCTGCAATAAAGTGCTTTGCTTCATGCTTATCAACCATGACAGTTTGAATAGGATTCCGGTAATTAAGTTTTAGCCATTGTAATTTTTCACTGAAAGTTTTAGGGTTCTCTAAATCTAAGGGATACCCCATATATTTAGGAAATACCTTCTTTAAAAAATCTTCATCACATAAATTATCATAATAGCCTAATTTAATAAGAACTCGAGTACGATAGTAAGGTTTTGTTAAAAAGGACATTCCAACTTTACACAATTTGCTGAGCTTCATTTTTACGTCCTTTCCGGAGCCTTTGCACCGCTAAATAAAACAACATCATATAAAAATAAGTACTCTTACTTTCATAAGACACCATCCCCATATCCATTACAATTTGTGAAAGGAATAGAATGAGCACCATTACATATTCATTACTGTGAAAATCACGATAGCGAATTAAGTTATATGCCACATACAAATACATGGAATAATATGCTAATAAACCGATAATACCAGTACCAGCCAATAGCTCAATGTAGTTATTATGAAGGTAGTAGTTCTCTTTACCATATAGGAAATATGTATATACAGACGGATTATTGACACCAACCCCAGTAATAGGAGATTGGTAGAATAAATCCCAACCAATATCTACTAAAGCCATACGAATGATAGTAGAGGAGTCACCACCAGTACCGGCAAAAGCTTCCACCATGCTAGACATACGATCTAATACTTCAGCAAACATCGGCAATTGCAATACAGCAAAACCTACAATAGTAAGGCCTAGCAAAGAACCAATAATTTTGGCAATCGAATTGATTGCATTGGCACTGCGTAAGCTTTTAAAAACAAAAAGTAATACTGTACCTGCTACAACGAATACAAGAGCCTTACGACTTCCTGTAGCAGCAAGAATACCTAATGTGGGTAACGCAATAATATGCCACCATCGAGGGCGATCATATATCATATAATACAAGGTCATTACAATAGCATTAGCGCCTAAAAGACCTACGGTATTCGCATTTAATGCATCATTGGCAATTCGTGCCGACGATGACAAGACAGTAATGAAATAGTCTAAACCGTAGAAATAAACAGTGTAAAAACAAACTATATAGCCTGTCCACATACCAATCTTTAATAATGTATCCACCGATTCTTTATCTTGATAGCACATGTACAAGATGATGAGCATAAAGAATATCTTGACAATATCAAAACTTCGACTCATAGCCACAGCCGGATCTATAGCATTAATCGTACTAAGGTAACAAGCCCCTATAAAGAGCAGCATATATCCATGCATCCAATTGAGCCGTAGCTTAATAACGCCCTGCTCTCTTATAAGATAAAAAATGATGAGCCCAAATAAGCATACAAATAATACATAGGCACCATAGTTCGCGTCGCCAAGGGCAAAGGAAATGGTCAACGACAACACTAAAAAGATTAGAGTTATGAACCATATCATACGGTCAGCAAGGGCTGTTATATTTAACTTCAATGGTTCCCCTCCTTACAACTCATAAAACTTCTAACCAACGTTTTGCGATTTTCCACAATGGGAACTCATCGCGTACTTTGATGGCTTCTCGGGAAAGCTTAGCTGCTAGTTCAGGATTTTTTAAGACACTGCGCATAGCTTCATACATGGCCTGTGTATCACCTACAGGTACAAGAATACCATTCTCTCCACTGTTAATTACCATACGAGCACCGCCTACAGGGCAGTCTGTAACAACTGCAGGCAATCCCATGCCGAGGGCTTCTAACATAGAGTTTGAAATACCTTCAAAGTCGGAAGAAGACACAAACATAGAACAAGGTGCTACTTTTTCTAAAATGTTACTAGCAAAGCCCGGTAATAAAATTCTATCCTCTAAATTAAGAGATTTAATTTGAGCTCGTAATTCATCTTCTAAAACACCTTGACCATAGATGACAAGTTTATACTCTGGAAACTCGTCCGCTAACATACTAAAAGCATTGATCATCATAGGCAAGTTTTTTTGAGGATGTAATCGACAGGCAGTAACGATTGTCTTTTCTCGTTCTCCCTCAATTGGGGGTGGCAATTTACCATTAATAGGATTTGGAATAATAACACCACGCTTTTGAACAGATTCAGGGAAATAAGAGCGAGCGTCTTCTGTTTGAAATACTAGTGCATCGGCGAATCGAAAGGCAAAATTACGCAACGCTTGTTGATGCCAACCGATAGGCACCTTGCGCGGATTATTACGTTCAGAAAAGACGATGCGATTATTTACAAACCAAGAACTAATAGCCAAGATGAAACTCGATGCAGACAAGAA
>CAUTOY010000071.1:0-6848 GCA_963539855.1 uncultured Veillonella sp.
CCTCATATCTTCTTTTTCTATCCAAGTCCTCACGATGTATTAAATCAAGAAATTACACAACCTTAATAAATAAAAAAGCTATGTAAAGACATAGCTTTTTTTATTTATTCCTCTCCGATTTCTTCTTCTACACGACTTAATATGAAGCATAAATCAGATAGTCGATTTAAGTATCGCAAATTAGATTCGTGTACGCTTTCACCTGAGTCTAATACACGCCATAACTCGCGCTCCGCACGACGAGCAACTGTTCTAGAAACATGTAAATAGGCAGAAGATTTATTCTCACCAGGTAGAATAAATTCTGCAAGAGGTTCTAATTTTGCATCAAAACGGTCGATAACTTTTTCCAAATGTTTTACTTGTTGATCTGTAATTTGTGGTGCTTGATTTAAGCTTGCAATATCAGCCATTAATGTCCATAAGGAACGCTCTATATCAAGTAACTCAGCTTGTACTCTTACGTTCTTTGCATAGGCTCGAGCTAATCCCAAGAAGGCTTGAAGCTCATCGATTGTTCCATAGGCTTCAACACGAAGAGAAGATTTTTTTACACGTTCACCTGTATAAAGACCTGTTGTACCTTGATCACCTGTTTTTGTATAAACACTACTACCCATGGCCGTACCTCCTATTTAGATATTATTTATATTCTGGGAACCATAAATGAATTTCACGTGCTGCTGAATTAACAGAATCAGATGCATGTACAACATTAGAATCCATAGTTAAGGCATAGTCACCACGAATACTACCAGGTGTGGCATCTACAGGATTAGTTGCACCATTAATATTACGTACAGAAGTAACTGCATTTTTACCTGCTAGTATAAAAGCTAGTACAGGTCCAGAAGTGATAAAATCAACTAATTCACCAAAGAATGGTTTATCTTTATGCTCTGCATAATGTTCTTGTGCTAATTCTTTTGGTGTTTGAAGTAATTTCATAGCTTTAATGATTAAGCCTTTACGTTCATAACGTGTAAGAATTTCACCACAGATTTGACGTTTTACACCATCTGGTTTAATGAGAACTAAAGTTTCTTCCATCTGTAAGCCTCCCTTTTATTAAGATCTATAATGTGGATTTAGAGATAGTTTTTTCAATCTAGCAATACGATCCTGGGTACTAGGATGTGTGCTAAAAAGATTCGACAAACTAGCACCAATACCCATCATAGGATTAATTATAAACATATGCGCTGTAGCATTATTGGCGTTCGGTAATGTTCCATATTTAGAATATTCTTCTATTTTAGCCAATGCCGACGCAAGTCCTAAAGGGTTCTTGCTTAACATAGCTCCACCTTCATCAGCTAAATATTCACGGGTACGAGAAATACTCATTTGAATAATAACAGCTGCTATAGGTGCCAAAATAACCATACCAATTAACGCAAGTGGATTGACATTATCATCGCGATCATCAGACCGACCACCAAAGAACATACCAAAGTGCGCAATAGTAGATATAGCGCCTCCAATAATGGCTGCAATAGTACTAATTAAGGTATCACGATTTTTAATATGTGTTAATTCGTGGCCTAATACGCCAGCTAATTCATCATCCGTTAATAAACGTTGAATTCCGGCTGTTACAGCCACTGCAGCATGTTCTGGATTACGACCAGTTGCAAATGCATTTGGTACGTCGGTAGGGATGATATATACCTTCGGCATTGGTAGTTTACCGTTTTTAGCCAATTGTTCAACCATACCATATAGTTTTGGGTTTGATTGAGCGGTAACTTGTTGCGCATTGTATTGTGCTAACACAATCTTATCACTATACCAATACGATGCAATTGACATGCCTGCAGATATGATGAACATTAACATCATTCCACGAGCACCGCCAAAGGCATGGCCTAATAATACTAGTATCACTATTAAAGTGGCTAGTAACATTGTTGTTTTAAAATTATTCATAGAATCCTCCAACATAAGTTTTTGGACTATGCCTTAACTAGATTTATTATACCATATTTTGGATGGTTGTGGCCCCTATTGTATCCGCCTCTAACACATATACCTTATTCTCAATGCCATGAAAATCAAAGATTTGCCCCATTGCATCAGCTACTGTTTGTACATGAGCTTTATCTGTATATGCAATTAAGGTAGAACCAGATCCACTAATAGTTGCACCATAAGCTCCAGCGGCTTTAGCGGCAGAGAATACCTTATCGCAATGTGGAATCAACGTTTTTCGATACGGTACATGCAGATTATCCTCCAGTGCAACCGCAAGATAATCCAATTGGTTCGTAATTAAACTAGTTACAAATAACGATGCATGACTCACATTTTGAACAGCCTCTTTAAAGGGCACATGATTTGGTAATACAGATCGTGCATATTCTGTAGAAACTAATACCTCCGGTACAACTATGGCAAAATGAAGTGACTCTGGTACAGGGATTACTGTATTCAAGACTTTATCCTTTAATCCTGTAGCGCAACAGAGATTACCAAAAATTGCTGGGGCTACATTATCTGGATGACCTTCCATACGATTGGCAATGATGAGTAACTCATTTTTTGAAAGTGGTTTATTTACAAGATTATTTGCTATTAATAGCCCACCTACAATAGCGGTACTACTACTACCAAGGCCACGAGACGGTGGAATCAGTGTTTCTGAAGTTATATGACCATATTGTATTGGTTCTTGTGCTTTAGCAAAAACTTGTTCAATCGCTATACCGATGAGATTCTTTTTAGGATCTTCTTTTTCTAATATATCAGCGCCAAATCCATGAAATGTATAGCTAAAAGATGTAGCATTTGCATCAGGTGTAAATTCAAAAATATTATATAGATTTAATGCTAGTCCAAGGCAATCAAAGCCTGGCCCGCAATTCGCGCTTGTAGCGGGCACTTGTACACGAATTGTTGTCATAATATTACGCTTCCATAATTCTGATTATACTGCTTACTTCTTTCACAGATCGCAAGCCATTAAAAGAATCAATTAAATTTAAAATATAGGAATGTGGACATTTCGAAGTCACAATAGCAAGTACTGCAGTTTCAGGATCTTTATTACGTTGAACAATGGAAAGAACAGAAATTTTTTGCTCTGCTAATTTTGTAGCAATCTTTGCAAGAACACCAGTTTTATTATCAACCGCTAACCGCATATAGTAACTAGATTGTATTTTACCTGGGGAATAAATATTCTTTTGGTCAAAGTAGAATGGTTTAAAGCGTCCTGTAGATTCAAAAGCTACGTTTTGAGCTACTTCCATAATATCACTAACAACGGAGCTGCCTGTTGGTAAACTACCGGCACCACGTCCATAGAACATGGCATCATCAATGCCATTACCCTTAATATAAATTGCATTGTACGAACCGCGTACAGATGCAAGTGGATGTGTTAATGGTACAAAAGCAGGGTATACATTGAGAGATAACCCTTTTGATGATTCTTTTGCAATACCAATAAGTTTAATATTGTATCCGAACTCCTTACCAAAGGAAATATCTTCTGTATCAATTTTAGTAATACCTTCTACAGTTACATCTTCAAAGAATATACGACGATTAAAGCTAATAGATGCTAAAATAGCTAGTTTACGCGCTGCATCTAGTCCTTCTACATCGGCAGTTGGATCAGCTTCAGCATAGCCCAAATCTTGAGCCTCTTTTAATACATCCTCATAGCTTAATCCTTCATCTGTCATTTTCGATAAAATAAAGTTTGTTGTACCATTCATGATACCAACAAGTTCAGTAATGCGGTTACCGCCAAGGGAATCGTATAATGTTCTAATAATTGGAATGCCACCTAATACAGATGCTTCAAAACGTAAATCAACGTTGTTTTTATACGCTAAGTCAAATAAATATGGGCCCGCTTCAGCTAATAAATCCTTATTGGCTGTTACAACACTTTTTCCATGTTTTAAAGCTGCTTCAACACAATCTTTCGCAAATGTTGTGCCACCCATTAATTCAACAACGATAGCAATCGATTCATCATTAAGAACATCATCAATGTTAGTCACGTATTGTGCAGTGCTTGGTAGTGTAATATTTGCGTATTTGTCTGGATTGCGAACAAATATTTTTGAAATCTCGATAGTTACACCGCTTCTGTTAGTAATCAAATCGGCATTATCTTGTAATAAATTAAATGTTCCTTGGGAAACAGTACCAAATCCTAATAAGGCTATTTTAACGGTCTTCATAATGGTCCTACTCTCTTCTAGACTGGCCAGTCAAGCATTTATAATTATGCTTGACCTAAAATTTCTACTTTTATAATTCCTTTCATATTGCGAATATCATGCAATAATTCCTCTAAGGAACCTTGCAAGTTTTTGGTTTCGAAAGAAATACTACTATTAGCTATACCCTGTAATGGAATATCTTGATTTATGGTCAAGATACTTCCGTTTTTATCGGCTATTGCTTTTAAAACACTTGATAACATACCTGATTCATTGGACATTGAAACGGTAATGCTAACAATTTTTCCTTGAGCAATCTCAAAAAATGGAAATACATAATCTTTATATTTATAGTAAGCAGATCGGCTTAAATCCATTTTCTCAACAGCTTCATTTATGGTTTTTACTTCACCTAGTTTCAAAATCTCTTTTACTTTAATTGTTTTCTTAATCGCTTCTGGTAAAATATCTTCTTGAACTAGATAAAATTTGTCCTTTTTCGGTTTTGTCATACTAATTCTCCTTACATTAATTAGATGTTTCCTGAGCAACAAACTGACGTCCATATAAAGTTAATACTGCATACATACCTATAAAAAATGGTACATATTCTGCAATCACACGCCACGCCACAGCTATAATACCTATGGTGCCACTCGGTACAAATGATGCAAAAAGAAAAATGAACAATCCCTCAGCAATACCCGTTCCCCCTGGTGTGGGTGCAAAATAAAGTATTAAATTTAACAATATCATTCTATCTAATATCGTAATAATTGGTATATCAGTAGTAAAAGCAAACATCAATGCCGGTGCTATGCAGTATAAGCATAATAAACTTAATCCTGATTCGATAAACACAATAAAAGATTGAGTAGGTTTTTTATACAGTAATGCAAGCCCTTGATTTAGTGTTTCTAATTTCGCTAGCCAATCTTTTGTTTTATGAGCCTTAAAACGTTGCGCTAAATTATATACAAATTTCCTCATATATACCGTTTGTAAAAGATATGTTCCCAACAAGGTAGCCAATACTGCAAAAAAAGAAAATACTAACAACATATCTCTTGAAATATATGGTATTTCTATGGAGTCATATAAAAACACAATCGGTAGCATGATGACTAAGAACATGATTGAAAAAACTGTACGTATCAATACAATAGGAGCTCCTTTACTGATAGGGACATCATAGCTCCTTAATACAAGTACTTGAGCCACAGCGCCACCGCTGGCACCAGGTGTGAGCATTGCCATAAAATAGTTACTAAAAATAACTCGAAGTACGGCTTTTATTGATAAATGATAACCACCAATTTTTACAAGGCGCTGTAATCGTAATCCATCAAAATACATGCCTAAGGCAAGTGCGACAATGGCGATTAACAATGATTCACCATTAAAAGTTGTTATAGTTTTAATGGCTTCTAAATCGATAGTATAATAAATGATTCCTAAAGATACGGCAAAAAGTAGGACAAACATGAATATGCCGCGTCTCATCATCTTACTCATAATAAATCCCCATAGTTAATGAGTTCTATATTATGTTGAGAAATGTATCTTCGTACATTATCGGATGTCATAGCAGATAATTCATCTTGCCAGTGATAGCCCCAATTATATTGTTTTCTTAGAACTTCATTACTAATGCCTGGATGCGTCATAATTTCATGGGCACCAGATAGAGAGCTAACTTGTTTTAAAATCGATAATAACTCTGTTTCACCTAAAGTGCCACCATTAATCATCCCCCAGAAGTATTGTGTAAAATAAATTCCTTTATCGCGAATGATAGGCAATGCTTGAGCAGCTACAGTACTCAAACCACATTTTCCCATGATACGAACAGGATTACGCACACCATTCAAAAATGTTATTTTTTCATTTGGTACCCGTATAGCTTTAATTTTGTATCGCATAGCCTGTTCTAAAACTATAGGAAGAATGCTAGGTAGGACATGCATATGTTGGTGTCCATCAATATGAGTTACGTTTACACCAGACTCCATAATTTTAGAAACTTGCTTTGTAATCTCTCTTCTAACTTCATCATAATTAATAGAGCCACTATATATGCGTTTCATAAACTCTATATAATTATCAACAAAAACACCTTCTTTTGTTACAAGACTAGGAATGTCGCTAGGATCACTTACAGGGGCGATTCCTCCCACCAATGCTATGTGAATACCTATACCCAACTTTGGATATTTCTTTGCCATATCTACTGCTTCATCAAAAGCAGCACCACTTGCCAATATAGATGTGCTTGTAATAGCACCTTTAGTATGTCCCACGATAATACCTTCATTTATAGCTGAATGAAGGCCAAAATCGTCAGCATTTATAATTAATTTTGACATATGTGTGCCTCTTTATTCGTAAAAACTGGAAAATAATGTTCACCCAGAAAAGATATATGTTATTTTACCAAATACAGGTATATAAAATCAATACAAAGTAGCAATACTTGTATACTGGAAGCGGACTTTTTATATCATTTTAACATAATTTATATACCCTTCTATCATAGATAATTATATTTTATAGCAATATAGAGAATTGTATACCCTGTCATCTAACATGATTGATGACAGGGTACCATTATACTATATATTAAATTTGTTCTCTTACCTTATACATACATAGGGCGGCTGCAATTGATAC
>CAUTOY010000072.1:0-6792 GCA_963539855.1 uncultured Veillonella sp.
CTAACATGACTAAAGTCGTTGCAGAAGAAGTGGATGCGTTTCATAATCGGCCATTAATCGTATCCATATCCTCTAATTTTACTTGTCGCAATATACTTTACAATTCATCAAATATAATTATTTTTTTAAGAGCTTATATATAAAATACCATCCCAACATAAGTATTCCACTGATAATATAAGCACTACCATAGAAGTATATCAAAAACTCATCACTAGTAACCTCAGTATCCCTAACAAACATTAATGTAATGCCTCCTAGGAAAAAAATCATTACAGCCCAAAAGATTAAATTGAATATTTTTAAAAACATTTTCACCTCAACAATATGCTAACGCTTATCAAGCATTTCTCGTGCTTTTTATATCTTCATTTTCTTAAACATCATTTGTCTGTATCCTTTTTCAAATTAGATTTAATTCTATCATCTATATTCCTTACTAAGTTTCTTTTGAGAATCAGTAGAATAAAGCTTTATTCCCCCCGTCAAAGGATCTGCTTTCCCTAAAGATTAAAAAATGACCAAAGATTTTTCATCATTCATATCTAAATAACTTCTCATTTCATTTAGTCTATTCATAGTTATGTTTACTCCTTTCATTATTAATCCATATATGTTTATGTGGCAGTAGATATTTTCCACCATGAGAAAAATCAATATCTACTATTATATTAACATTATTAATCGTAGGTTGAGATATAAAGTTTGTACCAGATATAGATATGCTCTTATATAAATTGCATAAAATTTAAGTTTATAATAAAATATTCATATACATTTGGTACTATTACTATATTCAGAACGATATAACACCTTATGGAGGTCACTTATGAAACTAAAACAGCTTATTTTATCAAGCATCGCTCTAGGTGCGCTAGCTTTCACAGTAGGCGTAGCTCAGCCAGCATACGCAGCAATCGGCATGGAAACACCTGCACCAGCGCAAAATTTAGAAAAGCCTGCATCTGTAACTACACAACATCATATTAACGTGGATGGCAAGGTATTAGAACCGGTTAAAGACCATCAAAACGTAGCCTACGTAGATGGCCAACCGCTCGTAGCATTGCGCCAAGTATCTGAAGCATTAGGCTATAAGGTGGCGTGGGACGCGCCAACAAAAACGGCATTGGTAGACATGAGCATTGCTACATTAGCCATCCAACCAGATCAAGCGCAAATCGTAAGAAAAGGCAAATTGCAAATCATCAACCTTGATACATCCGAATCTATGCTACCTACACCGCGCATGATAGATGGTCAATTATTCGTGAGCCCTAGCGCATTTAAATTGCTATTAAATGACGTAAAAATCACAAAGGACGAAATTTTCATTGCTCCACAACGGGCTCAGTTAGCATCCACAACCAATACGAATGGGCCTCACAAAAATGAAATCAGTACATTTTTACCACCATCAGACAATACGTCTGCTAAGGTAGAGACTACTTCTAAAGAGGAATCCAACACAAAATCCGCTACAAAGGACGAACCACTTATCAAGGTTAGACATACGCAAACAACTGACAAAAACACAAAATAATAATACAAATAGTAAAGCCCTTCGGATAATGATACCGAAGGGCTATGTTATATGCAACAACGGCGGTCCTAACAAGAACCGCCGTTTTGTTATCCCCTATTATTTAAAGAGGGTATTAAATAAGTCTTGCAACAAGGAAAGTAAAGAGCTAAGAATATCTTGTGCTGTTTTATCCGTATTATTTGTAGTGTTAGCTGTTGTTACAGAACCAGTCGTTTTAGTAGGCTCTACTGTTGTTGTAGTTTTGGCAGCAGGCGCTGGTGTAACTGTAGTGGCTACAGGTTCCACAGGTGCTTTACCCGTAGATGGTGTAGGTGTCAAAACTGGTGGGCGAATGGAATCAGTATATTTATAGCCATACGATGCGTTAGCTGGTTGTGCTGTAAATGCTACAACGCCTAAAGCCATTACAGATGCCATAAGTGTTATAGATAACTTTTTAGCTTTTCTCATAAGAAACCTCCTAATAAAACACTGGTAAAATGCGAATTGTCATCAAAAATTCTGATAACAATTCGCATTGTATTCTTAAGAAATAAGCTGAACATGAAAATTTTCAAACTTCATCGAATCTTAATCGATTGTAAGCTATCTGATAAATCTTTGATTGATTTCTTTGCCTCATCTAACACACCTTTACCATCACTTGGTGGCTGTATGTTTTCTTGATGTAGCGATTGACTATTGCCTTGAGCACGTTTCATATTTTGATTTGCCTGTGCCATATCATTTTTTATGCCATCCATTGTACTACCAAGCTGATTAAAGGTGCTTTCATCATAGATTACAAAATTACTACCCCCATTAGATGTAATATTCAATGGTCCCAATGTTAACTCGCCATTGTCGATATGCAACGCATCCGTTGAAATAGTTGTTACTGATGTATGCACCTTCACATCAAAGAATGATAGATGGCGCCCTTGATTATGAAAACGCCCTGTAATGGATTGTATCGGAATGAGTATGTAGCGACCTGCACCAGATGTAAAATCGCCCCACGCCTCCATATCTTTAGGCTGCCCCTTACTTGAAAAATTAAGATTCGCCGATACAGGAACAGAAAAATCTGGCGTTTTTAAGGCTATGCTACTATCCAAATCTGTGGCAACACCCGTTAGTTCATAAGCCCGCGTATCTAGATTATATATACCGTGAGCCCTTAACTTACCACCAAATACATTGGCATATACCTCTTTAAAATCGAGTATACCATCTTGGTAAGTCACATCACCTACCACATTTTCAAAGGTTAGTGCAGGGATTCTAAGAATTGGCATGGTAACACGTCCCGATGCATAAGGTCGATTAATATCCCCCGTCACCTCTGTAAGTAAGGTCATTTTATCATGAATACTATCACCAAAGCCCAAGGATGCAGGATCTACGCCATAAATATTCAGCTTCATATCTAGTGTCGGCATACGATGCTTGAGCACATCCTTTACATCGATACGTCCGTCTAGTGTAAGACCATCACCAATTGCGGCACCACCGAATTTCCCCGTTGTCAGATTCATGCGAATGGCACGCTTCGTATCGATGTCAAACCGAGCATTTACATTATTCATCACATAATGTCGATTCTTTTGGAATATTTCCAATTGGCAGTCTGAAAGTTTCACAATAGCATCGATATGCTGACCACTCCAATTAAAGTTACGCACCTTTTTCCCCAGTTCCTCTTGACGTTCTAACGTCGTTTTTTTAGGAGCCTTAGGTCTAGGAGAAACTTCGCTTAATGGTTTCTTGATATCTGGGGATGCAGGTACGAAATCTATACGATTATCCTCATCTAAATCCACAACGATGACTGCATCATTTAATTCTATGCCGCGTATAGCTGATGCTTTAAAATTACGTGTTATAATATCCCACATGTTGACGCGAATCTTACCAGATGGTGCACTTAGCAGTGGACGTCCATCTTCATCATTCCACTGTAAGTCCTCAAAAGATATGGTCCCCCATGGGGTTGCAGTTAAACTAGCAACAGTAACAGACCCTTTCATCATCGTCTGTCGTGCTATTACTTCATTAAAAATGACCCCCATACCACGACTAGCAATAGTGGCCAATATAGATATAACGATTACTGTAATTCCAATAAACGCAATAACCCCTAGTATGCCTCGCTTATATAGTTGTATATATTTGCTCCAATACGAACGAAATTTACGCTTCATCGTCAGTAACGGCCTTTGTACCGCGTGTACCAGTTCTAATCCGCATGGAATCTTCTACATCGTACACGAAAATCTTGCCATCCCCTACTTCACCTGTTTGCAAGGTATCACGCGCCGTATCCATCACTAAATCGACAGGCACATCGCATACAACGGTTTCCACCTTTACCATAGGCACAAGATTAACTGAATATTCTTGTCCCCGATAGACTTCTGTGTGCCCTTTTTGCAGCCCACAACCAAAAACTTGAGAGACTGTCATGCCTTGAACTCCAATGCGGTTTAAGGCATCTTTTAAATCTTCTAATTGCTCTGCGCGAGCAATGATATCTATTTTTTTCATTCGTTTCATATTATCACCTTGTCTATATGTTAATTACTCCTATTGTATCATTTATGAAAGTTAACTTTCACAAAAATTATTTAGACCAAAGAATGTTGATCAGAGGTAATGAAACGTCCACTGCTTTTAAATTCAGATTGATTATACGCACCTTCGCCATGTTCACTAATATCAATACCTAAGGATTCAGCACTAATGCTAACCCGCATATCCATAAAGAGACTAACTACCTTAAAAATAATGATTGTACCAATAATAGCAAAAGCAATAGCTATAACGAGAGAAATCAATTGCGGAATGAGCAAATTACCGCCATAAAACAGACCATCTGCACCATCAGGATTTACACTGACTGTAGCAAACAAACCGGTAGCAATAGCACCCCACATACCACCTACACCATGAATCCCAAAGGCATCGAGTGAATCATCATAGCCAAACTTGCTCTTTAAAATAGCAACTGCCACATAGCAACAGATGGCACCAATAAACCCGATTGGAATAGCCGCCACAGGCGTTACAAAACCAGCTGCAGGTGTAATAGCAACAAGACCAGATACGCCACCAGAAACGGCACCCAAGACGGTCGGTTTACCACGATGATATCGTTCTACTAATACCCAACCTACAATGCCAATAGCAGCAGACATTTGTGTCGTTAAGACCGCATTTGCCGCTAATGGACCAGCGCCAAGAGCTGAGCCTGCATTAAATCCAAACCAACCAAACCATAACATGGCCCCACCTAGGACCGTCATAGGCAAATGATGCGGTAACATTGGCATACGCCCATAACCGCGACGACGACCTAATAATAAACAAAGCACAAGGCCAGATACACCTGACAATACATGGATAACAAGGCCACCTGCAAAGTCAAGCGCCCCTAGATTGGCCAAGAATCCACCACCCCACACCCAATGTGCCATAGGATTATAAATTAATATAGACCATATAATGGCAAATACCACAAAAGGCGCAAAGCGCATGCGTCCCGTAATCGAACCACTCATAATGGCTGGTGTAATGATGGCAAACATACATTGAAAAGCAATAAACGCCATCTCCGGAATATTCACATCCGCCATGATACTATTCTCTGTTCCCATAAGTCCAATTTTATTCAGACTACCAATAATACCATACACATCATTACCAAAAATCAATGTATATCCGATGAGCATAAATTCTACGGAAATCACACCAATCAGAAAGAAGCTCTGCATGATGGTGCTAAGCACGTTTTTACTACGCGACATGCCTCCATAAAATAGCGCAAGCCCTGGTGTCATAAAAAACACCATAGCCGTCGCCACGAGCATCCATGCTGTATTACCTGTGTCGATTCCCATCATAATAAACTCCTTTCATAACAAAAGCGCCTAGCCTCAGAATCATCTGAAAACTAGGCGCCATTACCTAACTATTTTATTGTAGTAATATACATCACTACATACATCGTATATTAGATTCCTATTCATGTCAATAAATTCTATAGAATTTATTGAATTCTAATACACTAAAGCACAAAGCGCACCCATCAATGTGAGTGCGCTTTCATACAATATATCACAATTTATATATTATGCTTTTGCTTCTTTACCGTATTTTACAAGGCTTTCAGCTTCAATTTCAGCTTGTGTACGATAATCTTGAGGATTGCTAGATAAGCGAATCCAACTGCGTACAGCCTCTACTAATACGATGAGGATCATAAGGAACATAGCAGCACTGAATGCTACTAGGATCCATTTACCAGCAGGAATGTAGCTGTAGAATACGTTTTCATAATCTGCAGCAATCGCAACGATAGCCATTAGGATACATGGAATACCTGTAACCCATGCATAGCGTTTGCGGCCAAGTCGCATGATAACGGTAGTACCTACAGCCAATGTCATAGTACCTAATAATTGGTTAGATACGCCGAATAGAGGCCAAATAATACCGATGTTACCTTGTAGAACTAGGTAGCCCCACAAGATACAAATTAAAGCTGCACAACCATAAACGCCAGGAGCCCAATGTTGGTCGTTGAATTTAGGATGGAAATGACCTAATAATTCTTGAAGTAAGTAACGACCTACGCGAGTACCAGCATCGATCAAAGTCATGATGAACAATGCTTCGAACATGATACAGAAGTGATACCAGTAACCCATCAAGTGATCCATGTTAGGCAATCTAGAGAAGATATGAGCCATACCTACTGCAAGGGATACGGCACCACCAGGGCGGTGCATCAAGTCTTCACCAACCATTGCAGACAACGCTGGTAATTCATGAACTTGAAGGCCCAATGCTTTAAAGGATTCAACAGTGGAGTTAATAGCAAAGTAATCATCTGGATGCAATGCAGTTGCTGCGATTAACGCCATCATAGCGATGAAGCCTTCTGTTAACATTGCACCATAACCGATAGGTAAGATTTCTCTTTCATTAGTAAGCATTTTAGGTGTTGTACCTGTTGCAATAACAGTATGGAAACCAGATAAAGCACCACATGCGATAGTAATGAAGATATAAGGGAATACAGAACCTTTCAATACAGGACCGCCACCCCAGATATAAGGAGTTACAGCTGGCATTTGAATTTCAGGCATTACAATGATAATACCAAGAGCCAATGCGCCGATTGTACCGATTTTAAGGTATGTAGACAAATAATCACGAGGAGCAAGCAATAACCATACTGGCAATGCTGCTGCAAAGAAACCATA
>CAUTOY010000073.1:0-6743 GCA_963539855.1 uncultured Veillonella sp.
ATCGTATCCATCGATGCGGAAGGAAATAACTACTTTGAAAATAAAAAAGTAGAATACAATGCGAAAAAGGAAGAAGTATTAGAGGAGATTTATAAACACGTAAGCTTCATTAAATAAATCTATATCAGTCTTAAAATAGGTTTTGATTAGTATTAGACATAATCCATACTTTCACATATAATAGAAAGGTAACGAGTGTACAAATATACATTCACAGTAGACAAAACAGGTGTATATGAGGAGGAATTATGCTTACCGATATTGAAATAGCTCAACAAAATAAGATGGAAAAAATTCAGGTTATTGCTGATAAATGTGGTCTTACTCCTGATGATATTGAACAATATGGTCATTATAAAGCGAAAATTTCCTTTGATGCCATTAAACGTTTAGAGAATAAAAAAGATGGTAAGTTAGTTCTCGTTACGGCGATTACGCCAACTCCAGCAGGGGAAGGTAAATCTACCACTACTATTGGTTTGGTACAAGCGTTGAATAAAATTGGTAAAAATGCCATTGCTGCACTTCGTGAACCATCCTTGGGTCCTGTATTTGGTATAAAAGGTGGCGCCGCTGGTGGTGGCTATGCACAAGTAGTGCCAATGGACGATATTAATTTGCACTTTACTGGCGATATGCATGCCATTACGGCAGCGAACAATTTATTGTCTGCTATGATAGACAATCACATTCACCAAGGTAACGAGTTAGAAATTGACTTACGCCAAATTTCTTGGACTCGTGTGCTCGACATGAATGACCGTGCATTGCGCAATGTAACGGTGGCCCTAGGTGGCAAAGTATGTGGTTTCCCACGGGAAGATCATTTCATGATTACTGTTGCCTCTGAGATTATGGCTATTTTGTGCTTGGCGAAGGACTTAGAAGATTTGAAAGCTCGCTTTGGACGCATCGTGATTGGTCCAAATCTTAAAGGTGAACCAGTGTATGTACATCAACTCGGTTGTGAAGGGGCAATGGCTCTTCTCATGAAAGATGCTATAAAACCGAATCTCGTGCAAACATTAGAACACACACCAGCTATCGTTCATGGTGGTCCATTCGCAAATATTGCACATGGTTGTAACTCTGTGGTAGCTACAAAATTAGGCTTAAAACTAGGCGATATCGTTGTAACAGAGGCAGGCTTCGGTGCTGATTTAGGGGCTGAAAAATTCCTCGATATTAAATGTCGTTATGGTGATCTTTTCCCTAATGCTATCGTAATTGTAGCTACTTTGCGTGCTCTTAAAATGCATGGTGGTGTACCAAAACAAGAATTAAATACAGAAAACGTAGAGGCTGTAACAAACGGTTTTAGTAATCTACGTAAAGCTATTGAAAATATGCGTTTCTTCGGTGTGCCTGTGATGGTTGCTATTAATAAATTTGTTACTGATACGGATGCAGAAATTGCGGAGTTAACACGTTTATGTAATGAATATGGCGTGCCTGTAGAGCTCAATGAATGTTGGGAAAAAGGTGGCGAAGGCGGTATCGATATGGCGAAACGCGTTGTGGAACTCGTGGAAGGCAGCGAACCAACACCTAAATTTGTATATGAATTAACAGATAGTATTGAAGAGAAAATCGGTAAAATCGTTCGCACCATTTACGGTGGTGATGGCGTTACATTTGATGGAAAAGCGAAAAAACAAATCGCTCAATTAAAAGAGTGGGGCCTTGATAATCTACCTGTTTGTATGGCAAAAACCCAATATTCCTTGTCTGATAATCCAGCGTTATTAGGGGCCCCAACAGGATTTACAATTAATGTGACGGATATTCGTGTTGCTAACGGTGCAGGATTCCTCGTATGCCGTACAGGTGATGTTATGGTTATGCCTGGTTTGCCGAAACGTCCTGCTGCACTTAACATGGATATTGATGCGGATGGCACTATTAAAGGATTGTTCTAATCATATGTTATTGTAATCAATATAGTATTTTTATTGACATAGTATACAGAGGGGGCAATAGCCCCCTTTGTTATTGAGGAGTATATATGGATTTATTGACGAGTTCTGTAAAAGATTTTGTAGCGGCAACCGCATCGAAGGAGCCTACTCCAGGTGGCGGTGCTATTGCAGCGTTGACGGCAGCTACGGGGGCAGCGCTGGCTGAAATGGTAGCGAATTTAACCTTTGATAAAAAAGGGTATGAAGATGTGCAAGAGGAGATGCATCTTTTACAACAAAAAGCAGAGGTTATTCGTGAGAAAGCGCTTTCACTAGCACAAGCAGATGCTAATGTATTTAATTTGTTTATGGATGCCTTGGCATTGCCAAAAAATACGGATGAAGAAAAACTGGCGCGTACTGCTGCGATTCAACAGGCATATAAGGATGCGGCTAATGTACCTTTAGAAATAGGCATGATTAGTTATGAAATATTTGATCTTGCCTATATTGCGGCTACGAAGGGCAACCAAAATCTCATTACTGATGGTATTATTGCAGCTATTAATGCAAGAGCTGCGGTAAAGGCAGCCTTCTTAAATGTGCGTATCAATATATCTGGCATTAAGGATGAACGCTATGTAGCTGATTTGAAAGCGCAAATGAATCAAATTGAATCTGAACTAGATGAAAAGGAAGCATCCATTTTAGCCTTGTACAAATAAATGGACGATAACATACTTTTACACTGGTAATGTTCGGAAAATATAAAAATAGAGAGCCTTAGAAAATAAAATTTCTAAGGTTTCTCTTTTTCTATTGTTAAAATCCGAATAATAACGTAAAATATAAGTGTAATGTTTGTAGTTTAGAAAACAGGAGACCATTATGTCAGAACAAAACAATACTGTTGACTCTATGTTGCCAATCCCTAAGCTGTTTGTCTACGGTTTACAACACGTATTAGCAATGTATGCCGGTGCTGTAGCGGTACCAATCATTATTGCGCAAGCTATGCATTTGCCTGTAGAGGATTTAATCCGACTTATTACGGCGGACTTGTTTACTTGCGGTATTGCCACACTTATCCAAACAATAGGGTTTGGTAACATCGGTGGTCGTATACCGATGATTCAAGGTGTTACATTTGCATCTGTTGGTCCGATGGTTATGATCGGGGCTCAGCATGGTATGACTGCCATTTACGGTGCCATCATCATAGCCGGTATTTTTACATTCTTAGTAGCACCATTTTTTAGTCGTTTGATTCGTCTATTTCCACCTGTTGTAACAGGTACTATTATTACGATTATCGGCATTAATCTAATGCCTGTAGCTGTCAATTGGATGGGCGGTGGTGTAGGAAATCCACAATTTGGTAGCCTTACCAATATTGGGCTCGGGTTCCTGACCTTTTTAATCGTTATATTTACTTATAAATTTGCGAAAGGTTTTATTGGTAATCTTTCCGTTTTAATTGGGCTTGTTGGGGGGACTGCCATTGCTTTTGCAATGGGCGTAGCTAATTTCGCTGAGGTTGGCAAAGCTCATTGGGTCGCTATGATTGAACCTTTCTACTTTGGTATGCCTACATTTGATTGGGCATCCGTACTTTCCATGATAGTCGTTATGCTCGTTGTTATGGTTGAAACAACTGGTGATAGTATTGCTATTGGTGAAATCGTAGGTAAAAAAATCGGACGTAAAGAATTGGCATCCATTATCCGTGCCGATGGTCTTTCCACTGTTATTGGCGGTATTCTTAACAGCTTCCCGTATACAGCATTTGCTCAAAACGTTGGTCTTATCGCCGTAACACGCGTTAAAAGCCGCTTTGTAGTAGCTGCATCTGGCGTTATTTTGATTTTGTTAGGTTTGTTCCCTAAATTGGCCGCTGTTATAGCAAGCATTCCAAATGCGGTGCTTGGAGGTGCAGGTATTGCTATGTTTGGTATGATCATTGCCAGCGGTATCCGCTCTCTTGGTAAAGTTAACTTTGATGGCAATCAAAACTTGATGCTCGTAGCAATTAGTATTGGTGTTTCTATGATTCCTATTGCGGCACCAACATTCTATTCGCATTTCCCTGCATGGGCTCAAATTTTGTTGAAATCCGGTATTACGTTCGGTAGTATTATGGCTATCATGCTTAACCTATTACTTAATGGTATTAATAAAGGCGACGAATTCAAAGAAATGGGCCGTCGTTAATCGACTTTCACAATTAATAATTACTAGAACTCTACTCAGAATGGGTAGGGTTCTTTTTTTGAAAGTAATATAGCTATGAATAGTGATTAAATTCACAGGGTGTATACCTATATACTATGTTATAATAAATTGATAAATTTAGATGATTTATTCCCATAAGAAGGGAAGGACTGTATGGCTGAAGGAAAGATTATTGCCATCTCCATTAGTGAGAAGAAAGGGCAAAAGAAACATAATATTGAATCCGCCAATCTCATCGTAGATCATGGCATGGAAGGCGATGCGCACGCAGGTAATTGGCATCGCCAAATTAGTTTACTCGGTATTAAGAGCATTGAGCGTATGCGCGATAAAGGGGCCGATGTAAAACCTGGTGATTTTGCAGAAAATATTACCGTTGAAGGAATTGTTTTATATGAACTACCAGTAGGCACTCAATTACAACTAGGCTCTGAGGTGCTATTGGAAGTAACACAAATCGGTAAGGAATGTCATCACGGCTGTGAAATTATGAAACAAGTGGGATCCTGTATTATGCCGACACAAGGAATTTTTGGTAAAGTTCTAAAAAATGGTACAATTAATATAGGTGACAAAGTATCGATTATTAAATAGTAAGTTGAAAGAGGTATGCTATGAAGGACGCACGGGGCCGCACAATTGAATATGTACGTCTGTCCCTGACAGATGCGTGCAATTTTTGCTGCCCTTATTGCAGACCTGCAGAGATTACACCACAAAGTCAGACGCAGTTATTATCTGTAGATGAATGGATGTCTGTATTGGGGGCTTTTCATCAGGTGGGGGTAAAAGCTGTACGCCTCACAGGCGGTGAGCCTTTACTGTATCCTCATCTTGAAGAGTTGTTAGTACGGATTAAGAACACCGGTTGGTTTGAAGATATCTCTATGACCACAAACGGTAGTTTGCTTGCACCGCGTGCTGCAAAATTAAAAGAGCTAGGTTTGGATCGTGTAAATATTAGCCTCGACTCTCTTGATAGGGATGCGTTTGCGCTATGTGTAGGTAAAGCAAATCAACTTGATTCTGTATTAAATGGTATTCATAGTGCTATTGATGTAGGATTTAGATCTGTTAAAATCAATACGGTTCTATCGCGTCATTGGACTGATGATGAAATTCGTTCTTTATTGTATTATGTGGAAAATTGGCCTGTAATATGGCGCTTTATTGAATATATGCCATTTCAAGGTGATGCATTTCAGGGACCTACCTTTGATGAATGGAAGGCTCAATTAGAACGCGTCAGTGGAGGTATACTTACAGAAAATCACTCTGTATATGGGTTTGGACCAGCAACGTATTACAATTTACCGAGTGGCAAAGAAGTGGGATTTATATTCTCCATGTCCCATAGTTATTGTGATACTTGTAATCGTGTTCGCCTTACCTCGGATGGTCAAATGCGCCTATGCCTATTGCGTGATGATGAGGCCGATTTAGTGTCACTTGTACGTCGTGGTCTTACTGAAGTCGAACTTGCTAGTCATATTGAATGGGCTTTACAGCGTAAACAAGAACGTCATGATGGGATGACTATGGATCAACCAGAACGACCAATGTGGCGCATCGGAGGATAGTATGGGATTTTTTGATTTTTTTAAACCAAGAAATAAAGAATATGTCGAGTCCTGTTGGCCTGGAGGCAAGATGCTGCAAATCCACATGGATTATGATACGCAACAACAAGTGTTTACTTATGTGGGACGTTATGGTTTGCAATTTAGTATAGCTAAAGCAGATTTGACGAAGACTATTGTAAAAGAAGTAAGCCGTACTCATAGTGTAATTCAGTTCTATAAAGGCGATGAATGCGTAGGAACAACTGATATTACTCCTACAGAGGCTTGTGAAACGATAAAGGATTGGATGCAACAATTCTAGTGTATATATTTTATAGGGATGTAATAAATATTCTTTACATTCCTTTAAAATAGGCATATAATAGTCTTTGTCATGGACCACTAGCTCAGCTGGCAGAGCACCTGACTCTTAATCAGGGTGTCCAGGGTTCGAACCCCTGGTGGTCCACCAAATAAACCCGCACAGTAGTGCGGGTTTTTCTTTTGACATCATTTTTATTAGGGTATCTATTGACATCATTTTGTCCTATAACCCTATAATCCCTTTTGAAGAAGTAAAGAAAGATAATAAAAAAGTGGCTACCGATAATAACCGCGTTTATCCAACTAGCAATCGCGATAATACAGTTATTAAATCAGTAACCACAGGGGCTCGTAAGAGCTCCAATCTTTCTAACCATTATAACAATGGCAAGCATATGATTTCAAGATTAACTTTAATAATTAGTATTATTGCTGTTGTATTATCTGTATATAATCTATTAGTAATATTAGGAGTATTGTAATGAAACTAGAGGATGTAATGACTACACAAGAGGCTGCAGAGCGGTGGAATGTTACTGCTGATTCATTAAAACAAAACTGTAGAGGTCGTGTAAAGAATGGATTTAAGGAAGGCGAGTTTAAGAAATCGGGAAAAATGTGGCTGGTGACCAGACAAGGGATGGAACGCTTATATGGTGAGGAGATACACGATATATAAATTTATCTTAATATATAGTATAGACAATTAGTATTTACATGTACGTTC
>CAUTOY010000074.1:0-6674 GCA_963539855.1 uncultured Veillonella sp.
CATGTATATAACACCGTAAGGCAAACATTGTATTAATGTATCTGTTTACCATTTTTGTTGTTAGTTTCTTGTTTGTATACCCATAGGGGTATATCATATGATTGTGTTATACCCCTATGGGTATATTTGTGTCAACAACAAAATATGTACAATTATTCATATATAGCAAAAAACACAGGTAAATACAGGATCTATTGGTGCTATATTATTCATGCATGAGCATATTACACAAATGCATGAGCAAATATTCATGTATAATGCTAAAATTGGCGACCCTCATATAGTAGATTTTTTTATAACACCCCACCTATGCCAAATGCCCATAATGGTACTGTAAAATAACAATTTATCATACTTAAAAATAAAATATAGTCGACTTAAAGTCATACATGGTATGATTAGAATGGCATTTTAAAGAAAGGATGTGTGATGATGTCGATTTTCTCTCCTGCTCCTCACATTGAACGATTACCAGAGGGGCAAATCGATTCCACCTACAAACGCCTTCGCAAAGAAGTCTTTGCAGGTACATTTATTGGTTATGCTACATTCTATTTGATCCGCCAAAACTTTAGTTTGGCTGTTCCGTACATGATTGCTGAGTACGGCTACACAAAAGCGGATCTCGGTATAGTTATGACCATCTTATCCGTAGCTTACGGCGTAAGTAAATTTGTTATGGGTAATGCGTCTGACCGCTCTAACCCTAAATACTTCTCCACAGTAGGTCTATTGCTCAGTGCTTTAGTTATGTTATTATTCGGCACCTTACCTGGTGTTTTAAGCAGTATTCCTATCATGTGTGTGCTTGCATTCTTAAATGGTTGGTTCCAAGGTATGGGATATCCTCCATACGCCAAAAATATGGTAACTTGGTTCTCCCGTTCCGAACGCGGTGCTTGGTGGTCCTGGTGGAACGTATCCCATAACCTCGGTGGCGGTATCATCGCTCCACTTGCAACGTTAGGTATTTACCTATTTGGTACATGGCATAGTATCTTCTTCTTCCCCGCTATTATTTCCATTATCTTAGCTATTGTTACCTTCTTCTTGTTGAAAGATACACCTCAATCCTGTGGTTTACCACCTATTGAGGAATATAAACATGAGCCAGCAGCTGAAGTAAATGACGAAAATAAAACAACCTTTAAAGAAATCTTCTACAAATATATTTTGCATAATAAATACTTATGGTACCTTGCAATTGCGAATATCTTTGTATACTTCATCCGTTATGGCGTAGTAAGTTGGGCTCCAACCTACTTAACAGCGGTGAAAGGCTTCACTAAAGAAGGTTCCCGTTGGGCTTACTTCTTGTATGAATGGGCTGGTATTCCAGGCATGCTCGTAAGTGGTTACTTAAGTGACCGCGTATTCCGCGGCCGTCGTGCGCCAGCTACAATCTGCTTCATGCTATTCGTTATCTTAGCGATTCTTGTATACTGGTTCAACCCACCTGGCAATATTCTTATCGATAACTTAGCACTTATCGCTATTGGCTTCCTCATCTACGGTCCAGTTATGATGATCGGCCTTCAAGCAGCCGACATGGTACCACGTGTAGCAACAGGTGGTGCTACTGGTCTTACAGGCCTTCTTGGTTACCTCGTCGGTTCCGCTGGTGCTGGTGCCTTCATGGGTCTCATGGTTGACCTCTACGGTTGGGATGGCGGTTTCGTGGCCCTCGTTGGTGCATGTATCCTCGCTATCGTATTCCTACTTCTCACACTTGGTGATAAATCCCAAGCTAAAAACTAATCAACAACAAACTGTTGTATAAATGTAAAAATCCCCTAGTAACACATGGTTACTAGGGGATTTTAATTTATGTAATACACTTCAATTTATGTAACTTACTTTAATTTATAGGACTCACATTAATGTACGACTTATTGTAACTTATGCAACGCACAAAGAGCCATCTAATACTTTCAAATTATACACGAGACCAAGTCGCACCAAGCCATGTAAGGCAACGGCCGTTACAGGATTAAGGGAGCCGAACACACCAGCACCGATGATGCCGACGTGGAATAAGACGGACACGATAAGCAGGCCCAAATGACACTGTTTCGCTGCTTTTGAAAGCTCTGCGGTCGGCGAATTGTTATCCACAAGGGATCCCATCATGAGCGCCACGAGAATAAGTTCCAAAGAACAAGGGCAAAGCACTAATAATAAGGTCGCCGTATGTATGAGATCACCAGTTAATGCAAAGGACCCCATGGACAGCAACATAACGACTACAACGATAACGGATGAATAGTTATTAATGCCTTGACGCAATTCTACAAGCTGTGGTGGCATAATCGGTAACATATCATCATCCAAGGTGTAATGAGTCTCACCTGTAATGAGCTGCTCCAAGAAGAAACCAGCGTGCACTATGATACCCACATAAGCCGCTGTATGATAATCACCAATAGCGATGAGCGCTACCATGGCTACAACAACGAGAAAATTAGCGTGAATCTCTAAATGATCCCAAATGCTTTGCACACTATTAATCAACAATGGCAATCCACAAACGATAACAGTGACCCAAGCCAAATCAATGACTGGATTCAAAGACTCTGTAATAAAATCTAATAGTATAAACAAAATACCTAGCGCCAAGATAGCACCTTGCGTACGCAATGACACCTGCGCTGCTAATGATTGTAAAAGCTTCATAAAGACCTCTCTAGGTACTAGAACCGGCCAAACTCGGTCCGGAAATAAAAACAATACATAATAAAGTAATTTAAAATACTTTTCTGCCACCCTCTATAGTACCCATAGGGGTATATCTATAATGTAAATATTATACATAATATAAGCAATATATACAAATTAAATTTATTGAATACTAATTTCATATAAAAAGATAAGCCCCTATCTCTAAAAATGACTTAGCTCGCTATGGAAGCTTTTAGAGATAGGGGCTTTTACCCAAGGGTATGAAATTAGAGCTTCAACGCTTCAATCCATTCTGCTTCTTTAAAGCCAACCAGAACTTTGTCTTTTAGAACCAAAATAGGACGTTTTACTAACATGCCATTAGATGCTAATAAAGCTACTTTTTCTTCTTCGCTAAGATTTGGCAATTTATCCTTTAATTGTTGTTCACGATAAATCATACCAGACGTATTAAAGAATGCTTTCAAATCTTTACCAGATTGTGGATACCAAGCAGCGATTTCTTCAGCTGTAGGATTTTCAGCTTTAATATCACGAGCAGTGTACTTAACTTTATGATCATCTAAGAATTTCTTTGCTTTTTTGCATGTTGTGCATTTAGGGTATTCAACGAATAGCATAGGTTCTCCTTATATCAATATCCAATATTATAACAACTTACTTATATATTAAGTGTATCAAATATATCGAAAATTATCAATATTTTATTGACAGTCCACTGGTTCTAATGCATTACAATGTGTAATAGAATTTAATACTTCATCCATGCCAGTGCTAAGCTTTGCTGTACGTAAGTCAACATCCATCTGCATCCGTAAAAAATATCCTTCAGATACGCCAAAATATTTAGCTAAACGTAAAGATGTATCTGCCGAAATAGCTCGTGTACCATTCAAGATCTCCTGAATCCGTGATACAGGCACATGTATATCTTTAGCTAATCGATATGCAGATAGCCCTAATGGCTCCATAAACTCTTCTTTCAATATTTCACTAATGGTAGGTGTCGGAATAAACTTATCCATATATATCCCCTCTCTATCAATGATAATCTATAATTTCTACATCATAAAAACTATTAATATCTTTTACTTTAAAACATAACCTATACTGGCTATTAATTCGTAAACTATACTGACCAAATCGAGTCCCTTGTAAAAGTTCTAAACGATTACCCGGCGGCAATCTTAAATCATCTAATGATTCAGCATTATCTAATAACATTAATTTGCGAAGAGCTAGTCTTTGTAAAAACGGCGAAAATCGTTTTGAAAAACTTTGACGGTAAATCTTTTCTGTTTCTTTATCCTTAAATCCGATAATCATAGAATCTCTCCTTCAATTATACCTGCTAAACAGGTATAATTCAATAATATATACCTGAACAACCGGTATATCGGAAATTAAAATAATTCTGCTTACGATTTCGGTAAAAGATTTCTAGATAATATCAGACAAATCCTACTATAAGAGTGATTCTATTAGTCACCTATTTCGGAACGTAAAGATCTACATCCATCAACTTAATTAAGTCGAGGAATATCATCACTTATTTTATTGCAATGAATTGTAAAATATATTGCGACAAATAAAAGACCTATATCCTCTACCATCTCATGTACAAGGTACACATCAAAGGGTTAAAGAAAGTACTATTTACAGCAAGAATGTTAAGCCCATAGCCACAAAGATAGCAGGCAATAGGTTAGCGATACGCACTTTACCTGGCCAGATGAGATCGATACCAACGCAGAAAATTAGAATGGATCCCACGTAGGACAAGTTGTCGATAGCGCTTGGGGTCATCAACGGTGCTGCGATATGTGCCATAGCAGTGATAATCCATTGGGTGATGCCTACAGGAATAAAGGAGAACAGCGCTCCCTTGCCCATGGAGGATACCATAACCATAACGATGATACCGTCGAGGATGCCTTTCAATAATAGCGTCTGGTAATTACCAGTAAGACCGTCTTGAATGGAACCTAGTACGCCCATAGCACCTACAGTAAAGGTAAGAGATGCAGTAATGAAAGCATGAGTAAACTTCGGATCACCGGCGTTACCTGTGCGAGCTTTCACCCAGTCACCAAACACCGTAATCCAACGATTAAGGTCGATGACCTCACCAATAATGGCGCCTGCCACCATGCTAATAATCATCAGCATAGGCCCCGTCGTTTGCAGCGTGCCGTTCACGATAACTAGCATATACTGCATGGCACCACTCATACCGAGCAGTAGCACGATGATGCCGCTCACCATCATGAGCGTCTGTTTTAAATTTTCTTTCATAAACCGACCGAATACAAGGCCGCAAAGGCTGCCGGCTATAATGAGGCCAACGTTAATGGCCGTTCCCAAACCAATCATATATTTTCCTTCTTTGATTGTGAAAGTACCCGTGTTAAATCATGTTTAGTATAGCAACTATATCGAAATGAATCAATTCATGTATATAGAAATAAATCAATCCATATGGTATACAACCAAAGAACACAAAAAGCCTCCATCCACTTTAGGATAGAGGCTGTATGCATGTTTATAGCGCTTGAAAGAAAAGATTATGAGAGTCTCGCTTTGGAGAGAGAATGTGTTTGTATATAAAACGGACTGACATATGATGAGTCGCTATCACCCTTCATCGTCGGCAGGCAGTCGTACTGTATCTGTACTTTGATTGATCTCATCAAAGCAAGGACAGTCTTTACCGTGATCGTTGATAAGGCCGCTAGCTTGGAGATGCGAATAAATGGTCACAGGTCCCACAAACTTGAACCCCCGTTTCTTCAGGTCTTTGCTAATGCGTGTAGATAGGCCGTTCTTAGCGGGCACCTGACCTTTAGGATGGTTGTCATAAATAATGGTTTTGTTATTTGTGAAAGCCCAAATATAGTTGCAGAACGAACCAAATTCAGATTGAATACGTTTAAAAGCAGAAGCATTATGTATAATCGCTTCAATTTTAGGACGAGACTTGAGCATACCCTCGGTTTGCATAATCCGGTTGATGTCGCTTTCACCATAAGAAGAGACTGCCTCAATATCAAAATCATCAAAGCAGCCTCGAATAATGTGGCGTTTATTTAAAATAGTAAGCCAGCTAAGGCCACATTGGAGGCTTTCAAGACAAAGATGTTCAAATTGAAGCCTATCATCATGAATTGGTCGGCCCCACTCATGATCGTGGTACGCCTGATACAAAGGCGTCGTCGGCCAATCGCAAGTTGCCATTACACACCACCATGCGCCCATACGAGGACGTCATACATGAGAGCCACCACGAGGCCCATCACAAGATGTCCGCCTACGTAAAATGGCACGAGATAATAGATAAATAACAATAGAGAATGTAAGGTTTTGCGGAGCCATACAATCGGTGTGGACGTACCGCCACCCACCTTGCCATCGAGCCAGTTATGAAGGATGTAAATGGGCGTGCCCAAACGATGAATCCAATCTGGCACGCGCACTCTAGGATTTAAGCCAGGGCAATAGAAAATCACTAGCGGCAAAGCCACCGCATCAAGGATGAGCAAGATGGTTAACATCAAAGCAAACCAGTCAACTTCGCCTTCCCACGTGAGAGGCTGTGCCACAAAACGAGCACCCCACAAATAGGCTTTGTATACGATATACGGTTCTAATAGCCATAATAAGGGCTTTACTACACTCATGGGACTACCTACGCCAAACAAAAAATAAGAAAAACTACGCATTTGCGTAGTCGTTTGATATATACATCGATTTCTATACTATTATTATATCAGATTTTGGCCTTTTTGTGGGGTAAAATTCACAAAATTTTGTCAAAATATACAATTTATAGTAGTTATCAACAAAAGAACCCACTATATAAGGCATTCCTCACTATGACCTCATATATACTTATTTTTCATCAAATTCATGACTAATTTTGATAAATCCCTTAGAAAAATATAGTCATTTGGTTATATAATTATACTTAATAACGTAACCTATGGATTACTACAATA
>CAUTOY010000075.1:0-6665 GCA_963539855.1 uncultured Veillonella sp.
TGAATTTCTTGTGCTAAACGTTTTAAAGCATCTACAGTGCGTACACCAGGGGTGATTTCAGATAATTTTACACGGATGAAATGATTTTCTTTAATTGCTGTTATATCTTGTAATTGAGGATTAGCTTTCAATTTAGCGATTTTTTGTTGGAAATCATCATCGTTGCGGATGGAATTGCCATAGTCAGCGATAATAATATAGTCAGGATTTTGAGCAATAACTGTTTCCCAAGAACCTTTAGCCCATGTTTTATCAACGCCAAGACCGCTCATCACATTATCAGCACCGATTAGACGAAGGATATTTGTTGTGTAACCTTCGAATGCTGTAAATGGTTGGCCATCTTCAGAGTCATAAATAAATACGCGTTTTCTAGGTACATCTTTTAATTGTGCTTGTACTTTTGAAAGTGTATCTCGTTGGGATGTAACCCATTCATTAGCCTTAGATTCTACACCAAAGATTTTGCCTAACATAATCATATCTTTAAAGTTAGTTTCAAGATCCGCTTTAGTGGAAAGCATAGATTCTGGAATCCAGATATTAACCTTGTTAGCAATCATTTTGTCTGCAGGGATGGCGCGTTTGCTGAAGGAATCAGGCCAGCCAGTAGCAAAATCAGGCTTTACGCTCATGAACACTTCATACGAAGGCCATTTTTCGGCTAATACTTTTACCTTATCGTACTCACCTTGTAATGGTTCGTAGATTTCTTCTTCTTTAAATGCAGTACCAGCCATTTTGTCAGCAAGACCAAGCTGAAGCATCATTTCTGTAGTTGCTTGGGACATAGATACAGCATGCGTTGGAGGAGCACTGACGGAGAAGTTTGTAGTAGCACCATCAAATGTTTCGCTCCAACTAGCGATTGTTTGTGCTGTTTGCGTGTTTTGTTGGGACGTAGTGCCACAACCTGTGAAAGCTAACGTTGTGCCTGCTACCAATAGACCTAGAAGGGTAAAGCGTTTTACTTTGTTTAACATTTTAATATCCTTTCAGTAAAAACAGCCTGTGAGGAAATCCTCACAATGAGTAAATAAGCCATATACCTGTATATAGCTAACTATTTTTTAGCGTTAAACGCTATAAAATCTAATATTGAATACGATACATACCGTCTTCCACCTTTGTAGTAAAGGGAATTTCAAATACAGGTTCCAATAGCTCTGGTGTTAACACCTCTTGAGGAGAACCTGTTTTTACAATACATCCTTTATTCATTAATACAATATTATCGCAATAAGTGGCCGCTAACTGAATGTCGTGCAGAACAACAATGACAGTTCCGTTGAATGTTTGTAATTCCTTCATTAAGGCTAACTTATATTTTAGATCAAGATGGTTGGTAGGCTCGTCTAGCAATAATATAGTAGGCTCTTGTGTTAAGGCTTTTGCAATGAATACACGTTGCAATTCACCACCTGAAAGATGTTGCACTTCTTCGTCTGCAAGATGGGAAATACCAATGTGCTCCATATAGGATTTAGCAATGGCTACATCTTGTTTTGTGTAGTTTCCAAAGCGTGTCTTATGTGGATAGCGTCCCATGAGAACTATATCTTTCACTAGAAAATCGTCAATCATCGCATCGTGCATTTGAGATAAGATTGCTGCAAATTTAGCGAAACGTGATGACTCGATTGCTTCTAAGGGCTCACCATTTAGTGTAATGGCTCCCTTAGAGTAGATTGATTTGGATAAATGTTTTAATAATGTTGATTTTCCACATCCATTAGGGCCAATGATGGCTGTGATTGTATTGGTGGGAAACTCTACCGATATATCATGTAATACGGATCGAGTAGGATAGTCAAAGCTTAAATGATTAACTGTATACATAAATTTCCTTGTCCTTGAATGAGGCTTAATCGCTAGCCCCTCACAATGTATTTAGCCGATATGTTTATATCGTTTCATAATAATCCAGATAAATAATGGAGCCCCTAATAAAGAGGTAAGAACACCGATAGGAATTTCTTCTGGGCTGTATAGTGCTCTAGACAATACGTCAGACCAAATCATGACGATGCTGCCTATGAGCATACTAAATAGCAAAGTATTTTTATGTTTAGGACCACCTGCTATACGAGCGAGGTGGGGAATGATGAGGCCGATAAATCCAACGACACCTACCTTAGATACTAAGGTTGCAATTACTATAGATGATGTAATAACGATGGATAATTGTAATGTTTTTACTGAAAGCCCCATATTAGCGGCCTCTTGGGTACCAAGGAGCAATACATCTAAATCTTGTTTGTAAATATAGATGAATAAGCAGAATAGGGCAACAACAATGGTGGATAATGGTAAGTCTTGCCATTGAATGCCTGCAAAGCTACCTAACAACCAAAACATGGCACTTCGAACCTGTGCTTCGTGTTTAGCACCATAAATAATCATCATCGTTAAGGCTGAGAAGATACCGGTCATACCCATGCCGATGAGAATTAGCTTTACTGGACTGTTACTTTTACCAACGCATAAAAGGACTAATAGGATAGATAACATAGCCCCCAATGCTGCGAAGAATGGTGTATTGTATGCGCCCAATAGAGGGAGGCCGCCACAAATAATAGCAAATACAGCACCTGTACTGGCGCCAGAGGATACACCTAACACATATGGATCAGCTAGAGCATTACGCGTTACTGTCTGCATCAAAAGACCTACAGCAGATAAGCCAATGCCAGTTAAGATTGAATATAATAGGCGAGGTAAGCGAATATCCCACAAGATTGTGTCGGTCATTTGGGGAATGGAAAGAGTTTGCCCGCTAAGATGTGAATACAAACTGTTAAGTACATCCTCTAAGGGGATACTAGTTGAACCAAATTGTAGTGATGCAACTAATGAAATGATTAGTATTGCACCTAATAGTATGGCTTTAATAGTATTTTTCATAATACCTCAAAATTATAATTGGAATTACATAAATTAATATTATTATTAGTATAGATAATATTCGATGCGTTTACAATATTCATACGTGTATGGGTATAAATTGAGGGATTATATCCTGCTAAGGTATTGTGTCTAATATATTCAAATTGTATGTGAAAAACTTTGTTAATAGTTATAAGAATTAATTGAGGAAACTAAAAGTTATGACAACTCATTCAAAATACATATGACCTAGAGGCCTTTATTATACTGAAGATGTGGCTCTTTCAATTGACTAAGCACAGCGTACTTTTTATAATAGATATATTATAATACTATAGTTTTAAAGTGGGATTATTAATTCCTAGTTAAATACAGGAATTATATTATCTACGGTTGTAGTTTGCAGATAGAAACATATCTTATCAGATATATAAGGAGACAATACGATGAAGTTTAATACAAAATGTGTTCACGGTAGTGGTAAACCGGATAGTACAGGGGCCATCTCTCCAGCAATTTATATGTCCAGTACATTTACACATCCTGGTCTAGGTGAAACAACAGGATTTCAATATACGCGTGAATCCAATCCAACTCGGGATCGTCTTGAAACGCAAATTGCTGCATTGGAAGAAGGTACTGATGCTATCGCTTTTTCTTCGGGTATGGCTGCTGTTGATGCAGTATTCCATTTGTTTTCCCCTGGAGACCATGTTATTTTAGGGGATGATTTGTATGGTGGATCCATTCGATTATTTACTAACATCTACGAAAAGAATGGTGTTGAATTTACCTATGTAGGTACATCTGACCTTGATGCTGTACAAGCGGCTTTTAAACCTAACACTAAAGCTGTTTATATTGAAACACCTACAAATCCGATGATGGAAATTACCGATGTACGTGCGTTGAGTAAAATGGCGCATGACCGTAATGCACTTGTTATCGTAGATAATACATTTTTAAGCCCTTATTTTCAAAAACCATTAACACTTGGCGCTGATATTGTTGTGCATAGTGGTACGAAATTTATCGGTGGTCATCATGATGTGATTTCTGGATTTACCATTGTGAAAGATGATGATTTGGCAGCTCAACTACGTCTTATTTATAAAACGGTAGGTGCTTGCTTGTCCGCATTCGATAGCTGGCTTGTTATTCGTGGCATTAAAACATTGGCACTGCGTATGGAACAGCATCAAAAGAATGCCATCGCTCTTGCAGAATGGTTGAAACAAGAACCGAAGGTAACAAAGGTGTTATTCCCTGGACTTCCAGAACATCCAGGCTATGAAGTGAATAAATCTCAAACCACTGGCTTTGGTGGTATGTTGTCCTTTGAAGTAGATAGTGAAGAGACAGCTAAACAAGTGTTAGAAGGCATTCAATTGATTCAATTTGCTGAAAGTTTAGGCGGCACCGAATCCTTGTTGACATATCCTGTTACACAAACACATCCGGATTTAAAACCAGAGGATGCAGAGCGCAAAGGTATTACGCGCCGTTTATTGCGTCTGTCCGTTGGTATTGAAGATACTGATGACTTGATTGCTGATTTAGCGCAAGCTTTCAATAAATAAAAGGAGGCTATTATGGGCCGATATAATTTTGACAAAATCGTAGATCGTAAGCATACAAAGTCTCTAAAATATGATTTTGCTGTACAACGTGGTAAACCTGCTGATGTACTACCATTTTGGGTAGCAGATATGGACTTTGAAATTCCTAGTGAATTAAAGCAAATCTTATTAGATCGCGTTAATCATGGTATTTTCGGATATACGGAATCTGATGCTGTATATTTCAATGTACTAAAAGAATGGTTCGCTAACCGTTTTAATTGGAATATAGATAAAAAATGGCTTGTAAAAACTCCGGGCGTTGTATTTGCTCTTGCTATGGCAGTGCGTGCTTTCACAAAAGAAGGGGAAGGCGTACTCATTAACCAACCTGTATATTATCCATTCAGCATGGTCATCGATGATAATGACCGTAACTTGATTAACGTTCCTTTAATTCAAGGTGAGGATAAGTATACTATTGATTTTGAAGGTGTAGAACGGGCTATTGTTGAACATAATGTAACATTATTCCTTCTCTGTAATCCTCATAATCCGGTGGGGCGCGTTTGGACTGAGGATGAGTTAAAACGTCTTGGCGATATTTGCATTAAACATAATGTGATTATTATTAGCGATGAAATTCATGCGGATTTCGTATGGGATGGTTATAAGCACACTGTTTTTGCTAATCTTGGTGAAAGCTATGCTGAGCATTGCATCGTTTGCACAGCGCCTAGTAAGTCCTTTAATATCGCAGGCTTACAAGTGTCTAATATTTTCATTCCTAATGACTCCTTACGTCGTCGATTTATCAAAGAGATTGACCGTGCAGGCTATAGTCAATTGAACACGATGGGATTGGTAGGATGCCAAGGTGCTTATGAAGTTGGGGGACCATGGCTTGATGAATTAAAGGAATACATTCAAGGAAATATTCAATATACCCTCGATTATTTTAAGAAACATTTACCAAAGCTTCACATGTACCGTCCAGAAGGGACTTATCTTATGTGGTTTGATTGCTCTGAACTGCCATTGACGCCAGAAGAACGCGAACAGTGGCTACTTAATGATGCAAAGCTATGGCTAGATAGTGGCTCCATGTTTGGTAAAGATGGTGAAAAGTTTGAACGTATCAATGTGGCTTGCCCTCGTGCAACATTGACAGAAGGTTTAGAGGCATTGCGTCGCGCTTATGATGCTAAAGGGTTTTAGGAGGTTTCACAATGCCGATTAAAGTTATTAAGAATTTACCGGCTATAACAAAATTAGCACAAGAGAATATCTTTGTAATGGATACGGAACGAGCCGAAACACAACAAATTCGTCCACTCCAAATTTTACTTGTCAATTTGATGCCTACAAAAGAGGTTACGGAAACACAAATCCTTCGCGCTCTTAGTAATAGCCCGTTGCAAGTAAACTTAACTTTATTGCATACCGCATCTCGGAAATCTAAGAATGTAGATGAAGAATATTTAGATACTTTTTATCGTACCTTTGACGAAGTTAAAGATGAGTTTTTTGATGGCTTGATTATCACCGGTGCACCAGTAGAGTTGATGCCTTTTGAAGAGGTTGACTATTGGGATGAACTCGTAGGAATTATGGATTGGAGTGAAGAACACGTATACTCCACGTTCTATATTTGTTGGGGCGCACAGGCTGGCCTATACCATCATTTCGGCATTAATAAACAAATTATGGATGCTAAATTATTCGGTGTTTATGAACATGATATTTATAACGACCAACCGGTTCTCTTGCGCGGCTTTGATGAAAAGTTTTGGATGCCGCATTCCCGCCATACTACAGTTTCATTAGAACAAATTAAAGCACATAGGGAATTAGAGTTGTTAGCTGGTTCTGAACCAACTGGGGCTGCTATCGTACGTAGTTTAGATAATAAACATATCTTTGTTTTTGGTCACTCTGAGTACGATTGGGATACACTCAATCGTGAATATATACGAGACCTTGCTAAAGGTGAAGACATTGCGGTGCCAGAAAATTATTTCCCTGATGATGATCCAAAGCAAAAACCAATCGTAAGATGGCGTTCTGTAAGCACATTGCTATTTACGAATTGGTTGAACTATTACGTATATCAAGAAACACCATATATTATTGAACAAATTCAGAAGATGAAGTTTGAACGAGATAAAAATTTTGGTGCCTATATTTAAATACAGAATATATTAGTGAACCGAATGAGTT
>CAUTOY010000076.1:0-6527 GCA_963539855.1 uncultured Veillonella sp.
ACTTCATCTATGGGGAAAGGGGCATTATTTTCTTTTATACCTGTTGGGATAACTCAATGGGGAATAACTGCAATGGCTCATATTGCAGCACCATTAATGACGCAGACTGCTATAGATAATTTATCTTATGTAGGTTCTATCTTAATATTTGGTGTCGGTATCGATTTGATTTGGCCGGGCAAGATTCGTATTGCCAATCTTTTGCCCGCTATTTTCATAGCCATGGGACTTACATTTTTAATTTAAATTTAAATTTACATAATCCTCTTTACATTACTCGTAAAGAGGATTATTATATTTTTCATATCAATTTTGTAGTTAAAATGGTTTCCTGTAGGAACGCATGTTATCGCGACCGAGCGGATACAAAGGGCCTTTCTTCGAAGAACGGTTCTAGAAACCAGAAAGGATGTAATGAACGAACAAGTTTCCATTTCAAAATCTAATATTCGAGGTGCTTTTGGTGCCTTTTTTATCCCCGGTATGTATACGGCGTTATGGGCTGGTTTTGTACCCTATTTAAAGGCAAAGCTAAATATTGGCGAAGACGTATTGGGATCTATGATTTTGTTGATCGGTGTAGGTTCTTGTTTATCCATGGCTGTAGCTGGTAAGCTTGTAGAAAGCTTTGGCTGTAAAAAAGTCGTTTTATTGGCTAGTTTTATTGGCATGTTATCTCTGGCTGTTGTTACCATGTGTTCTACAATTGTGACAACCACAATAGCATTATTCTTCTTTGGTATTGGTGTGGGGTTAAGTAGTGCTGCTGCTAATCTACAGGCTATTCTTACAGAAAAGATTAGTAAAAAGCATTTAATGGGTGCTTATCACGGGGGCTGGAGCCTCGGTGGATTTGCTGGTGCTGGCGTATTGTTACTTTTATTAAAAGTATGTAATCTTCCTGTTAATGAAAGTATTTGGGGCCTTCTCATCATACTCTTTGTTGCGATGATTGTAGTTAGCCAATTTATGTTAACCTTTGGTAGTGATCCGAATGCAAAGGTTATGAAGAAGTCTAAAAGCCCATTGTCATTTCATCCAATAGCCATCATTTTTGGCCTATTGTCCTTTGTATCCTATTTGGTAGAAGGTGCGGTAGGGGACTGGAGTGCACTTTACTTATTTGAAGATAAAGGTATAGTTATTCAAGAAGCTGTAATGGGCGTCATGCTTTTTAATGGTACTATGTGTATTGGTCGCCTTCTTGGCAATACAATCGGTAAACATGTAACTTCTAAGCAAGTTGTTGTAGGTGGTTACTTACTAGGTGCTATTGCCATGGCACTCATCGTATTCTTACCTGGCCATGCCTCTATGTATACGTACTTATTATTAGGTATCTCCCTAGCTATGGTTGTGCCAAATCTATTCTCTGCTATGGGTGAACAAAATGTAATTCCAATGACACAAGCAGTAGCAACATCTACCATGCTCGGTTATATGGGGATTTTGATGGGACCCGCGTTGATTGGCTTCATTGCTCATGGTACGAGCCTTACTATTGCATTCATTGTATTGACTGCATTGCTTGTTATCAGTGCTGGTATCGGTAAATATGCATATCATTTAATGAGTAAAGATTGTGGGGTAGAAGAATAGTTTCTTCGTTTAGGTGCGACAAATAAAAAAAGAGGGGCTACGATTCGTATGAATCGTAGCCCCTCTTGGTATTTCAGTAACCGATTAGCGGTCGCCGTTGAAGATGGAATTTTTAACAAGAACGTAGTCTACTTTGCGGATAGCTTGTAGAGTAGTACCACCAGCGTAGGAGATGGCAGATTGTAAATCTTGTTCCATTTCGATTAATGTATCGAAGATGGAGCCTTTGGAAGGAATGAAGATTTTTTTGCCTTCTACGTTTTTACGTTCCCCTTTTTGGAATTCGGAAGCGGAACCAAAGTATTCTTTTACAGCTTTGCCGTCAACGATTTTTTCTTCCCCTGGAGATTCTTGGTGACCAGCAAATAGGGAACCAATCATAACCATAGTAGCACCAAAGCGAATGGATTTAGCAATGTCACCATGATCGCGGATACCGCCGTCAGCGATGATAGGTTTTGTAGCTGCTTTTGCACACCAACGTACAGCTGCTAATTGCCAACCGCCAGTACCAAAGCCAGTTTTTAATTTTGTGATACAAACCTTACCAGGACCGATACCGACCTTTGTAGCGTCAGCACCAGCATTTTCAAGTTCACGAACTGCTTCTGGAGTACCTACGTTACCAGCGATAACGAATGTTGTTGGTAAATTCTTTTTAATGTATTGAATCATGTCGATAACAGCATTAGAGTGACCATGTGCGATATCGATTGTGATATAATCAGGAATAAGGTTAGCTTTCGCTAATTCATCAACTAATGCGAATTCTTCTTGCTTTACGCCGATGGAAATAGAAGAATATAGGTTTTTTTCTTGCATGTGTTTTACAAAGTTGAGACGGCGTTCAGGTTGGAAACGATGCATGATATAGAAATAACCTTTTTCTGCTAGTTTTTCAGCTAACTCTTCATCAATGATAGTTTGCATGTTTGCAGGAACTACAGGCAATTTAAATGTATGATTACCTAGTTTAACATGAGTATCACATTCGCTACGGCTGTTTACGATACATTTATTAGGAATCAGTTGTACGTCTTCATAATCGAAGATGTTAGTTGTATTAATCATAGTTTCTATATCTCCTTTGAGGTATAATAAATTGAACCTGTACCATTATACTGAATTTATTTTCAATTTTCAATACATTCCGAATATTAAAAACACTCATATAATTATTATACAATTTTATAGATATCTTGTCTGTACATTTTCTCTATGTTCGGCCCATTATATTAGTAGGAGGTTATTTTAATGGAACATTCCAAGACACGCATGATAGCAGAAGCTGGTGTAGCTATTGCTATTGCACAAGTATTATCGTTTATTACACTTTTTCATATGCCACAAGGCGGTTCCATTAAGGCTGCTTCCATGGTACCTCTCATGATTTTTGCATATCGCTGGGGTGGTACACGAGGCATTTTAGCTGGCGTTGTATATGGTATACTTCATTTCTTGTTGGGCTTTAAATCATCTATTCATTATCTCAGCATCATCTTAGACTATCTTGTAGCCTATGGTGTTATTGGTGTGTGCGGATACTTCAAGGATAATATTACAGGTCTCGTTAGTGGTTCGATTGTAGCTATTGCGTTACGTTGGTTTGCGTCCGTAACAAGTGGTGCTGTTGTGTTTGCTAGCTATGCGCCGCAAGGTCAAAACCCATGGATTTACTCTATGATTTATAATGCATCCTATATGGTGCCAGATGGAATTCTTAATGTTGTTGTGTTGTTGTTTATTTACCAAGGGGTAAAAAGAGGGTTGAGACGCGGTGCTTAATTTAGGCGTAATTATTTTGGCCGGTGGCCTGAGTTCACGCATGGGATATCCTAAGGCTTTATTGCCTTGGACGAATGGTGAAAGTCTCATTTCTCATGCGCTGCGCAATGCTTTAGAACATAATGCCAATGATATTCTCATTTCTATCGGTGATGATGAAAGTCTAGGCCAAGCCATCCAAGCTAATATTATCGACACGTTGTCGAATAAAGAAAAAGAAAAAGTTTCTATCGTTCGGGATTCTGTTCCAAGAAGTGGTCCATTAGGCGGATTATATAGCACATTAGCTGTAGGCAAGAGTCATGCCTATGCGGTGTTAGCCGTAGATATGCCATTTATGGATTTTAATTTATATTACGAATGGCTCTACCAAGTGGAAGGTGATGATTGGCATGTTATTGTGCCTGTTGGTGAAAGCGGACGCTATGAACCTATGGCGGGGATATATAAGCCATCCATTGCTCCATTGTTGCAAACCGCTTTGGCAGGAGAGGATGTATCTTTGCATCATGCATTAGATATTATAGGGACTGTGGTAACTATTGAAGTAGGTGATTCTTGTCATCATTTACGTAATGTGAATCATATAGAGGATTATAAGTGGGCCTGTGCAGAGGCTGTTAATGCTAATCGTCATGTTCCACTTATCAGCGTGGTTGCTGAAAAACGTAAGACTGGTAAAACTACGGTGGTAACGCGACTCGTTAATGAATTAGAACAAATTGGTTTCTCTGTGGGTGTTGTAAAAAGCGATAAACATGGCTTTCACATGGATTATGAAGGAACTGATACGGATCTTGCTATGAAAGCAGGTGCCACGGCCGTAGCAATTGCAGGTCCAACGGAAACGGCCATACGCATTCGCACCGAAAAACAATCTAATCTGTATGATTTGGTACAGCAATTACCTGTAGATATTGCTATACTAGAAACGAGATCCCAAGGTATATTTCCTATTGTAGAAGTAACTCGAGAAGGGCACACAGAATCGCTGATATCCAGTGAGATTGAACGCGTATGTACCATAGAGGTTACTGATTTAGATCAATGCATACCAGATTTGGTGTGCCGAATACAAAGTATGATGAGGAATTTAGATGATAGCCGTTACTGTTGAAGAAGCGCTTCGTTTGTGGAATGAGGCTTTACAAGAACAACATCATAGCATCGAGTCCGTTGCCGTTGGCGACGCAAAAGGATGTGTGTTGGCCGAAGATGTTTTGGCACCTACCGATGTGCCCGCTTTTCATAAATCTGCTATGGATGGCTATGCCTTAGCTTATGAGTCTGGTCGTGATGACTATATCGTCGATGGTATTATTGGTGCTGGCGTTGTATGGGATAAGCCCGTAACAACTGGCCATGCTGTACGTATCATGACAGGAGCTCCTGTACCAAGTACTTGTGATACGGTTATCATGCAGGAACAGGTGAAAGGGACTGGTGAAATCGGTTCTACGATTACCATTCAAGGTCATCAACAAAAGGGAAGCCATATTATCCCTCGTGGTGAAGAATGTTCCGCGGGGACAGTTGTAATTCCAAAGGGTACTGAGATAACCTCTACGGTACAAACTATTTTGACCGGACTAGGTTGCACCGATGTATCTGTGTATGCGATGCCACGTATACTGGTTCTTACATCGGGCCATGAAGTTATCGAGCCGGGCGTGCCGTTGACTGCTGGGAAAATCTACAACTCCAATCGCATGATGATTTGTAGCTTGCTAGATGATTTAGGTTTCCGGCGCGTTACGCATTATCATGTAAGCGATGCACCGGATACATTAGACTCAGAAATTAAACGCGTTCTTGAACTCGGTGAACAAGCAGATATCATCATTAGCTCTGGCGGTGTATCCGTAGGTATGTTTGATACAATGCCTCTTATATATGAAAAATTAGGAGCTAAGACCTTATACGGTCGCATTCAAATGCGTCCAGGTGCAGCCTCTTATGGGGCCATTACGCCTAAAGGTCAACTTATCTTTGGATTATCTGGCAATCCTGGTGCAGCATTTAATGGTTGGCACCTACTAGTGGTACCTACCTTGCGTAGATATAAAGGTATTAAAAATTGGTCCACCCCAGTACTTAATTGTATAATGAACTGCGATTTATCTAAACGTAATGCCTTTGATCGCTACGTGCAAGGCAAGGTCATATTGGGTGATGGACAACCACGTTTTGTAGCCAATCGTCACTTTAATAGTAGTAGCATGCTCGGACTATATACCGTTAATGCTTTAGCTTGTATTCCTCAAGGTGTGCACGAAGTACATGAAGGGGATACGTTTAATGTATATCTATTAGGGCTGCTACCTGCGATTTAAACTATATAATTCAATTCTGTTGCTGTAGATACTGAAATTAAATCTCGATTAATTTATAATAAACGTAACGAAAGGATAATCCTTTTAGTTACATCAATTGAGTTTTGACAAAATATATTTCAATCTACTTTTAACTACTTTTTCAATTATATAGTTATATAAGGAGTGATTTCTATGAGTAAGACTTTCACAAAAAATATCCCAGTCAACGAAATTTTACATCTAAGCGACCGTTTAGAGTATAAAGAGGGGCAAGTGATTAGTATTACGATTGCCCAAAATGAACGCCTCAGCATTACCTTGTTTGCGTTACCTAAGGGTGAAGAAATCTCTACGCATGTAACTGTAGGTGATGCGATTGTGCAAATCCTCGATGGGGAAGCGCACATCGTTGTCGGTGATGTGGAACATACTGTGAAAGCTGGTGAAACATTGATCATGCCGTCTGAAGTGCCTCATAGTCTCGATGCACGAGAAAACTTCAAGATGCTGTTGACCGTCGTTAAATAAATATATCATAATGAATGCATCCCTTGTGTTTTCGAGGGGTGCATTTTTTATGGTGGATATTAGTTATTATGGATTACTTTTACTATACTTATAAACATAATCACATAGATTTTAGCAGTCATATATACAAGGTTAGTACGTATCATTACAATTGGCATGGAGAAACGGAAATCCTCATCTTGTTAAAGGGGCGTATTGAGATGAGCTGTAATAGTGAGGTTTTCATGATGGAGCCACTCGATACAATTATTATTTCTCCTCAAGTTGGACACGCCACATTAGCCTTAGAACAAGATACAA
>CAUTOY010000077.1:0-6480 GCA_963539855.1 uncultured Veillonella sp.
ACAATGGTCCGATATGCATAGTGCTGGTGAAAGCAAGTTAAAAAAACCTGCATCAGCTAAAGGTAGAAAGCGAACTAGTCCAAAGAGTAAATAGGAAACAAAATGAAAGACCAATTGATTGTAAAGGGTGCGCGTCAGCATAACCTTAAAAATATAGATATTTCACTACCGCGAGACAAGTTCATTGTCTTAACTGGTTTAAGTGGATCCGGTAAATCGTCTCTTGCATTCGATACGATTTACGCAGAAGGGCAACGGCGCTATGTAGAGTCTTTGTCTGCTTATGCTCGTCAATTCTTGGGGCAAATGGATAAGCCTGATGTAGATTATATTGAAGGTCTATCTCCAGCCATTTCTATAGACCAAAAAACCACAAGCCGTAACCCTCGTTCTACAGTGGGTACGGTAACGGAGATTTACGACTATTTACGTCTATTATTTGCCCGTGTTGGACATGCTCATTGTCCAGAGTGTGGAAAACCTATTACACAACAAACCATTCAACAAATGACAGATGATGTAATGAGCTTCCCAGAAGGTACTAAGATTTTAGTATTGGCGCCTATGATTCAAGGGAAGAAAGGGGAGCATAAATCCGTCTTTGAGCAACTTCGAAAAGAGGGTTTTGTCCGTGCGCGCGTTGATGGTGTGGTGCGTACATTGGATGAAGACATTGTATTAGAGAAAAATAAAAAGCACTCCATTGATATCGTTGTAGACCGTCTGGTAGTTAAAGAGGGCATTGAATCCCGTTTGGCAGACTCTATGGAGACTGCATCAAAATGGGCAGAAGGCATCGTTATTGTTCAAGAGGTCAATGGACCTGAGCATATGTATAGCCAGAATTTTGCGTGTCCAGATTGTCACATTTCATTGCCGAAAATTGAGCCACGAATGTTCTCCTTTAATAGTCCCTTTGGTGCATGTCCCTCATGTTTAGGTATTGGCTCTACTATGGAGGTTGATGAAGAACGCGTAATTCCAGATGGCTCTATTAGTTTTGCCGATGGTTGCGTGCAAGCGTTGAGTTCTAATCCTAATGCGTGGTTTATGCGTCAGTTAGAAGGTCTATTGAAAGCTAATGGTTATTCTTTAGAGTCCACCTATGATGAATTACCAAAAGCATTACAGAAAAAGGTCATGTATGGTACGACGGATAAGGTGGCTTTCACCTATGAAAATATGCGTGGCGAAGAAAAGGAATTTTTCACTGAATACGAAGGTGTTTTGCCGATGGTGAAACGCCGTCATAGCGAAGCATCTACCGATTCTATGCGTGAAGAATTTGAAAAATTCATGTCCATTAAACCATGTACTACATGTCATGGGGCCCGTTTAAAACCCGAGGTATTAGCGATTACCGTAGGGGATAAGAACATTAATGAGGTAACGCAGTTAACGATTAAAGAAGCGTTGGATTTCTTTAGTCAGTTGCAGTTAACTGCTCGAGAACAAGTGATAGGTGCTCAGATTTTAAAAGAAATTAATGCTCGTCTTGGGTTCCTCAATAATGTAGGTTTAGACTATCTAACGATGAACCGAAGTGCAGGCACGCTATCCGGTGGTGAAGCACAGCGTATACGCTTAGCTACGCAAATAGGTTCTGGCCTTGTCGGTGTATTATATATTCTTGACGAACCATCCATTGGTTTACATCAAAGGGATAATGATCGACTTATCGATACCTTAAAAGGGTTACGTGATCTGGGAAATACTTTGCTCGTTGTAGAACACGATGAGGATACGATGCGCGCCGCAGATTACCTTGTAGACATTGGGCCCGGTGCGGGTGAGCATGGTGGGCAAGTCGTTGCAGCAGGGACTGTAGATGAGGTTATGCAGGTGAAAGACTCCATTACCGGTCAATATTTGAGCGGCCGCAAGTTTATAGCTCTTCCTGAAGAACGTCGCAAGCCAGGTAAAAACTGTATCGAAATTCGCGGTGCCAAAGAAAATAACTTACAAAATATTAATGTAAAATTCCCAATTGGACTGTTTACAGTGGTCACAGGTGTCAGCGGTTCTGGCAAGTCTACCTTAATCAATGAAATTCTGTATAAAGGACTAGCTAATCAATTGTATCGCTCGTATCACAAGGTGGGGGCTCATAAAGAAATTCGCGGCCTTGAGCATATTGATAAAATTATTAACATTGACCAAAGCCCTATTGGCCGTACACCTCGCTCTAACCCTGCTACATATACGGGTGTATTCGATGCGATTCGTGAATTATATAGCCAAACACCAGAAGCTAAGATGCGGGGCTATAAACAAGGTCGCTTCAGCTTTAACGTAAAAGGTGGACGCTGTGAAGCTTGTCGTGGTGATGGTATTATCAAAATTGAAATGCATTTCTTACCAGATGTGTACGTGCCTTGTGAGGTTTGTAAGGGGGCTCGTTATAATCGAGAAACCTTAGAGGTTAAATACAAAGGCAAATCGATTGCTGATGTGCTAGATATGACCGTAGATGATGCGGTAGAATTCTTTAGTGCTATTCCTAAAATTTATAAAAAAATGGTAACGTTGCAAGAGGTAGGTTTAGGCTATATTCGTTTAGGCCAAGCGGCAACTACATTATCTGGTGGTGAAGCACAACGTGTTAAATTGGCTACAGAACTAGCGCGTCGTAGTACAGGTAAAACGTTATATATTCTTGATGAGCCAACAACGGGACTTCACGCTGAAGATATTAGAAAGCTTCTAGATGTATTGCAAAAATTAGTAGATGGTGGCGACACAGTTATCGTCATTGAACATAATCTCGATGTTATTAAGACTGCGGATTATATTATTGATCTTGGTCCAGAGGGCGGTAATAGAGGTGGTACCATTGTCGCGACTGGCACACCAGAGCAGATTGCTAAGGTAACAGAAAGTTATACTGGTAAATTTTTAGGTCCTGTATTAGAACAGACTAAGAAATTTATGAGTGCTTCGAAGAAACAGAAATAATTTGTATCATATGGTATAGATGATGACGTATTAATTATAGTACCGTGAAGAATTAACGAAGAAAGGAGGATATATGCCGTCTGAAGAATTATTAGAAAAGGTTAGCCATTTACCGACCACACCAGGGGTTTACTTATGGCGTGATCAATATAACCGCATCATATATGTAGGGAAAGCGATTAACTTACGTAATCGCGTGCGTTCTTATGTTCGCAATGATGCGAATCGAGCGCCTAAGGTAACAGCGATGATGAAGCGTGCTGTCGATGTTGAGATTATCCAAACCAAGACGGAAATGGAAGCCCTTATATTGGAAAATACGCTTATCAAAGAACATAAGCCGAAATACAATATTTCCCTTAAGGATGATAAGACGTATCCCTATGTTAAAATCTCTGTTCAAGAAGACTATCCTCGCGTATATATGACACGTCGTCTTGAGCGTGATGGGGCTAAATATTTTGGGCCTTTTACCGATGTGACAGCCGTTCATGTAGTCCTCAAGTTGATTCGTCAGTATTTTCCATTGCGTACCTGTAAATCAATGAAGGTAGAACGTCCTTGTTTGCAATATCATATGCACTATTGTGAAGCACCTTGCTTTCATAAGATATCTGTACTCAATTATCGTAAATATATTGATGAAATTATAGCGCTTTTTGAGGGGAAACCAATTCCATTGCTTAAGGAAATCAAAGAGAAGATGGAGACAGCTGCTGAAGAGCTTCGATTTGAAGATGCAGCACGCTATAGAGACCAATTGACGAGCATTGAAAAAATCCAAGAAAAACAGCGGATGGTAACTCAGCGTGGTGATCTAGATGTACTAGGGATTGCTGTAGATGGTCAATTGGCATGTGTACAATTACTCTTTATTCGAGGTGGCCGTCTATTAGGACGAGAAAATTACTTCGTTCAAAATGAAGGTGACTCAGAAGAAACTATTATGACCGATTTTATTAAGCAGTACTATGGAGATACTACTTTTATCCCTAAAGAGTTATTGTTACCGATGGAAAGTTCTGAACAACATCTATTCAAGGATTGGTTTAGTGAAATGAAGGGACAACAGGTTGATGTCCTTGTGCCTCAACGGGGCTATAAGATGGACATGATTAAAATGGCTCATGAAAATGCTGAAACATTCCTTGAAGAACGTCGTCGACAATGGCAATATCAAATCGATAAAAGTGGTGGTGCCGTTAAGAAATTAGCGGAGGTACTTGACTTACCTCGATTACCAGAACGTATGGAATGTTTTGATATTTCCCATACACAAGGCTCTGAAACAGTAGCCTCCATGGTTGTCTTTGAAGGTGGTAAGCCGGCTAAGAAGGAATATAGACGCTTTAAATTAAAGACCACACAGGGCAAGCCGGATGACTTTAAATCGATGGCAGAAATCATGGAACGTCGCTATGGTAATGAAACGGATTGGCCTATGCCGGATCTCATTATCATTGATGGTGGTAAGGGACAACTTAATGCATCTATACCGCTTATACGCGCCGTAGGTGTTACAGATGTGCCTGTCATATCGTTGGCAAAACGGATAGAAGAGGTCTTTGTAGAGGGGCAATCGGATAGCATCATTTTGAGTCATCATTCACCAGAGTTGCAATTATTACAACAAATTCGTGATGAAGCCCATCGCTTTGCTATTACTTATCATCGTAAGCTACGGGGTAAACGTAATTTAGAATCTGTTCTCGATCACATTGATGGCATTGGCCCTAAACGACGTAAGGCTTTATGGGCTCATTTCAATAGTTTAGAAGCCATGAAAAAAGCCAGTATAGATGAATTGGCAAAGGTTGATTCGATGAACTATAAGACGGCGGAAACATTATATAATTTTTTCCGTATGTCGAAGGTTGAAAAACAAGATATATTACAAGGAAATAAAATCTAATACAGATCGAATGATTTATATCTTATACTAGAAAAGCAGCACCGTTACGTATGACTTGCAGTGCTGCTTTTTGTTCTATGCAGTTATATCGATTTGTTTATGTTGAATATACCATGTTCGGATGGTAAAGAGTATGCCTGCCACAATTACGCTAGCTAATAATCCTATCCACACACCAAATGGTCCGTAGTTTGGGTTGTTGGCTAGAATGTATGCGATAGGAAAGCAAACACCCCAGTAGGAAATAAGAGAGATATAGAATACAATCTTTACATCCTTGTAACCACGGAGAATGCCTTGCAAAGGTGTACCGATGGCATCGACAGCAGAGAAAAAAACGCCATAGCCAAGGAATCCATAAATGAGATTATATACCTCTTCGTCATTTGTAAATAATGCGGATATACTTTCCATATGGGTGAATGTGAAAGTACAAATCAAAATTGCAATTAAAATGGCTAACACACGAGAAATGTAGGAGTATTGAATGGCTTCTTTATGGCGCCCTGCACCGACTTCATAGCCTACGGCAATGGTAGATGCCATAGCAATACTAAGTGGTAAGCAATAGAAAACATTGGTAAAGGAAATGACAGATTGATGAGCAGCTACAACAGCAGAACCAAAGTGTACCATCAATAGGCCGGCAATACTAAAAATGCTAGCTTCAAAAAAAATGGAAGAACCGATTGGCAAACCGATTTGCAATTGCTCACGTATGTATTGCCATTTGGGGCTTATCCAATCTTTATAGATACGATATCCCTTCAATTTAGGATGGAAAAGTACCATAGCACTAAATAGGATAAAGTTTGTCCAACAAGCTCCAGCAATGCCATAACCAGCACCTACACCACCGATTTCAGGCAACCCGAAATGACCAAAAATTAAGGAGTAATTTAAAAATACATTTACTACAAAGCTCGTTACTACAATGGCCATAGAATAGTGAGTGAGACCGTGAGAATCGACAGTGTTACGCAATGTATTAACCCATAATAAAGGGAATAAGCCAAGTGCAAAAGCTTTCAAATAATTAATACACACTGCTGTGGCTGCTGCCTCGAGATTAAGAAAATTTAGTAACGGCTCTAATCCGAATACACCTAATAGCCATATGATGAGTGCTAACACTGTGGCGATATAAAACCCTTGGTAAATGATGGAGGGGATTGTGTTTGTTTTTTTAGCACCTAGTAACTGTGCAATAATTGGGGTAATACCCATTAAGGTACCTTGTGCAAAGATATAGAATAATAACCACAGATTGTACCCTGTAGCAACACCGGCAAGATCAATCGTACTATATTGACCGGTCAAAAAAATGGCGATAAATGTGCCACCTACGAGAGAAAATTGTGTAATGCACATAGGAGTAAAGAGTTTAATGAACAACCATAATTTTTGTAGTATAGAATATGTTTGATGCATAATGACCTCCTAAATTGATGATATATTTTAACATAGTCTATCTATTATGGCTAGGTGTATAAAAAACTATAGAATATAGTTATATACAGGTATTCGTATTACGAATAGCTTGATACATTACAGTATTGTACAAGATAGATGCTCTTTAGTATAATAAGTATATTAAATATTTTTGTTATAGG